>DATJTV010000240.1:0-27475 GCA_035503055.1 Acetobacteraceae bacterium
GGAGGTTGTAGGGCGGGTCGGCGAAGACGCAATCGACCGACGCGGACGGCAGCATCCGCAGGATCTGCACGCACTCGCCAAGCACCACCTGATCGAGCGGCAGCTCGTGGTCGATGGCCGGGTTTCTCCAGCTCGCCGGGATTGGGGCCGCCATGGTGGTCGGGCGACCCGCGCCGCGTCAACCGCCTCCAAGCGAGCGCAGCATGCCGAACGTCATCCGGTGGTGCCGGGTCGGGCCGAGGCGGCGGATCGCGTCCTCATGGGAAGGTGTCGGGTAGCCCGCGTTCGCCTCCCAGCCATAGCCGGGGAAGCGCACGGCGAGGCGGGCCATGGCGCGGTCGCGCAGCACCTTGGCCACGATCGAGGCGGCGGCGATCGAAAGGCAGATCGCGTCCCCGTCCACCACCGTCCGGGCGGGACAGGCAAGCGCGGGCGCGATCGGCCCGTCGATCAGCGCGAGGTCGGGCGGGGCGGGGAGGCGGGAGACCGCCCGGCACATGGCGAGCAGGCTCGCGCGGAGGATGTTGAGGGCGACGATCTCCGCCACCGACGCGGCGCCGACGCCGATCTCGACCGAGCCAATCTCGACAGAAGAGCAAGCGAGCAGGCGGCGGAAGGCCTCCTCGCGCGCCGGCCGCGCGAGCGCCTTCGAATCGTCGATCAGCCGGGCCAGCCTGCGCGGCGGGCTGTTGCGGAACACCACCGCCGCGGCGAGCACGGGGCCGGCGAGCGGGCCGCGGCCGGCCTCGTCCACCCCGGCCACCCGCCCGCCCGACGCTGCCTCGAGACGAAAGTGGGGCATGGGCCCAAGATCAGCACCGCGTTCCGATTCGCGCCACGGCGCCGGAGGGGCGCGATGCTATTGGTTGGGCGTGCCGCCGTTCAGCCCGCCCTGGTTTCCCCCTCCGGTCACCGGCGTGGGCGAGTAGCGCCCGACATTGCCGATGAGCTGCTGGATGAACGAGGCGCTGCCGCCGGGCGAGGGCGTCGCGCCCGCCGCCATGCTGACCTGGACCGCGTTCTTCTTGTCGAGGTGCTGCACGCTCTGGAGCAGGCCCTGGCTGTTGAAGGTGAGCACCACGACGTCCTGTTGCACGACGCCGGGGTAGCGCCCGATGCGCTCCTGGGTCTGCTGGCCGATATAGGCCCAGCGATCCGCATCGAAGAGGCTCTGGCTCGTCGGCTCGCCGAGGAGGGCCCGGACGTCGGCCTCGGTGGTCGTCCCGGGGACGAGCTCTCTGAGCTGGTCGGGCGTCACGTTCTGGCCGCGATAGCGGATGGGCGCGGAAAAGAGCCCGCAGCCGCAGAGAGCGGCGGAAAGCGCGAGGCAAAGCCCGAGCGCGGGAAGGCGCTGGCGGAGCGCCCGCGACTCGCAGGGCACGGCCAGGCGGCGGTGGCGAAGATGGCGCACGGCGAGCAAGCTCCCCCCGGGTCTTCCGGGGCCGGTTGACCCCGGCGGCGGGCACGCTATGTGCCCGGGTTTCGGTCTCACGGTCGCGGCCGGAAGTCAATCGGGTGCTCCCGCAGACGCGAAGGGGAGGGGGGACGTGTTCGGTCTGCCGCGGCGCTACGAGCGGGTGGGGTTCGTGCTTTACGGCCATGCCGTCGAGGCGGCGCGGGCGCCGTTCCTCTATCGGGAGCTCGGCGTGCCCGACACGCTCGACGGACGGTTCGACCTGATCGGCCTCTTCGCCTTCCTCCTGGTGCGCCGGCTCGAGGCCGAGCCACCCGCGGGCCATCGCCTCGCCCAGGCCGTGTTCGACGCCATGTTCAGCGATATGGACGTGAACCTGCGCGAGATGGGCGTGGGCGATCTCTCGGTGGGCAAGCGGGTGAAGGCGATGTGGGAGGCGTTCCACGGGCGCTCGGCGGCCTATGCGGCGGCGCTGGCGGCCGGGGACGATGCGGCGCTCGAGGCGGCACTCGCCCGCAATGTCTGGCGCGGCCGGCCCGAGGCCGGCGCGCCGGCCGCGCTTGCGCGCCTCGTCCGCGCCGAGGACCGGCATCTCGCCGGCCAGCCCTTCGCCGCGTTCGCGAGCGGGGCCGCTTGCTTTCGGGCGGCACGCGCGTGAAGCCCGAGCTCGTGCGGCCGCTCGCCCTCGCGGACATCCCGGCCAGCGGCCGGACGGTGCACGTGGAGGCGAGTGCGGCGGAGCGCGCGGCGCTCGCGCGGCGCTTGCGCATCCCGGAGATCGAGGCGCTCGGCTGCGACTTCGCCCTCCGGCGCGAGACGCGCGGTGTCATCGCGGCCGCCGGCCGGCTCGCCGCGCGGGTGGTGCAGACCTGCGTCATCACGGCCGAGGATTTTTCCACCGAGGTGGCGGAGAGCTTCTCGGTGCGGTTCGTCGCCGCGGGCGGCGAGGATGCGGATGGCGGAGACGACGCGTTCGATCCGGAGGCGCCCGACGAGATCCCCTACGACGGGGCCACGCTCGATCTCGGCGAGGCGACGGCCGAGCAGCTGGCCCTGGCGCTCGATCCCTGGCCGCGCCGGCCCGAACTCGAATAGGCCGCGACGGGACGGCCGCCTGCTCCCTTGCGGGCGCTGAGACCCTCTGCTAGCAGGGGGCCCGCGTGGAAATGGCCCGATAGCGCCTTCGCTCATGGCGAGGTTGCGGCAGAGGCTGCTGAGCGCGATATTTTTTGACCCCGTCCCCCGCCCGAGCCGGCCGGCAGAGCTTGGACAAGAGCGAAAGGGCCTTTTCCCATGGCCGTTCCGAAGAAGAAGACCTCGCCGTCGCGGCGGGGCATGCGACGCAGCCACCACGCGTTGCAGAGCGAGGCGTACGGCGAGTGCCCGAATTGCGGCGAGCTGAAGCGCCCGCATCACGTCTGCGGCCATTGCGGCTATTACGACGGGCGAGAGGTGGCGCCGGCGGCCGACAAGGGGCTGAAGGGCGTCGTCCGGGTCTGAGGACCGCGGCGGCCGCCGGAGGACTGCTTGGATGACCGAGGCCCCCACGCTCGCCGTGGATGCGATGGGCGGCGATCATGCGCCCGAGGCGATCATCGGCGGGGTGGAGATCGCCGCGGAGCGGCATCCCGAGATGCGGTTCCTGCTGGTGGGCGATAGCGCCCGGCTCGAGAAGCTGCTCGGCCGATTCCGCCGCGCGGCGGGGAGCTCGGTCGTTCGCCACGCCCCGGACGTGATCGGCGACGAGCTGAAGCCGACGGCGGCGCTCCGGATGCGCCAGGCGTCGATGCGGGTGGCGATCGACGCGGTGGCCGGCGGCGAGGCGGCGGGCGTCATCTCGGCCGGCAATACCGGCGCGCTGCTGACGCTCGCCAAGATCGTGATCAAGACGCTGCCGGGCATCGACCGGCCGGCGATGGCGGCGGTCGGCCCGTCCGAGCGCGGCGACGTGATCATGCTCGACCTCGGCGCCAACGTCTCCTGCGACGTGCGCAACCTCATCGAGTTCGCGGTGATGGGCGATGTTTTCGCGCGCACCGTGCTCGGCCTCACCGCGCCCACCATCGGGCTCCTCAATGTCGGCTCGGAGGAGATGAAGGGCGGCGAGCAGCTGCGCGAGGCCGCGGAGCTGCTCAAGGAGAGCCCGATCGGGCCGCAGTTCCGCGGCTTCGTCGAAGGCTACGACATCGCCGCAGGAACCACCGACGTGATCGTGACGGACGGCTTCACCGGCAATGTCGCGCTCAAGACCGGGGAGGGGGCGCTCAAGCTGGTGCGCGGCCTGCTCAGGCAGGTGTTCGAATCGAGCCTCTCGGCGCGGCTCGGCTATCTGCTGGCGCGCCCGGCGCTCGATAGGCTGCGCGAGTGGCTCGACCCGCGGCGCTACAACGGCGCGGTGATGCTGGGGCTGAACGGGGTGGTGGTGAAGTCGCACGGCGGGACCGACGCAGAGGGCTTTGCCCACGCGCTCGATGTCGCGATGGACATGGTGCTGCACGGCTTCAACGATGCGATGCGGGCCGGGCTTGCCCGCATGGGCTCGCTGCCGGCCGCGGGCGGGCGCAAGGAGGCGGATGACGGCCGCCCGCTCGCGGCGGCGTTGTGACGGCCGGGCACGCGCGAGCGGACGGGAACGGCAAGCGATGAACGACGAGACGGGCGTGGCCCAGCGCGGGGCCGCTCTTCGCCGGCGCGTCGTCCGCGCCGTGCTCGCCGGGACCGGTGGCTACCTGCCGCGCCGCGTCGTCACCAACGATGCGCTGCCGAGCGAGCTCGACACTTCGGATGCCTGGATCTTCGAGCGCACCGGCATCCGCCAGCGCCACATCGCGGCACCCGACGAGACGGCTTGCTTCATGGGCGCGGAAGCGGCCCGCGCGGCGCTCGCGGCGGCCGGCGCGGCGGGGAGGGACGTCGACGCGGTGATCGTCGCCACCAGCACGCCCGACGAGGCCTTCCCCGCCACCGCCGTGCGCATCCAGCACGCGCTCGGTATCACGCGGGGCTTCGCGTTCGATCTTTCGGCTGCCTGCTCGGGCTACATCTATGCGCTCGGCGTCGCCGACGCGCTGATCAGGGCGGGCCAGGCCCGGGGCGCGCTGGTGATCGGCACCGAGGTCTATTCGCGGATCCTCGACTGGAGGGATCGCGCGACCTGCGTGCTGTTCGGCGACGGCGCCGGCGCCGCCCTTCTGCTCGCGGGCGAGGGGAGCGGCGCCAGCACGGATCGGGGCGTGCTCTCGACGCACCTCCACTCCGACGGGGCGCTCGGCGACATCCTCCGCGTCGATGGCGCGGTCGGCCGCCGCGACCGGCCCGGCGTCCTGCTGATGAACGGGCGCGAGGTCTTCCGCCACGCCGTCGCGCGCATGGCCGAGGCGGTGGACGAGGCGCTGGCGGCCAACGGGCTCACGCACGACGACGTGGACTGGCTGGTGCCGCACCAGGCGAACATCCGCATCATCGACGCCATGGGGAAGCGGCTCGGGCTGCCGGCCTCGCGGGTGGTCGTCACCGTCGACCGCCACGCGAACACCTCGGCGGCGTCGATCCCGCTTGCCTTGGCCGAGGCGATCGGGGACGGGCGCATCCGCGCGGGCCAGCTGGTGCTGATGGAGGCTCTCGGCGGCGGCCTGACCTGGGGCTCGGCGTTGCTCAGGGCCTGATGCGCCAACAGCTGCCAATATCCTGAGCTTTCGTGATTTCTTGACGGCCGCGCGGTTGACGCGCGGGGCGCGCTTGCCCTAGCCTTTCCGCATGCCCACCATCACGCGGTTGCATCTCGCCGAGAAGATCTACGCGGAAGTCGGCCTCTCGCGCAACGAGTCCGCGGGCCTTCTGGAGGCGGTCCTGAACCGCATGGCGACGGCCCTGGAGAGCGGAGAATCCCTTAAAATAAGCGGGTTCGGCACCTTTTCGGTGCGCCAGAAGGGGCGGCGGGTGGGACGCAACCCGAAGACCGGGGTCGAGGTGCCGATCCTGCCGCGCCGCGTCCTCGTGTTCCGTCCGAGCCAGTCGCTCAGGGCGCGGGTGAACGGTGCGGAGCCTGCGGAGGGGGATGACGAATGAGCGCGAACGGTCGGGGCCCCGCGGCGGGGACGGCCGAGGGCGGGGAGGGGACGGGCAAGCCGCGCAAAGCCCCGAATGCATTCCGCACCATCAGCGAAGTCGCGGACGATCTGCATATTCCCCAGCACGTGCTGCGCTTCTGGGAGAGCAAGTTCAGCCAGGTGAAGCCGCTGAAGCGAGGCGGTGGCCGGCGCTACTATCGTCCCGACGATATCGCGCTGCTGCGGCGGATCTCGGATCTGCTTTACATCCAGGGCTATACGATCAAGGGGGTGCAGCGCCTCCTCCGCGACGGCGGGGGGCGTCTCGGCGACGAGATCCCGCCGGCTCCGGCATCGGAGCAGGCAGCGGCGGCGGCCGAGCGCGCGCGCGACCCCGAGCTGCCGATCCCCGGCCTGCCCCCGGGCGCGCCTATGGCCGCGCGGCCGGCGGCGCGACAGAAGCCGGAGCCGGAAGCGGAGCGGCTGCGCGGCGTGCTGGCCGAGACCTTGCACGCGCTCGAGGAGATCCGGGACCTCTTGGTTTGAGGAACCGGGCGCCTTCCCGGTGCTCGCGCGTTGCGGCGGGAGGGTGCCGCTGCTACATCGCGCAAGGCCGGTCGGAGCGTAGCGCAGTCTGGTAGCGCATCAGTCTGGGGGACTGGGGGTCGTGGGTTCAAATCCCGCCGCTCCGACCAATATATTCAATAGCTTAGTCAATTCCGGCAGCGGCGAGATTTCGGCGCGGATACCGGACGGATACCGGGCGATCCAAACGAAGGCCGGTTTTCACGCTTCTGTGATCGTGTCCGAGCGCTCCAGTCCGAGCCGGCATCGCGCGCGCGGATCCTCTCGGGCGTGCAGCGCCAACCCGCTGGCCGAGACGCCCTGTGCGCGCGTGAGGGCGGCGGATCGGGCGCCGCGCGCATGCCCTGATGCCGATCATCGTGGCTTCTTCCGTCCGCCTTGGTCCAACAGCTTCAAAGCTCTCGAAAACGCTTTGTCCTCGGACGGTGCCGCGGACGTAGAGCATGGCCGAGCCCGGCCGGCGGATGATCTTGAGGGGCATTCCAGGCTCCCGCGCAGGCGTGGCAGATCCTCGGGGTAGAACACGATCCGGTTGCCCCAGCGGCGGTGTGTCGGGCCGCCCTGGTGCTCGGGGTGTTCGGCGAGGTGGGCGAGCAGCTTGGTCTTGCCGACCAGGCCGCGCAACTCAAGGAGGACCTCGCGGAGGGTGAAAACCTGGCCGAGCACCGAGAGGGCGCGCCGCTTAGCGGTATTCCTTGATCGTGCCGTCAGCGAGCCGGCGCCGAACGACGCGCACGCCCCCGCTTGCTGACTTCATTGATCGCCTCCTGGATCGCGCGCTCGTGGTCCGCCGAGGCTGCCGAGACCCCGAGGGCGGCGTCAAGCGCCAGCCGGTCATATCGCGGGGAGCGTGGGCCGAGGTGAAGGCTCGGCGGCGGAATCTTGCCCGCCCGGACCAGGCGAGGCAGATGGTGCGGCGGCACGCTCACGTACGCGGCGGCCGCGTCCCGGTCGAGCCAGCGGGGAGCGGCGTCAGGCATGGGGCCTCTCCAGCATCGCAATCCCTCCGCACCGCGGCAGGTCGCGAAAGGCTGCACAGGCGGCGGAGAGTGGGTCAAGGGCCTCCGCGGCAAGGCGCCGGTGATCTACTGCGTGCGCCGCGCTCCCGACGGCCCGGTAGCCTCGACGTCGCCCCTCATTCCGTCGCCCCGCTCTCGGGCGCCTCCTTCACCGGCTTGATCGCCACCGTGATCTCGACCTCGTCATGGGGCTTCTCGAGCGCCCGGCGGACGGTCGGATCGGCTGCGGCGAGGATCAGCGCCGCCATGCGCGTCGCGAGACGACGGCCCTCGGGCTGCCTGGCGACAATCTCCCGCGCTACTCCGGCGAGGGCGCCGAGGCCGACGCTGGCGGAGGTATTCCCGGTGAGCGCAGAGATCGCGGTGCCGAGGCGTTCGATCGCGGCATCAGTCGAATTCAACGGTGTCATCGCTTCCCCCCTGTTCCGTCCCTGCTACTGCCCAAGCCTGGCGGCCCGTCGATTTTGAACGTGATGTGCGGGGCGCGCGGATCAGAGGGCGGGCCGCCGTCGAGCGGATTGCCCTCGTGATCGAAGATGCGGAACTTGAACTCCGTCCCCGGGCCTGAATTGATGTCGATCTGCGCGGCCGGGTTCGCATAGAGCGGATCGTGCCGGGCAAGCAGTCGATTGAGCAGCGAATCCGAGTAGACTCGCTCCGTCGTCACGATCTTCCCCGCGCTCACGACCGCCCGCTCGACGCCATCGACGCCCCGCCGCCACGCCTCGGTTTCGAGCTTGCCGAGCACCATCGTTGCGGCCTGGTCGAAGGCGTCGGAGAAGGCCGTATCCTCGCGTCGCCAGTCGGAGATCCGGCGCCGATCGAACCCGCATGCCGCGGCTGCGGCCGAGACCGAGCCGCACTTGCAGAACGCCTCGAGGAAGAGCCGCTGCCGCTCGCGTGTTGCCCGGCTCGGATTGCCGGGCCCGGGCAGCACGTCGCCCTTGGGCTGCGCCCGGCGCCCGCCCTTGCGGAAGTCGCGCGCCGGCGGGTGTGGATCGGGTTCGTCCATCACGCTGCCTACGTCGCCGGCGCCGAGGGCTCGGGGGCATCCAGGATCACCCGATTGTGCCACCGCTCGCGCAAGCTGCGCCGAATTGCTGCGCCATGGTGGCGGAGCGCGGCGAGCAGCTCGTCGCCGAGATGGTTTCCGCTGTAGACCAGCGCCCCGTCCTCGCCGATGCGCACCGCGCCGTGCCGTTCAATCTCCTCGAGTACGGCACCGGCCCCACGCTCGGCCCACTTCTGTATCGCGGCTTGCCGTGCAGCTTGCGCGCGCTGCTGCGCCCACTCCCGCTCTTCCGTTGCCTGCTTTTCGCGCAGTTCTTCTGCGGTCCAAGTCCGGCCGGGCTGAATGCCCCACATGGTCATCGGTTGTTTCCTTTCACTTTTTCCCGCCGTGCGTTCGAGGCCGCTCCGGCGGCAGCTCGACCTCTCCGAGCACGTGATCGATGCGGGCGTGGTCGAGCAGGCCGCTCAACGCGCTCCGCGCCTCGGCCATCTCGAACTGCGCCAGCCACAAGTCCTTTTTGTGCAGCGCTTCGAAGAGGCGCCGGTGATAGCGCTTCTCCCATCGGTCGAACTCCGCCTCTGCATTGAGCTTCTTGCACGCCTTCCGGGCCTGCTCGGCGAGCTCTCGGAATTCCTTGGCGATGGCGATGCAAGCCCGCACCAGCGCCTCGCCTTCGAGCTTCTCGCCGGTGATCGAGGCCGGGATCTTCCCGTCGTTGTGCAGCCCGGTCGTGTCGCGGTGCCCGGGGCCAGAAGCGGCCTTCGCGATGGCCTGCTTCGCGTCGCCGCTCAGGATTCGGCCGATCCCCTCGAGAGCCTCATCGAGCACCGCGGCGGGCAGTCGCGGGTCGCGGCCCTTGGCGATCCGATCGAGCGCCGCCACGCTGCGCTCGCGAAGCTTCACAAGCGCGCCGATCTGGCGCCCCGTGAGCCCGCTCCGCTTCGCCGCGCGATCGAAAGTGCCCTCGATATCCGCGAGCGCCGTGCGCGCCATCGTGGTGCTGAAGATGGTGGTAAGATCGTCCATTCTCATCCCTCTCCTGATCGCGCGCCCCTCAGAGGCCACCCATTGCGAAGCTGCCGAGGCTCACGGTCTCAGCGTTGGCGGGGTCCTGAAGCGTTTGCCGGCGCGCCTGGCGGCCGCGGTCGGCCAACACGCGCTGCACCGCCGCCGCGATGGCGGGCGCCGTCTGCCCGGCGAGCTCTTGGCCGAGCCGGCGCAACACGTCTGGCGGCAGGTTGTAGAAGGCATGCGCGAGAAAACTCTCGACGTCTGCCGTGTTCAGCGGCGGCAGCGGCAATGTCACGTGCACCGGCGCGCTGATCGTGATCGGCGCGCCCCCTTTGGGCGGGATCGGCGGCAGTGGCAGCGGCGCGGGCCAATGGTACCCCGGCGGCACCGGCGGCATCGGGATGCTCGGGCCGAGATAGAGGGGCTTGCCGTTCGCGAGGCCGGCCCCGTTCGCCCATCCGCGCGGCTTCGGCGTCTCGACCTCCGTCCAGTGCAACATGATGCCGTGGCTGACGCCCGCTGTTGGCGTTGCGGAGATCGTGCGGTGGTGGAACAGGGCGAAGAGCATCGAGATGGCCTTCGCCAGCGCCACTGCGCCGATCGCCACCTCGGGCAGTGAGGTGCCCAGCAGCGCGAGAGCACTCCCGGCCTCGGTGCCGGCCGCGAAGTCCGCGAAGGCGCCCGCGGTGAGGGGCAGCACCTTCGCGAGCATTCCCAGCGCACCGCGGGCGATCATCGTGCCGCCGGCCACGGTCAGGAACGTGCCGAAGATGCCAGTGAAGTCGGAGAGACCTTCGCCGACCCACGGGTTGTTGCCGATCCAGCCGGTCAGCGTCTTGAGCGCGTCCGCCGTGTCGCGCATCACGGGAATCGCCGCCTGCGCCGCGGGGCCGCCCGCCGCCTCCATCAGGCCGGTCCAAGCGTCCTGCAGGTTCTGGACGTTCATGGTCCAGGACTGGTCGGCAAGCACCTTGCCGGCGTCCACGCCAAGCGCCTTGTCGAATTGCGCCTTGAACTTCGCGACTTGCGCCTGGTTCATCAGCAGGAAGCTGAAAAGCCGCTCCGCCGTCACCGGAAACGCGCCGGTGCTCGACATCAGGGCGACCAGGTCGGCGGTCTTCGCGTTCATCGCGCCGGACTTCTCCAGCGTCTCCATCAGCCCGGCCATGCCCTTGCCGTGCTCGGCTTTCTGCACGAGCGGCATCAGGTCATGCTGAAACCAGTAATTCACGCCCCTGGTTGCAAGATCGGCGTATCCGACAAGGGCGCCCGGCTTCAGGAAGGGATGCCCTTTCGTGCCGCCGATCCCGCCGGGCGCGACTGCGCCAAGCGCCAGCAGTTCCCCGACCTCCGCCGTGGTCATATGCCCGCCGAGCAGGGTCTTCATCGCCATCTGCATGCCGCGTCCGCCGGTGCGGCCGAGACCGAGCATCACCTCTACGGATTGCGTGAGATAATCGCGAAGCTGGCTGAGGCTCGCCGCCGGGCCCGCCATGCGGGTGAACTGGTAGAATCCCTGGCCGGTCAGCAGGCCGTGCGTAAGGAGGCTCGCCGCCTCCATCATCCGGAACGCCTCGGCCGCCTTCGACGGGTCGAGCTGCCCGGTCTTGCGGTTGACGAAGGCGCCCTGAATGTCGAGCCCTTTGAACCACGCCATCATCGCGTTGTCGGACGCGCGCTCGCCCTGGCCGGGATTTTGGCTCCGCAGCACGGCGGCGAATTCGAGCGCGGCGGGCGCCACCGCGCGGGCCTGTGCGCTGTTCTCGAGGATGCTCCGCAGCTCGGAGATCATGGTCGCGGCGCCGGCGGGCGTGGTGCTCATCACCCGCGCGGCGAGCTGATAGGACTCGGCCATGTTCTTCGCGGTCTCGGCCGCGTCGACGCCGATCGCGCGCATCCGCGCCATCTGATCGACCACCTTGCCGCCGGCCTCGGCGAGGTCCTTGAACGCGCCGAGCAGCGCCCCGCCGACCGTCACCATGCCCATGCCCACGATCGTCGCGCGGAGGCGGGACACGCTGTCCTGTGTGAGCTTCACGCTCTTGTCCAGGCCGAGGAATTCCTTTCCCAGCGTGGCAAGAACGGCCGACACGCCGTCCGCCATGGCAATCCGGACGCCGATCCGATATGCATCAGGCATTGTTGGAGCCTCCCATGCCCCGCAACCTCAACTCCGCTGCCGACTTCGCCGATGACGGGGGTACGCCCGACTTCAGGGCCCGGCAGGCAGCGCTCGCCCGGGCGCGGCGATCAGCGCCGCTCTGGGCCATCGCCCGCATCCTCTGGCTCGTCCCCGCGCTCGTCCCGCTCGGCGCGTTCTTCTTCGGCATGATCTGGTTCGCCGCCGGCATCGCCTTCGGACCGGGAAGAATCCCGAATGGCGATCTCGCCCTCTTCGCCGCCCTGCTCGCCCTCGCGTGCCTGCCAAGGAACGCCCTGGCCGGCGTGCCGCTCGCCTTGACCCGGCCCACACGCCCGGCGGTCACCCGCGCCGATGGCATCGCCGAGCTGGTGCGCGTCTACGTGGTCAGCCTCTACGGCTGCTACGCCCTGGTATTTTGGGCGTTCGCGGCGCTGCTGGTCTGGATTCTCTGGCACGCCGGGATCCTCTGATCAGCGGATCCGCGTGGCGCCGAGCGCCACCGCAACCGCCTCGCCGAGAAGCCCGACAACCTCCTCCTCTTTCCGCACGGCGGCGCGGCCGAGGAACGATCGCGCGTCCATCCGCTCCGTCCCCTCTTCCTGATATTCGGCGACGGGATCGTTGCTGCCGATCTGCGCCTCGCCGCTCAGCGCCTCGGCATGGACCTGGTGCTCGATCGAGGCGCGCATCCAGCCGCTGCGCTTGAGCGGGTTGTCGGGCGGCGCGTAGCCTTCGCGCATCTTCTCGGCGATCGTCGCCGGCTTCAGCTTCGGCCACGCGGGAAACCGGCCGGCCGCCTGCTGATAGTGGCCGATCTCGCGCTTGGCTTCCTTCTCCACGATCACCGCGGCACGCTCGAGCGCTTCCTCGACGGCCGTCGCGGCCCGGACGCTCATGCGCCCGAGCTCGGCCGCAAAGCCGGCGATATCGAAATCAGGCATGGGGCACGTCCGGGTGCCTCGCGGCCTCGTCGCGGGCCCGGCTCAGATCGATGGTTGCCTGCACCCAATAGGCGATGTCGCCTAGGCGCATGCGCTCGATCGCTTCGACGGAAAAGCCGAACTCAACGAGCGCCGCCAGCGTGCTGGCCGGAATTTCGATAGGCTTGGCCCCGAGGAAGCTGGCGCGATTGACTTCGTCGACGAGCGCCTGGATGTCGCCGGCGACGAGGTCCTGCGCCTCCTCGTAGCGAAGTTGGCGCCCGTCGATCCGCGCGGCGACGGCGATCGTCGCGCAGTTGCTCTCGAGCGCGCTTGCGTCGCGGCCCGCAAGCTTTTGCGCTTGGATCAGCATGCGCCCCGTGACTGGCTTCACCTGCGCCTTGCGGCCGCTCGGCAGCGCGATCGGCTCCGACCAGCCAGCGCCGAAGGCCGCGTCGGGGACCTCGATGGTGAGGCCGGGATTGTTCATCGTCGGTGTCCTTTTCAAACGAGCGAGGAAAGGTTCGGCAGCGCGCCGACTGTCTCAGCGGCGGCGCGGAGCGGAGCGAACGCGCGCTCAAGCGAAGCGAGCATCTCCGCCTCGGCGATGCGCGGAACGGCGACGGTGCGAAGCGCCGCGGCGAGGTCGGATGCAGGACGAAGCGCGGCAAGATCGGCGCCGAGCGCGGCGAGCGGGCCGGGCAATGGGGCGAAGGCGGTCAACATCGCGAGATTCCTTTCAAGCTGCGGCCGGCGACGGCGCGGGCATCGGATGCACATGCACAACCCGCGCGCGCTGGCTGCTGGACCAGTGGAAGCAATTCGCGCAGTGCCACGGGCCGGGGCGGCCTTCGGGAGCCCACCACCGATTCGATCCGCAGATGCAAACCTGGCGCGGCTGGTGACCGTGCGGTCCTGGCCCGATCGGATGCGGCGAAACCGCCATCACGTCACTCATCTCGTGCTCCTAGCAAAGAGGAAATCGTCACCTGGGAACGAGGTTTGCTTCGATCGCGGCGATCTCGCCCGCGATCAGGACGCATCCGCCGCGTAGCAGGCCGCCCAATCGGTGCCGCTCGTATTGCTCGACCCCGTGGTCAGACGCATCCACCCGAGAAGGACATACCCGCTGGCGATGCTCGGCGCCGAGTTCCACACGAACTGCCCCTCGACGAAAGCCCCCGAGCTTGGCATCGCGGCTGCGTAGAGCGTGGGCATGTTCAGCGCGGTCCCGAAGGTGGCGTCGCCCGGGTTGCCGTCCTCGATCACGTGCATGAAGCCCGGCCCGGCAGCCGGAACGCTGCCAACGCCGATGTTCGACGTCGAGAAGCCCGTCGCGGCCGGATTGCAATAGACGATGTTCCCGAAATATTGCCACGCGGTAGCGTCGCCATCATCGACGGCGTTGACGTTCCGGATTCGGTTGCTCCGCGCGACGATGCCCGTCGTGCTGTTGGCCCGGAACGCATAGACGAGCGTCAATCCGCTCTGCCAGGCGCCACCCGTGCCGCTGCCGCGGTTCTGCATATAGGGATCGCCGTCGACCAGATTGTCGTCGATGGTCAGGCGGTGCTTGACAGACGCGCTCGCGAAATTCACGCCGTAATTGAGGAAGTCCACCATATCGTTTCTGGCGATGGACCCTCCGAGGATTTGCACACCGGGCTCGATCGCGACCGAGCTTCCCTGCCCGGCGAATGTGTTGCCCTCCGCCCGGACATGCCGCAGAAGGCAGGTGGAATTCGCTTCGCTATAGATCATCAACCCGATCGCGTTCGACTGAAGCTCGGCTTGCCCGAGAACGGGGTTCATGTAGCCGTAGCGAGTGAACATCTGCCCGAAGCCGAGCCTCGAATAGAGCGCGCCCTTCGTCACCGAAATGGTGCGCATGCACTTGTTCCGCGCCACGGTCAGGAACATGCCAGGCATGAGAGGCGTCGTCGTATCGCTGCCATTGGTGAGCATGTTGTCGGTGTAGGGATAGGGCTCGACCACCGAGGCTTCCGTGTTCGAGCCCTTGTTCTGCCAGCGCACCGTCCCGTCATAGGTCGTGGCGTTGAAGGTGCTGGCCCAGCTCGGCGCGCTCGCTCCCGAGGTCGGGGTGTAGGGCGTATATTGGCCGATCCCGCTCGGCGATGGCTGATTGGCGGGCATCACGAAGGCGAGCGTCCACGTCGCGGTGTTGTCCGTCGTGGTCGCGTCTTGCGTCGTGGCCCAGCTCGGATGCGTGCTCCCCGTCGTGCCCGCCGTGGTGCACTCCTGGAGATTGCCGTTGCTGTCGGTGATGAGCTGCCCCACCGCAACCGCCGTGCTCGCCGCCCAGTTCGCCGGGCTGATGGAGACCTGCACCTTCCCGTTGCTGTCCACCACTACGGCGCCCAATTGATAGGCGGTATCGGCGCTCCATGTCTGGCTTGCCGGGAACCGGGTGCTGACGACGGTTGATCCGCCCAGCGCCGTCAGATTGGTCGCCGGAACGCCCTGCGCACTGCCCGCCTGCGCTGCGATGGATCCGATCTCGATATAGTCCGCGCCGCTGTTGAGCCCATCGATGTTGCCGCGGCTGATTACGTCGTAGACTTGGTTGTCCGCGATCTCGACCGAATAGGCGGCAGCAAGCCCCTCGGTGGCACTCCCGCCACCCGTTGAGCCGACAAAGAAGACGCCGATCCCGGTCTCTCGCGGGCGGACCACGATATTGTGGCTGATGAGCGTGCGCGCAGCCGCCTGGCAGCTAATCCCCGGGCAGTCCTCGATCAGGTTTCCGGTGATGATGAGAAGCTGCACGCGCCCCCAAGCCTCGCCGAGATTGGCATGCACGCTGATGGCATTGTCGTCGCCATGCCTGATCCGGTTGTTGACGATGCGGATGAAGCTCGACCCGCTCGCCATGATGTTGTCGCGGCAGACCTGGAACAGATCGCAGTCCTCGACCAGAACGTTCCAATTGAAGGTGACGAAGATCCCCTGGTCGCCGAAATTCTCGATCCAGAGCCCCTTGCAGACCACCGTGTTCAAGCCTTGGACTTGCACGGCGGGCCCAGTCAGGCCAGCCGCGTATGTCGTCGAGACCTGGTCGACCGCGCCAGTAACCCGAAAATCCTTGAGGATCGTCGGCTGACCATAGGTGGCCGGTGCCGCTATCGCGACGGTCAGCGCCGCGGTGCTGACGAAGGTCTCGACGGCGCCGCTGGTCCTTGGCCCGATATACTTGAATTGCGTGACATAGCCGTCGCCGAAGATGCGATCTCCGGCCTGAATCGTCGTCGTCGCCGCGTAGCCCCACACACCGGCGGGGAAATAAAGCGCCTTCCCCTGCTCGCGCGCATCGGCAAGCGCCTGCGCGATCATGTCGGAGTTGTCGTCCATGCCGCTCTGGTCGACGCCCTCGTAATCGGCGAAGTTGATCGCATCCGTCTTCCAGGCCTCGATCGTGCGATCCGCCGCATCGGTGATGAGCGCCGCCGCGACCGCTGCGCTGATCGAGGTGCCGGTTGCCTGGCCGCCCGTCATGCTTGCGCCGGAGAGTGCCGGCGAGATCGGCGCCGTCCCGCCCAGCGCATCGTTGATCGCCTCCCGGAATTGCTGGCCCGCATTGATGCCGGAGAAGTTGGGGATTGGTTGGAAGGTCTCGCTCATGTTGGTGTCCTCGAGGGGAAAGCCCGATCTCCGGGAATCGGTTGCAAAAAATCGGTCGGCAGCGCCGCGGTGGCGCCAGGCGAGAACGGCACGCAGCGGCAACAGAGCCAGGTCGGCGCGCCGTGCGTGCGGCTGATCCACCATTTCGCGGACCCACACGCGGCGCAGTGCGCACCGGGTGGCGGCATGACGCGGCCGGTGAAGACGGGTGGGACCGCCTCGGGGGGCGGAGCACTCGGCGCCGGCGCCGCGATCGCCGCGATCGCCGCGAGCGTCGGGGGCGCCGGCATCTCGCGGACGACGATCTTCTCGCCAGGTGCCGCGCCACCGCAGCACGCGCAGCAGCGCCAGCCGCTCGCACGCCACGCCGAGCGCCACCATTTCCGACCACCGCAGCGGCACGCCTCTGCGGGCGGCGCGTGGCCGGCGTGCGGGCCGCACGACACGCGGCCGGGGATGAAGCCGGAGGGTGCTGGCGGGGGGATGCCCGGCACCGCGTCAGCCGACATGCCCGTTGCGGGCGAAATCCGGGCCGTGGAGGCCGGTGGCGGCTCCGGGGGTGCCGAAAGTGCGCGCCGGGGCGCCGAGCCCGGCAGGCTCAGGCGCCTGCGGGGGCGCCGGGCCATTTTCAATCGGCACGTCGGTCACGATCTCGGCCGGTCCGGCTTCGGGCGGCCTGTAGCCTCTGACGCGCTGCTTGGTGCCTGGCGCCCACCACTGGCCTGCGCGCCAGCCCGCCGCAGTGAGCGCGCGGCCAAGCGCTTCGGCGCGAAGGTCGGGGAACGCCGGGCGCAGGCGCTCGAGCAGCTCGGCGGTCGCGATGCGCGTCTCGCCCGGGTGCAGACCGCCGGCCGCGGCGGCGGCGATGTCGGGTCCGGTCATGCCGCGCCGCAGGCGGTGAGCGCGGGATTTTCCTGCTCGCGGAGCCGGTGCTTGACCCACCACGCGTGATACCCGCGAGCCCGCGCGAATTCCCGCAACTCGGCCTCGGAGAGCCGCGAGCGGAGCATCTCGCCATAGGAGAGGCTGCGGACGCGAGCCAGCTTTTCCGCGGTGACCTCGGCGAGTACGCCCGGCACCACCCCGATCTCGCGTGCACCCGGCCGAGCCGCGCCGCAGGCCGCGCACTCGCGCCTCGCCATCCCGCTGATGCAGCCGCACTCGCACCGCCAAGCCGAGGCCGCCGCCGCACCGGGCTCGCTCGCCTTCTTCCCGACGCCGGCGAGGCTCCATCTCCGCTCCGCGTCTGGCATCCCGTGCGCGAGCGTGTTGCCGACATGGTCGAGCACGACGAGCTCGGTCTTGCCCGGCGCCGGCCGGAGGCCTCGCCCGACCTGCTGCATGTGAAGAACCAGGCTCTTCGTCGGCCGGAGGAGGATCACGGCGCCGACCGCAGGCACGTCGAGGCCTTCGCTGACGAGGTCGCAAGCGGCTAGGACTTCGATCTCGCCGGTGGCGAGACCGCCCACGGCTGCATCGCGGTCCCGCGCCGTCAGGCCGCCGTGAGCCGCTTGCGCCCGATAGCCCGCGGCCCGGAACGCCTCGGCGACGTCCTCCGCGTGGGCGACGCTGATGCAGAACGCGAGCGCGGGGCGATGGTCGGCGCGCTTTCGATACTCGGCGACGGCATCCCCGGTGATTTTGCCATCGCCAACAAGGCGCTCGAGATCGCCCGTGACATAATCGCCCGCCCGCGTCCGCACGCCGCCGAGCTCGAGCCGCTTGGCCGGTGCGAAAGAGCGCGCCGGGACGAGATAGCCCTGCTTGGTCAGCTCGGCGATGCCGGGCCCGATCACCAGCGCATCGAACAACCCTCCGGCGACTATGCCGAGGCCCTTCCCGTCGAGCCGGCAGGGGGTAGCCGTAACGCCCAGCAACCTCGCCTGCGGTCGCGCCGCGACGATCGCGCGCCACTGTTCCGCCCGGGCGTGGTGCGCCTCGTCGATCACGACCAGGTCGCACGGGGGGAGCGCATCGAGCCGCCGGCCGAGCGTTTGCACGGATCCCACCTGCACCGCCTCGTCCGGCGCAACCGCGAAGCCGGCGGCGATGATGCCGTGGCGCACCCCGGCTGCGGCCAGCTTCGCGCTCGCTTGGCGGACCAACTCCCGGCGATGGACGAGCACCAGCACCCGCTTGCCCTTCGCCACGGCGCCGGCGCCGATCGCCGCGAAGACGATCGTCTTGCCCGCGCCGGTGGGCAGCGCGAGCACCGGCGCGCGTCGGGCAGCCGCATAGGCGCTCCTGAGACGGCCAATGCAGTCCTGCTGGTAGGGGCGGAGTTCGGTCGTCATCGGCGACCTCTGGCTGCTCGCGCTTGCGGGTGCCCCCTCTTCGGATGAGGGGCACCCGCATAAGGGGTATGGGGGGCAGCGGGACGGGACACCGCGGGACGAATGAAATCAATGCGTTGCGAGACACCGCGGGCACCTCGGGACGAACACCGCGGGACGAATGAAATCAATGCGTTGCGAGACACCGCGGGAACCTCGGGACTCATTGAAATCGTTGGATTTTGGATATCACGGCGAGGCACCGCGGGCACCTCGGGACTCATTGAAATCATTGGATTTGCGATATTCCCCTGAACGGGGCTCGGCGCCCTCATTGATCATCGCCTTCGGGGCGCTGATCCCGTGCAATGCGCCGTCGTGGCCGGCTCTTCACCGTGTACTCGACGACGCGGATGCGCCTGGCGCCGAACAGCGCCTGCATCGCCTTCTCGAAGTCCTTCGCCGTGTAGCCGTCGCGGTCGGGGCGTGCGGCAAAGATTCTCGGCGCATAGTTCCCGGAGTTTCTGCTGTCCATCACGTGCACCCCCTGGCTCGTGCAGCGATCCAGCAGCGCGAGGAACACCTCCTCGCAGGCGGCGCGCATGATTGACCCGACAACGCCTCCCTCGCGCGTCAAAGGAACGAGGGCGCCGTTGATCCACCTCAGGCGGATGGTCTCGCCGCTCCCGGCATAGTTCGCCTTGCGCCGGGTGAGCTCGCGCTCATCGGTCTCCGGGCGGCCCTCCTCATCTCCGTTCGGGCGGCTGAGAGACCACCGCGACCGCACGCTGTTCGACCAAGCGGTGCTAGCGCCGTCGAGGCTGCCCGTGGCGATGCCCTGCCGGCTCGGGTGACAGTTGAGCAGCACCGCCGCCTCAAGGCGGAGCGCGAGGCCATTCAGGAGCCCGATGAAGCGCCGGACCTGCTGCCTGTCGTTTTCGTTGCCGCCGAAGAGATCGGCGGCCGTGTCGAGCACAATGAGGCGCGCGCCGATCGACTTCGCCTCGCGCTCGAGCTCCGAAAGGAGACCTGCGACCAGCATGCGCCCGGTGCCGTCGAACGAGACGAGCGTGTTGTCTGCGCCGACGCCACTGATCCAACGCATCAGCGAGAGCGCAGCATAGGAAATTCCGAGAGCGCCGTTGATGCGGTCTTGCCTGCGATGGAGCTCCGGTTCGTCGTCCTCGCAGTAGAGGCCGAGCGATGCGCATCGCATCACCTCGAGGCCGCACCATGGCGTCCCGGTCGCGCAGGCTACCTGAAGCATCTGGGCAAGAAGGCTCTTGCCCACCCCGCCGTCGCCGTAGGAGGCCGTGACACATCCGATCGGCAGCCAATCTGCGACGATCCATAGCCGCTCGGGCACGGGCACACCTTCGAGCGCCGCTGGCTCGACGATGTGAAACGGGGGCGCCGCTGGCGTGGCCTCCGGGGGCAGATGCTCACGCAACCACTGCTCGGGATCATCAGGGAGGATGTCCGCGGCGTCGCCACCGGGCCGCATATCATCGACGCGCAATATGCGCGCCTGGGGGATCCTCCCGGCGATCGCCGCAGCGCAGTCACGGCCGGCCCTGTCGTTGTCCGGCCAGATGATGACGCGGCGCGCCTCGAGCGGTGTGAAATCGGCATGGGGAACAGCCCGCGCGCCGCCGGGCCAGGTCAGGCATACCCGCTCGGGAAACAGGGCCTGGGCCGCGTCAGCCGCCTTCTCGCCCTCGCAAACGATGACCTCCGCATCGCCCTGGGCGGCAAGCCGGTCGAGGCCGTAGAGCGGCCGCGGCGTCGCCGGCGACTTCCGGTGCCAGCCCCGCTTGCCGTCGAGCACGCCGAAGGTGAGCGGGACGAAGAGCTTGCGCCGCGTCTGCTTCGCCTCGATCCGGCCGACGAAGAACAGGAAATTCCCGTCCGCCGCGCGATATTCGTGGACGCGATCGAAGCGCGCGAGCAGCGTAGCCGGCCGCTGAACTCCATGGGGCGGCGGCACCATAGGCCGCCAGCCGCCTTCGGTAGACCTTTCATCGGCGCGAGCGGGCGCCCCCGCATAAGCATGCCCGTTCGCGAGGATGCCCAGCTCCTCGCCGAGCTCCCGGGCCGCCTGCGTCCGGTCAATTCTCCTCCGCTTGGCGTGAAGCCCGATCAGGTCAAAGCCGCTAATGTCCGCGTTAGCAAAATCGGACCACTTGCCGCTGTCGAGGTTGACCCGAAGCGATTCGCCTGGGGTCCCCGTGATGTCGCCCACACGGAACTCGCGGCCGACGAGGCGCCCCTCGGGAAACCAGGCGCGCAGCAATCTCGGCGCCTGCGCGCGGGCCGCGTCGCGGATTTGGTCGAACGGCAGCGCTCCGCTCATGCGGCCTCGATCACCCCGAGCGGCGCCGGCGGAAATCGGTCGGCGCCGACAGCGGCAACGCGCTGGCGCCGGAGCGCGGCGAAGGGACTTGCCGGCCTACCCGTGCGCCCCCTAAATTCTCTGCTGGCTGCGAAGACTATCCGAGGAGCGGGATCCGGGGGCGGGCCCGCTCTTCGTGTTTTGGGGTCAGGCGGCGGCATCGCGCACCTCGACGGCCACACGACGCCGGCGACGACCGTCGCTCTCGGGCAGATCGCGCCCCGCCCCTGCTGAAATCCAGGCGGCCAGGTCGTCCTCGCGAATCAAGGGACGCCCGGCGAGCCGCGTCACGCGCGGACCAGCGCCCGAGGCAATCAGCCTATCCAAACTGCGGCGGTGCATACGTACGAGCTGGGCCGCC
Source organism: Acetobacteraceae bacterium (assembly GCA_035503055.1). Classification (GTDB taxonomy): domain Bacteria; phylum Pseudomonadota; class Alphaproteobacteria; order Acetobacterales; family Acetobacteraceae; genus JAKAWQ01. The sequence goes on from DATJTV010000240.1 coordinate 20,819, forward strand.
TCCGTAATTGTGAGCAGAGTTGGGGGCATCGAAACCTCCGTGGAACGAAAAAACCCCGCCGTGCCTGGCGGGGTCTGATGGGCGCGCGCGAAAGCGACAGCTTATGAAAAACATAGCCGAAAACTGCGCCATTCGCAGCATCAAGCTGATGGTCACCTGTTCGCGTCCTGCACAATCGCGTGCAATTGGGCGCTGTTGCGTGCCAGAATTGTCCAAATCCGTCAGCCGGTTACGATCGGGGCAATCGTGCACATTATCCGTCGGCGTCAGGTGGCCGCGGCATCCGCGTTCCCGTTTTCCGCCGGCCGTCCGGCCGCTTCGGCGGCCCGCCGTGCGATGAATTCGTTCAGGTCCTGCTCGCGGAATCGCACGGCCGCGCCGAGATAGATCGGCTTCGGAAACGCGGGATCAGCCTGCCGCAGCCGCTCGGTGTGGCGCCTCGAGCAGCCCAGCCTTTTCGCGAGCTCGGGAGCGGAAATCAATCGTTCTGACATCGGTCCTCGCACAATCGCGCCCTCGCGCGTCCTGCGATGAACAGTGGCGGCACGCGCCCGAAAAAATCTCGGCAGATAATTCGATTTCGGTTGCAGACAATTGATCGAATTTCCTGCAACCCGGCCGCCGAATTTCCTGCAACAGGCCTAGGAGGCGGATTTATTATGGAGATTCAGCGGGTCCGCCGCCGTCTTTATCGGTCGGCCCGAATACCATCGCTTCGCGCAGCCAGCCGAGAAAGTGGCGCGGGCGCGGCGTCGGCGTCGGCGCCTCTCCCCTTTCGGCCCGCCGCTTTTCGACGAGATCGGTGAGTTCCTTCGTCTCGCGCTCCAGCGCCGCGATCTCGTTGGCGAGCGGGACAGCGGCCATGGCGCGGCGACGGGTTCCCTCCAGCGCGGCTACGAACCGCTCGCGGAATTTTGGATGCGTGAGCATCTCGGCCAGCTGGTCGACCGATGGCGCACGGGGACCGTTCCTCAATTCCGCGTTCATCCAGTGCCCTGCCTCTGTTCGCCAGCGCCCTCGCAGCAGCGCCACTAATGCCTTTCTGCTGGCACATGGGCCCCGCGAGTCACCGAGCTCTCGGACCGCGGCCTCCGCCAACTTCAGCACGCTGCCGGGATCATGGTCGAGGCTGATTGCCGCCATGCGCAGCAACCAGGGCGTCACGTCACACTTTGGCCGACCCGGCCGGCGAGGTTTCGTGCGTTGCCCGGCCCGCTCGTGCTGTGTGCTATCGTCCGCCTTGTCGGCCATCGCTTATCACCCTTTGGTCGATCAGGCCCCGGGGCGTTCGCGCGCCGCCGGGGCCACTCATCTCAATCCGTTCAGCATCGCCCGGTTCGCCGAGTCGCGCGGAGCGCCTGCGAACAAGAACACGCCGCGTCAAGCGGCCAGCTCTGCCGCCCCGCTCTCCGCTCCGGGCGCGCTATTCCCACGGCCCCGGATGGCGTGTCCGAACCGCCCACTTAGCGGCTTCGGCTCGGCTATATTCGCGAATCGTCGCCGCGGCGGCGCGCCGGGCGTACTCCGCAACCGGCCCGCGCCAGTCCTCGACGGGGTCGTAGACGTGCCGACCATCGGTCAGCCAAGCGTGCCCCGCGATCGCCTCTGGCTCCGCGCCGGCGCCGTGCACCAGGCGCCATCGCGTCTCCGGGCTGAGATCGAGGAGGGCCCGCAACGCGAGCTCGTAACAGCGACCAGCGCGTTTTCGCGCGCGGCAGACGGGCTCATCGCGGCCGCCTTCACGCATCGGCGGTCCCCTCCGCCGGCCAGGTGACCTCACGCGGCGGCATGCCGCTCCGGGATCCGCTTCACGACGTCGGCTAACTCGCGCTCGGCCTCCCAGAGATCGCGGTCGCGTTGCATCGCGAGCCAGAGATGCGGGCCGTTGCCGCACCAGCGCCCGAGGCGCACCGCCATCTCGGCCGTCACGGGCGCCCGGCCGCCGAGGATCGCGTGCAAGGTCTGCCGCGAAATCCCGAGCTCCGCCGCCGCGGCCGTCACGCTCACCCCGAGCGCCGGCAGCACATCGTCCCGCAGCACCGCGCCCGGGTGCGGCGGCTCCATCTTCGGCCGCCTCGTCACCTTGTATTCCCTCGGCATCGTTCTGCCCCTCAATGGTATTGCTCCAGGTCCACCCGGAGCGCGTCTCCGTCGATCCACTCGAAGGTGATCCGCCACGGGCCGTTGACCGCCAGCGCCCAGCGCTTCGGCTGGCCCTGCAATGCGTGCAGCCGCCAGCCGGGCACTCTCACATCCTCGAGCCGCGAAGCCCGGTTCAGCGCCGCCAGGCGATACCGGCAGCGCTCCGCAAGGTCCGGTCGCACGCCGGAGGCGTCGTTCTCCATGAACAAGACCCGCAATCCCTTGTGGCGAAAGCTGGCGATCATCCGCACCCTATGTAAGGCATGAGGTTACAGTGTCAAGCAATGCGCGACAGGTTCGCGCGCTCGCGGACCCGGCGCAAGAAAACCGCCCGGCCTTTCGACCGGGCGGCGCAGGTGGGCGGCATTAGAGCCGATCGGTGCGGTGGGCTGATGGCGCCGCGATGCCGCGGTGTTGCGCCGCGAAAGCGCCCACGAGCCTTGTGAAGAACTGAAAGAGCTGCGCTTGGTGCTCCTCCTCGGACAGGCGCCCAGACGCCTTCGCGAGGTGGATCGCCTTCATCTCCCTGGCGAGCTCGTCTTTCGTCACGGGGCGCGGGAAGGGGATGATGACCGCGCTCATCGCCGCCCCTCCGGTTTCTGGCCTGGCAGCTCGGGGATTGATGGCAGCGACGGCGTTGCCCGCCACCCTCGGGGCAGGGCGGCGAGAGCGTTGACCGCTTCCGCCGTACAGGCGGAGCAAGTCGTTGACCAAGTCCCAGGCCCAGGTCCCAGCCACGCACCCCTCCGGCATCTCGCCGCCGTCAAGCACTTTCGCTTCCGCCTTGGCCGCCCGCGCCTTGGCGAGCATGCCCTCGATGGTTTGCGGCTCGGCTGCGGTGATGGCGTCCATGGTCTTCTTGTAGATGTGCCAGAGGGGATCGTCCTTCGCCTCGAGACGGCCTCCCCTGCTGTTGTAGGCGCGAAGGTTGACGATGTGTTGGGCGCAGGTCCGTATGAGCTCCGCATCCGGATCGCCGGGCGGCGTTCCCGGCTTGTCGGCGCGAGGCGCGCAGCCGCGCGCAGTTGGGCGGGCGCTCATACCCGGCCCTCCAAAGCTCGCGCCGCGTCGCGCAGCGCCGCAGTGGCGCCGGCGGCGAGGAGAGCCGCGGCGGCCCCGAAAAGGGACCGGCGGGAAGAGACGGCGGGCACTGCGCCCGCCGCTGTGGTAGTGGTCGGATCAGCCTTCGACATGGACTTGCGCTCCTGTCGGGGGTCAGGCGCGTCGGGTGGTTGCAACACCCTTCGCGCCGCCCTTTTGCCCGCGTGCCGCGCGGGCGCGGTCGTCAGCCGGGGCGCGTTCGCGCCTCCTCACGGAGAGCGGCGAGCATCATCTCGGCCGGCAAAGGTTCCATCCTCGACGCGATCTCGCGGACGAGGAGGGTTGTGGCGAGGCGCCCCGCGATCGGGCTGCGCGCCGCGAGGATGTCGAGATGCCCGGCAACCTCGGCGGCGAGCCGCTCGGGCGTCACGGGTGCGGGCGAGGCGTCGTCAACTGAGAACGGCATCGGATCGGCCTTTCATCCGGCGCGCTTCGTGCCTGGCATCTCGAGGACGTCGCCCTTGCCGCCCTCCATCATGGCGCGCAGCCGCTCGGCGGTGCGGTCGGCGACAGCCTTGGCGGGATCGGGGGCGAGATGGCTGTATCGCTCGGTCGTGCTCGCCTGGCGGTGCCCGAGCAGCTTCCCCACGATGAAAAGGCTGTCTCCCGCCGCAACCGCGGTGCTGGCGAAGGCGTGACGGAGATCGTGGATTCGCAGGTCGGGCAGGCCGGCGAGGGCGCGCACCCGCTGCCATGGCTTCTGGATCCCCACGAAGGGCGAGCCCGGCCGATCGCCGGGCAGCACGTGCGGATTGCCGGCGATGCGGGGCAGCTCCTCGAGCACCGCCAGCGCGCCCGGCGGCAGGTAGAGATTCTTCGCCCCGGTCTTGCTGTCGGGAAGGCGTGCCACGCCGGCCGCGACGTCAATCCACTCCCACTGCAGCGTGAGGATTTCCGAGAGGCGGGCGCCGGTGAAGGCGAGCAAGCGGAACGCCGCGATGGCGCGCCAGTCCTCGGCGCTCTCCCGCCGCGGCTGCCGTGCGGCGACCCAGGCCTCCTGGCTCGCCTCGGCGATGCCCAGGAGCTCGGCCTGTGCTTCGCAGGCACGGCGCCATTCGACTCGGGTTTCGGCCGTCCACCCGCGCGCGCCACGATCCAGCGCCTCGCCGAGCCGCGCCAGCTCCTCAGCCGTCGCCAGCCGCTCCCTGGCCCTTTCCGGGTAGCGGTCGATGTGTCGGCAGGGATTGGTGCCGTCCGGCCGCTGGCCTACCTTCTCGGCCCAGCCAAGGACGGCGGAGAGCAACGCCAGGGCACGGTTCGCCGCTACGGGGGTTTCATGCAGCTTCGAATGAAGCCGGGCCATGTCCGCCTTGCCGAGATCCTGCAACTTCATCCGCCCCAGCGCGGGCAGCACATGCAGCTTGAGCAACCGCTGCTCCTCCTTGAAAGTCCGGGGCTTGTGCTGCGGCCCCGCATACTCATTGAGATAGCGGATGCAGAACTCGGCCAGTGTCGGGGCGGCCTTGGCCGCGGCGCGGTCCGCCGCGATGTCCTTGCCATCCCGGATGAGGCCGAGGAGGCGGATCGCCTCCCGCCTGGCGCTCTCCGGGCCAAAGGCGCCCTTCCCGTGACGTCCGATGGTAAGGACCGTCTGCCGACCCTTGATCCGGGTCTTGAGCGCGTAGATCGCGCTGCCGCCCCGGTGGCGGACCATGAAGCCGCGGACCTCGGTATCGAAGACCACCGCGCCGGGCGTGAGCCCCTTCACCACATCCGCCGTGATCCGCCGCTTCGCCATCGTGCCTCTGGTATCCAAACCCCGATCGGACCCCAGATGGATACCACGTCAGGAATGGACACGCAATGACAGCATGTGACGATGCTAGGAAATCCGTGGTGTTTGTCGTGGCCTGTCGCAGCCTGTCCGGAGGGGTTTCAAGACTGGGGGACTGGGGGTCGTGGGTTCAAATCCCGCCGCTCCGACCAACGCGCCGGTGGATCACGCGGCGAGGAAGATCATGGCCGGAGCGCGGACCATGAAAAGAGCGAGCGGTGCAGTCATCACCCTTGGGGTCGTATTGATTGTTGCAGGCATTGCTTTCGTGACCGTCCAGCAGCTCTACAACCCGCAACCGGCGGCGGATCCGCAAAATGCCGACATGAGCATTACCCTCTGGATGGTGAGGGAGTACTGGCGCGGCATAGCGATGGTCGGCGCCGGCGTTGTGGCGACTTTGGTGGGCGCGCTCACGGGCGGACGTTTCGGTTAGAGCGTGATCGCCGAAGGTTGAATCGGGGCACCCCGCGAACTCGTTCGCGGGGACCCCGGCACCGAAGGCGTTCGATCACGCGGGAAAACAAAGGCCCAGAGTGGGATGCGTGAGCCGAAGCGAACGCATCCCGCTGTAGAGCGTGATCGCTGAAGGCCGGGCCATCCGGGTGTGACCTGCGTCACACATCCCCCCGACGCCGCTCCGCTAAAAGACGCTTCGCCTCACCGAAGGATGTCTCCCAGCCTTCGAGGGTTCGCCAGACTTGCCGCCGGATAGCGTGCAAACGCTGCCCGGCGGTACTTTTGTTACGAATGCTTGACGGGGCCGGCCATAGGCCGCAGGGTTTCAGCCCCCGCCGAGGGGACGAGGGGCGCGCGAGTGCGGATTTTGGAGCGATGCTGACGCGCGGACGTTGGGGCTTCGCCCGCGTTTCGGTGCGATTTTGCTCGGGCGTTGCGCTCGCCGCGTGCCTGGCCGGGCTGCCCGGGACGGGTGTCCGCCTCGCGCGCGCGGATGACCAGCTCCGCACGCTCGTCGTCAGCGGGGATTGGACTGCGACGGAGCAGCAGGACGCGAGCGGCGCGGCGCGGGACGTGTGCGTCGCTTTCACGGCCGAATCGGACAAGGGGTTCGGACTGCGCGCCAGCACCGCGGACATCGAAGTCCGCTATTCGCAGGACAATTGGGTCCTTCCCGACGATGTGAAGGGGACCTTGGCGATCGACGTGGGCGCTTATCACTCGGTCCTGCCCGTCACCGCCAACACGCGGGATACGGCCATTGCGGCGATCACCGATGAGCAGCTCCGCGGCATGATCGCAGCGATGGAAAGGGCCCGCTCGATGTCGGTGACGGCCGGCTACGCGGCGCCCGAGACGGTTTCGCTCCGGGGCAGCAACCGGGCGACGGACGCCTTCCTGAGCTGCGCCCGGCGGATCGGCGCGGCCGGGTAGGGCATCAGAGCGTGATCGCCGAAGGTGGAATCACCGAAGGCGTGAATCACGCGAGAAAACAAACAGCTAGAGTGGGATACGTGAGCGAAAGTGAACGCATCCCGCTTCTAGCAGGCTGCTGAAAAACTCTTTTCGGCCGCTCGCGGCGCAGCATTAATTCGCGATTGGCGCGTGCCGCGCAGGATTGATTCGCGTGGCAGCCGTAGGCGATTCTTTTTGGTCATTCGTTGCCACTCCGTCCGACTTTT
>DATJTV010000241.1:0-4053 GCA_035503055.1 Acetobacteraceae bacterium
GGGCCGGCGTAGGGCGCGAGGACGGATTCGCGCGCCTCCTTGATCTGCAGCAGGAGGGGTGCGCCGGCGGCGGAGACGAACAGGCCGATCGCGCAGAAAGTGCCGACGCTGCCGATGCCGACGACCTTGAACGCGACGTCCTGGAGGTGATAGCGCGCGAGCAGGACGCGCCGGTCCTCGTCCAGCGTTTCGGCGTAGGAGGCGAAGGCCTTCCGCGCGTGAAGCTCGTGGTGGCCGAAATGGTAGACGAGCGGCGGCTTCTCGCGGATCCGCCAACCCCCTTGATGCTGCTCGACGAGGCCGAAATGCCTGGAGGCGCGGGCGAGCGTCACGGCCAGGCGCTTCTCCAGCCGGCGCCGCAGGTGCCCCGGCTCGATCGCGGCGATCGCCTTGGCGAGGTCGATGCGGCTGCTCCATGAAGCGAGCGGGGAGAGCGCGGCGAGGCGGGCGATGTGCCGGCGGTAGCTGCGGGCGGCGATCCGGGCGAGGCGGCGGCATTCGCGCCCGGACTTGGTGGCGACCCGCCCGGCCAGCACCAGGCTGGTCGCCAGCCGTTTCACGTCCCACTCGAACGGCGCGGGCAGGGTCTCGTCGAAATCGTTGACGTCGAAGAGGGGCGTTCCCTCGGGGCTCGCGAAGGCGCCGAAATTCGCCAGATGGCAGTCCCCGCAGGCTTGCAGCCGGAGGTCCGTTGCGGGCATCGCGCCGAGATCGGCCGCCATGACCGCCGCGGCGCCGCGCAGGAAGGCGAAGGGGTCGGCCCGCATGCGGGCGTAGCGGACCGGGACGAGCTCGGGGATCCGGTGCCGGTCCTGCGCGATCAGGATCTCGACCGGATCGCGCCGGTCGGTCGGGGGCGACCACTCGGCGAAGATGCGGAGCCCGGCGGGAGTGGTGCCCATTCCCCGGACCGTAGCGGCAATCTTCGCGAGGTGACAGGGAAGGCGGGGCCGGTTCGCGCGGACGGGTGCCGGAAGGGGCGAAGGTCAGCCGAGGTTCGGGGCCGTTGCCTGGTAGCTCGGGAGGGCCTGGACGCGTTCCCACCACGGGGAGAAACCGGGGACGGAGAAGACCTCGTTCGCGTCCGGGGTGAGGCCGACGTAGAAGCAGATCGGGGCGAGGTAGAAATCGCCGAGCGAGGGGCGGGCGCCGGCGATGAAGGGGTCGTCGCCGCGGAGCTTCATCAGCTCCGTGAGGACGAGGCGGCTGGTGGCGATCGATTGGCGGCGCGATTCTTCGTTGGGCCCGCCGATGAAGTCGGGGAAGAGGTGGAAGCCGGCGACGCCGACGAGGGCGGGGTAGCCGTAGGAATCGACGACGCCCATCGTCATGTGCATGCGCGCGCGGTCCTTTGCGTTGTCGGGCGTGAAGGAGGGGCCGGGGAGAACCTCGTCCAGGTAGGGCGCGATGGCGCTCGTCTCGATGATGCGGAACCCTTCGAAATCGAGCACGGGCACCTTGCCGAAGGGATGGCGGGCGCGGTGCTCGGGCTGGCGCGGCTCGAGCTTGAGCACATGCACGGGCACCAGCTCGTACGCGGCGCCCTTCTCGGCGAGCAGCATGCGGACGGTGCGGACATAGGTGCTGCCGTCGAAGCCGTAGAGGATGATCTTGGGCATTTCGTTTCCTCATCATCTGGTTGCCGGCACGGGGGCGGTTCGGCCTTGGTGCGCGTGGCGGCGCCCGGAGGCCGGGGCGGCGCGCGCGGCGGAACGTTGGGCTTGGCGATCGGTTTCATGATGTCAGATGAGAGGGCCCCGGCCAAGCCGGGTGGGCGGCCCTCGCGCGCCGGTTCCGACAGTTCGTTTCCCCCGTCGGCACCCCGGCTGCCGCCCATGGATTCCGGCTCTCCGCTTCGCTTCGGCCGGTTTGCTGGTGCTGGTGACGGGGCGCTCGGCTGGGGATCGCTGCCCCAGGCAGACGGCAAAGCTTGAAGGATCGGGAGCGAAATGCCCTGATGGGCGCGGAGAGGTTGATCTGGAGGGCGAAGGTTGGAGAGGCCGGCGCGGGTGGTGCTGCTGAACGGGGTCGGGAGCGCGGGGAAGAGCTCGATTGCGAAGGCGTTGCAGGCGATCACGGCCGAGCCGTTCCTGCATGTCGAGATGGATGCGTTTCTCCGGATGCTGCCCGAGGCGAGCTTCGGGCAGACGGACGGGCTCACGTTCGAGACCGTGCACCACGGGGGAAAGCCCTCGGTCGTGATCAGGACGGGGCCGGTGGCGGCGCGGGTTTTTCGCGGCATGCGGCATGCGATCGCGGCGATGGCCGGGCAAGGGAACGATCTGATCGTCGATGACGTGCTGGTCGGGCCGGAGCGGGCGGAGTATGCGGAGCTTTTGCTGCCGTTCGAGGTTTTCCTCGTCGGCGTGTTCGCGCCGCTCGAGGTGCTCGAGGCGCGGGAGCGCGAGCGCGGGGACTGGATGATCGGGCTGGCGCGATGGCAGTACGACCGCGTTCATGCGGGGATGCGCTACGACCTCACGGTCGATACGAGCCGCGCCTCGGCCGCGGAGTGCGCGCGGATGGTCAAGGAGCGGTTCGGGCTTTAGCAGGCTGCGGAAATTGAGGTGCGCGGAGGGCCTGGATCTGATTCGCTGGGGTCGTGGCGAATCGGAGACGGTGGGATGCGGGGCGCGGACGAGCAGACAGGGGCACTGTTCAGCTATCTGAGCCCGGAGGCGCTGATCCCGGCGGAGCATCCGCTTCGCGCCATCCGGCCACTGGTGAACAAAGCCCTGGAGAAGCTGTCGCCGCAGTTTTCTTGGCTCTACGCGCCCAGTGGCCGAACCTCGATTGCGCCGGAGAAGCTGCTTCGGGCCCTGCTGTTGCAGGCGTTCTACGGGGTCCGCTCGGAACGCCAACTGATGGAGCAGATCACCTACAATATGCTGTTCCGTTGGTTCGTCGGACTGTCGATGGACGCACCGGTATGGGACGTGACGGTGTTCACCAAGAACCGCGAGCGCCTGCTGGGCGGAGACATCGCGGTCCGATTCCTGCTGGCGGTGATGGAAGACCCTGCGGTCAAGCGACTGTTGTCGGCCGAGCATTTCTCGGTTGACGGCACGCTGATCGATGCCTGGGCCTCGATGAAGAGCTTCCGGCACAAGGACGGCGGCGAGGATGGCCCGCTCGGTGCGGGGCGTAACGCCGAGCGGGACTATCGCGGCGAGAAGCGCAGCAACGAGACGCATGCCTCAACGACGGATCCCGATGCCCGGCTGTATCGCAAATCGCAGGGGCAGCCGTCGCGGCTCTGCTACATGGGGCACCTGCTGATCGAGAACAGGAACGGCCTGATCGTGGACGCCCACGCCACCCACGCGACCGGCCGGGCGGAGCGCGAGACGGCCGAGGCGATGATCGGCGTGGCGGCGCGTGGTCGCCGGGTGACGCTGGGGGCGGACAAGGCCTACGACGCCGCCGAACACGTGGCAAACCTCCGCGCGATCGGCATCACGCCGCACGTGGCGCAAAACCTGTCCGGTCGACGCTCCGCCATCGACGGGCGGACCACCCGTCATGCGGGCTATGCGGTCAGCCAGCGCATCCGCAAGCGAATCGAGGAGCCGTTTGGCTGGATCAAGGCCGCCGCGGGACTGCGCAAGACCCGCCATCGCGGCCTCGCCAGGGTCGGCTGGATGTTCACCCTGACCGCGGCCGCGGCGAACCTCATCCGATTGCCCAAGCTGCTTGGAGCCGACCCATGACGAACATCAGCAAGCACCCGCTGATCGGCAAATGGCGGATCACCGAGATGGAACTCTGGGATACGGACTTCATCGACTTGATTGAGCCCGGCTACATCCGGTTCAATCCGGAGGGCGGCGGCGAATTCATCTTCGGCGCAGTCCAGGGCGGCCTGGATTGCCACTACGGCCCGGCCAGTATCCACTTCACCTGGGCCGGACACGACGAAATGGACGAGGCCTCCGGCGATGGCGACGCCCAGATCGAAGACGACGGCACCCTCACCGGAGAGATTCGATTTCACCTCGGCGACGAATCCTCCTTCACCGCCCGCCGCTGGTAGATTTTCCGCAGCCTGCTAGA
>DATJTV010000242.1:0-5181 GCA_035503055.1 Acetobacteraceae bacterium
CGAGCCCTTCTCCGCCCTCGACGCGGCACTTCGCCAGGCGGTGCGCGACACCGTGGCCGGCGCGCTCAAGCGCGCGGGCGCGACGGCGGTGCTGGTGACGCACGACCAGGCCGAGGCCTTCTCCATGGGCGATCATGTCGCGGTGTTGAGGATGGGCCGGATCGCCCAGATCGCCGATCCGGTCTCGCTCTACCGCCGTCCGGCCGACCCGGCGCTGGCGCAGTTCGTGGGCGAGGCCGTGCTGATCCCGGGGTTTGCCGCGGAGGGACGCGCATCCTGCGCGCTCGGGACGTTCCCGCTCGCCGTCGGCACGGAAGGCCCAGTGGAAGGCAAGGTGGAGGTGATGATCCGGCCCGAGCAGATCCGGCTGACCATGCCGGGTGCGGTGGGCAGCCGGCCGGCGGTGGTCACCGACGTTACCTTCTACGGCCATGACGCGGTGGTATGGCTGACCCTCTCCGGGGAACCGGGGGAGAGCATCTCGGCGCGGCTCTTCGGCCAGGACGTGCCGCGGCCGGGCCAAACGGTCGGTGTCGCGGTCGCGGGCGAGGTGATCGCCTATCAGGCGGCCGGCTCGCCCTCCGACACAAGGGGCTGAGACGGGGGCTTAGCCAGCCCTTGACGGCGCGCATTAAATGCGAATGATTCGCATTATCGATTCTGTGCGGAGCCCCTCGATGCACCATCCCCTGCCCGTCTCGCTGCTCCTGCTGGCCGCTTCACTCCCGCTCGCCCAGGCAGCTTCGCCGCCGGCCCTCGCCACGCTGCACGGCCACCGCCTGCTCGCCTCCACCGTGCCCGCCGATGGCGATCTCAACCCCTACGCGGTGGTGGTCGCGCCGGTCTCCGCCGGAACCGTCAAGGCGGGCGACGTGCTGGTCGACAACTTCAACGCGCGCAGCAATTTCCAGGGCACCGGGACGACGATCATGGACTACGATCCCGCCACGAAGGCGGCGCGCCTGTTCGCCGCCCTGCCGCGCGCGCTGGCCGGCTGCCCGGGCGGCGTCGGGCTCACCGCGGCGATGACGATGCTCAAGGCAGGCTGGATCATCGTCGGCAGCGCGCCCAGCACCGACGGCACGACAAAGACCCGCGGCGCCGGCTGCCTCATCGTGCTCGATCCGCACGGCAAGCTCGCCGGCACGATTGCCGGCCCCGAGATCGACGACCCCTGGGGCAACGTGGCGGTGATCGATCGCGGCGGCAGCGCGACCCTCTTCGTCAGCAATGTCGGCTTCGGGATCGGCGCCGACATTGGTCCCCCGGGCCAGCCTCCGGTGCGGCGGGCGAACGTGCTGCGCATCGATCTCATGCTTCCCGCGGGCAAGCCGCCGGTGGTCGAGGGAAAGACGGTGATCGCCGACGGTTTCCCCGCCGAGGCCGACGCCGGCGCCTTCCTCATCGGCCCCACGGGCTTGGCACTCGCGCCGGACGGCACGCTTTACGTCTCGGATGCGCTCGGCAACCGGGTGGTCGCCATCGACCATGCCGCCACGCGCGCCGACAGCGCCGGGACCGGCCGTGTCGTGAGCGAGGGCGGGCTGCTCAAGCGACCGCTCGCGATGGTGATCGCGCCCAATGGCGATCTGCTCGTCACCAACGCGCTCAACGGCCAGCTGGTCGAGATCGACCCCACCACCGGTACCCAGCGCGGCGCGCTCTGGCTCGACAGCGACGAGGCACAGGACCCGCCCGGCAACGGCGATCTCTTCGGGCTCGCGATGACCCCGGACGGCAAGGGCCTCTATTACGTCGAGGACGACACCAACGCGCTGATGCAGGCGCCCCGGTGACTTCGCGCCGCGCTTTCCTGGGCGGGGCCGGCGCCGCCGCGGCGGCGGTGACGCTTCCGGCCTTTGCGGGCTCGGAGAATTTCTTCGGGCCGCACCAGGCCGGCATCGCGACGCCGCAGCAGGGATGCCTCCAGTTTGGCGTCTTCGACGTCACGACCGAGCGCCCCGACGAGCTGATCGGGCTGATGCGCGCCTGGACGGTTGCCGCCGCGCGGCTCACCGCGGGCCTGCCCGCCGATCATCTCGGAACCGCGCCAGCCGCTCCGCCCGGCGACAGCGGCGAGGCGATCGGGCTCGACCCCGCGCGACTCACGCTCACCGTGGGCTTCGGGCCGGAGCTTTTCCTCCACCAGGGCAAGGACCGCTTCGGGCTCGGCTCCCTTCGCCCGCCGGCGCTGGTCGATCTGCCGCTCTTCCCCGGCGACCAGCTCGAGCCCGGCAAGACGGGCGGCGCGATCGCGGTGCAGGCCTGCGCCGACGATCCGCAAATCGCCTTCCACGCCGTCCGCCAGCTCGCCCGGATCGGGGAGGGTGCGGTCGCGCTCAAATGGACGCAGCGCGGCTTTTCGACCGCGCCGCAGACGAAGGGGACCCCGCGCAACTTGATGGGATTCAAGGACGGGACGATGAACCCCGACGCCGCCAACCCGCGCGCGATGACGGAGTTCGTCTGGGCCGGCGCGGAAGGCCCGGCCTGGATGCAGGGCGGCACCTACCTGGTGGCGCGGCGCATCCGCATCGCGCTCGAGCACTGGGACCGGATGAAGCTCGGCTTCCAGGAGCAGGTGTTCGGGCGGCACAAATATTCCGGTGCCCCGCTCGGCGAAACGAAGGAGTTCGCCCCGCTCGACCTCACTGCTGCGAACGCGGACGGCGATCCCGTGATCCCCGCAACCGCGCACGCCCGGCTCGGCGCGCCGGCGCTCAACGGCGGCGTGCAGGTGCTGCGCCGCTCCTTCTCCTATAACGACGGCGCGGACTTCGTAGCCGAACGCTGGCCGCCCTGGCGCCAGGCAATCGAATACGATGCCGGGCTGATGTTCATGGCCTACCAGAAGGACCCGCGGATCGGCTTCATCCGCATCTTCGAGAGAATGTCGCGGCTCGATGCGCTCAATCAGTTCACGACGCATGTCGGCAGCGGGATCTTCGCCTGCCCGGGCGGCGTCGCCGCCGGGTCCTATCTCGGCCAACCGTTGCTCGACGCGGCGGCGGGCTAAATCCGCTTCGAGAGATAGAAGCAGCGATGGCCGGGCGGGCAATCCTCGAGCGTGCCGATATGGGCGAATCCCATCCGCTCGTAGAAGGGGCGCGCCTGGAAGCTGAAGGTATTGACGACGATGCCGCGGCAGCCGCGCGCGCGGGCCTCGGTCTCGGCGCCGCGGAGAAGGGCAGCGCCGATGCCCCGGCCGCGCAGCTCGGGCGGGACGTAGAGGACCTGGATCGCAAGCCAGCGATAGATCGTCTCGCCCGATAGCCCGCCGATGACCTCGCCGGCCGGCGGACGCTGCAAGGCGAGCACGAGGGGGCGTGATTCCGCGGGGCCGGCGAAGGGCGCGTTGAAGGAGGCGAGCGGACGGGCGATTGCGGCGAAGAGGGCCGGCTCCGGCTGTTCGATAAGGGCGATTTCGGCGCTTCCCTCGGCAAATGCTTGGTCCACGCGTTCTCTCGGCTGCTGCCCGGACCGAGGGTACGGCGAGAGGAATTAACAATCCCTGGCCCGCGTGCCTCCTTTGCGATTTGCCAACCTCGCCTTTTTACGATCCGGCGATGGCAGCTCCCCGCGCGAGACTGGAAGAAGCGGCGCGGCTTCTCCGCGCGGGCGATGCAGAAGGCGCGGAGGCCTGCCTCAAGGCCGTGTTCGGCACCGCCCCTCAGGATGCCGACGCGCTGCACCTGCTCGGCCTCGCCGCCTATCGGCGCGGACTCCACGCGGAAGCATGCGCCGCAATCGCAGCGGCCGTGGCGCGAAGGCCGGAGGTCGCGCTCTATCGCGCCAATTTCGGCCGCGTCCTCGCCGCGGCCGGGCGCCTCGAAGAGGCCGAGTCCGCCTTGCGTGGCGCGCTCGCGACCGCGCCCGAAGACGCCGATCTCCATTACGATCTCGGGCTTGCGCGCGCGCGTTTGGGCCGCACGGCGGAAGCCGCCGCCGCCTACCGCGCCGCCATTGCGTTCCGTCCCGCGCACGCCGAGGCGCACAACAATCTCGGCGCGGCACTCGCCGCCCTCGGCGAAGCGGGGGCGGCGGAGGAATGTTACCGCGCTTCACTCCGCCACGCGCCGGGCCTCGCCGCGGCGGAGGCCAATCTCGGGGCGCTCCTCTGCCGGCTCGGACGGTGGGACGAGGCCGAGGCAGCGCTGCGGCGAGCGCTTGCCGCCGTGCGCGATTTTCCCGAGGCGCTCAACAGCCTGGGCACGGCGCTCGCGGCGAGGCGCGCAAGCGCGGAGGCGGAAGAATGCTACCGAAGCGCGCTCGCGCTCGACCCGAACTATGCCGAGGTTCACAACAATCTCGGCACGCTGCTCGAGGCGGAGGGACGCTTCGCCGAAGCGGAGCAGGCGCTCGGCGAGGCACTTCGGCTTCGGCCCGACTATGCCGAGGCCGCGAGCAATCTCGGCAATGTCCTCGTTGCCCTCGGCCGGCTCGACGAGGCCGAGCGTGCGTATCTTCTGGCGCTCCGCCTCCGGCCGGGCGAAGCGGAGAGCGAATACAATCTCGGCGTCGCCCTTCTCTCCGCGGGAAGGCTTCGCGAGGGTTGGGCGGGATACGAGCGCCGCTGGGACCGGCGCGGGGCAGCCCGCCGCGACTTCGCTGCCCCGCTCTGGGATGGGGAGGAGCTCGGCGAACGCACGCTCCTCGTGCATGCCGAGCAGGGTCTCGGCGATACCATCCAGTTCTGCCGCTTCCTGCCCCTGCTCCGGGCCCGACATATCATCTTCGAGGCGCCGAAGCCGCTGGCGCGGCTTTTCGCGGGGCAGCGCCTCGCCACGCGCGTCGTCGCAAGCGGCGATCCGCTGCCGCCGTTCGATGTGCACTGCCCGCTGATGAGCCTGCCGCATCGTCTCGTAACGACGCTCGAGACCATTCCCGCCGCCATCCCTTATCTCGCGGCCGACCCCGGCCTCGTAGCATCTTGGGCGGCACGGCTCGCGCTATTGCCCGGCGTCAAGGTGGGCCTCGTGTGGGCGGGCAACCCGGATTTCGCCGCGGATGCACGCCGCTCGATCGACCCGGCGCTGCTCTCCCCGCTGCTCGACCTCCCGGGCGCAAACTTCGTCTCGCTCCAGGTGCGCGCGCGCTCGCCGGCGCCTACGCTTGCCGATTGGACGGGGGAGATCGAGGATTTCGCGGATACGGCGGCGCTCGTCGCCGCACTCGACCTCG
>DATJTV010000243.1:0-13851 GCA_035503055.1 Acetobacteraceae bacterium
TTCACCAGTTAGCCAGGGGCTCCGCCCCTTGCAACCGGGCCCCATCGCGCGAGCGCGATGGGAACCCGACCGCTGGGGCCTGGAGGCGCCAGACCCCCGAACCTTTTAAGGAATGGATTGCAAAGGCTCCGCCTTTGCCGGGGAGCGGGCACCTAACGCGCTCGCGCGTTGGGACCCGACCGAGGGGCAGAGCCCCTCGGCACATTACGCAATCATCGACTTGCCTTGCGGAAAATCCTGGCTCTCCGCGCCGTCGGCCTCGCTGATGTAATCGCGCGTCAGCGGCACTGCGGTCTGCTCGCGCGCGAGCTGCATTTGGAACACCATGTGTCCCTCGCGGCGGAAGGCGAGCTCGGCGCCGACGAGGTAGAACTCCCACATCCGGCAGAACCGTTCGTCGGTGACGGACCCAATCGTATCGCGGTTGGCGAGGAAGCGTCGGCGCCAGCGCGCCAGCGTCTCGGCGTAGTGCAGCCGCAAAATCTCGACGTCCGTCACCCACAAGCCGGTCCGTTCGACCGCGGGCAGCACCTCCGAAAGCGCCGGCGAATAGCCGCCCGGGAAGATGTATTTCCCGATCCACCGGTTGGTCGCCCCTGGCCCGTCGCTCCGCCCGATCGCGTGCAGGAGCGCGACGCCGTCGGGTGCCAGGCACCGCTTCAGCGCGGCGAAGAAAGTCCCGTAATGGACGATGCCGACATGTTCGAACATGCCGACCGAAACGATTCGGTCGAACTGCTGGTTGACCGCGCGGTAGTCGAGCAGCTCGAAGCGGACCCGATCGGCGAGCCCCGCCACGGACGCGCGCGCCCGCGCCTCCGTGAGCTGCTCGGAGGAGAGCGTGATGCCGAGCACGCGCGCGCCGTAGTCCCGCGCGAGCGTGAGCGCGAGCCCGCCCCAGCCGCAGCCGATGTCGAGCACCGAGAGGTCGGGCCGGTCGAGCAGCAGCTTCGCCGCGATGTGGCGCTTCTTCGCCACTTGCGCCTCGTCGATCGTCTCGTCCCCGCGCCGGAAATAGGCGCAGGAATATTGCCGGTCGCGGTCGAGGAACAGGCTGTAGAGCCTGCCGTTGAGATCGTAATGATGGGCGGCGTTGCGCCGCGCGCGCGGGGCGGGGTTGTATTGCGCGAGATACCGGATCAGCCGGCCGAGCCGCGCCCTGAGCCGCATGATGCCTGTCCCGCCGCCGGCGGCCGTAGCATTGGCGACCAGAAGGTCGAGCAGCTCATAGAGGCTGCATTCCACCGGCACGACGCCGCCCGCCATGTAGGCTTCGCCGAGCGCGAGCGAGGGGTTGAGCACCAGCCGCCGCACCGTGGCCGCGTCGGTGAGGGCAACCGCGGCGCTCCCGCCCGGGCTTCCCTCGTAAGTGGTAACGCTGCGGTCCGGCCAGTGCACTTCCAGCCGTCCCTCGGTGATCAGGCGCCTCAGAAGCGCATCCAGAACGCGCTGCATGGCCATTCTCGCCGCGAACCTCATCGTTGCTGCGGCGGAGCAGTCTGGCGAATCCCGGGCCGAACGTCAAAGCCGCCGACAGTCCCGCGCCGTCAGGCCACCGACGGCTCCTCGTCCGGCACCGCCGCCTCGACCTCGGGCGGGGCGTTCTCGCCCCGCGTCTGCCGCTCCGCCTCCTCGGGCGAGCGGGCGACATTGACGGTCACGCCAATCGACACCTCGGGGTGCAGGATCACCCGCACCACGGAGAGCCCGAGCGTCTTGATCGGATGCTCGAGTTCCACCTGGCTGCGACTGATGGAAAGCCCCGCCGCCGTGCAGGCCTCGGCAACGTCGCGCGCGCTCACCGAGCCATAGAGGTTGCCCGCCTCGCCCGCCTGGCGGATCACCACCACCGAAAGCCCGGCCACCCGCTCGGCCACCCGCTGCGCCTCCTCGCGGCGCTTCAGATTCTGCGCCTCAAGCTCGACCCGCTGCTGCTCAAACCGCGAGCGGTTCTCTTTGGTGGCCCGCATCCCCTTCTTCTGCGGCAGCAGGAAGTTCCGGGCATAGCCCGGCTTCACCTTCACCACGTCGCCCATCTGCCCGAGCTTCTCGACCCGCTGCAGCAGGATCACCTCGACGTTGGCCATCGCCGCCCTCCCTTAGGCCACGACGTAGGGCAGGAGTGCCAGGAAGCGCGCTCGCTTAATCGCCAGCGCCAGCTCCCGCTGGCGCTTCGCGGAGACCGCGGTGATGCGGCTCGGCACGATCTTCCCTCGCTCCGAGAGGAACCGCGAAAGCAGGCGCACGTCCTTGTAGTCGATCTTGGGCGCGTTCGGCCCAGAGAACGGGCAGGACTTGCGGCGCCGGTAGAAGGGCCGCCGCGCGCCCACCGCGGGGCGGCGGGCAGCCGGGTTGATCTCGCTCGATTCGGACATGCTCTATTCCTCCGCCGCCGGTTCGCCCGGGCGGAACTCTTCCTCCCGCTCGGGCCGGGCGCGGAACTCCTCGCGCTCGTCGTAGCGCCGCCGCCCCGAATCGAAGCGGCCGGCCGGCTTCGGCCCGCGGAAGCCGCGCTCCCGGTCGTCCGACCGGCGCGAAAGGATGGCCGAGGGCGCTTCCTCGATCGCCGGCACGCGGATGGTCAGGAACCGGAGCACGTCCTCGTTGATGCGAAGCTGCCGCTCCATCTCGTTGACGGCGGGCGGCTGCGCATCGAGCCCGAGCAGCAGATAGTGCCCCTTGCGATTCTTCTTGATCCGGTAAGCGAGATTGCGCAGACCCCAATATTCGCGCTTCTTCACCGCCCCGCCGGCGGCTTCCATGCCGGCGGTGATCTGGTCGGCGAGCGCATCGACCTGCTGCTGCGTCGCATCGTTGCGCGCGATCAGCACGCATTCGTAAAGCGGCATCCCATTCTCCCTCTGGCTGGATCGGCCCCGAAGCAACGCTTCCACCCCAAATGGGGCTGGGCATAGCGAAGGGCGATGCCGGCGCCCTCCGCAAGGAAGGGCGGCGGCTTAGCCGACGGGCCGGCGGAAAGCAAGGCCCTGGCAGGTCCGCAATTTTCCCCAAGCCGCGCCCCTGCCCCGTCGTGTACCACCGCGCCATGCCCATCCGCGCCCTCGCCTGGGACTGGATCGGCCGCCCGGGCCACGAAGACCTCGTCCTCGATGACGGCCCGGACGGCATCGAAGCTGCAGGCGACGTTGCCGCCAGCCTCGACGGCGCGCCGTTCCGCCTGCGCTATCGCCTCGCCTGCGACAAGGAGTGGCGGTTCCGCTCCGCCTCCCTTTCGATCGAGGCCGCAACGCCGCTCGCTTGCCATATCGCCCGCGCGCCTGACGGCGCCTGGCGCGTGAACGAAAGCCCGCGCCCCGACCTCGCCCAGGCCGTGGCGATCGACATCATGGCGACGCCGCTCACCAACACGCTCCCCGTCCGCACCCTCGCCTTCCGCCCCGGCGTTCCCCTCCGCCTCGCCGTTGCCTACGTCGCCATCCCCTCACTCGCCATCACAGCCCGCGAGCAGGAATACACGCTTATTTCCCCCGGCCGCTTCCGCTATCGCGGGCTCGCGAGCGGCTTCGCCGCCGAGCTCGAGGTCGATGCCGAGGGCCTCGTGCTGCGCTACGGAGACGTCTGGCGCCGCGCCTAGAGCGGGATGCGCTCGCTTCGGCTCACGCATCCCGCTCTAGGTCTTTGTTTTCCCGCGTGATTCACGCCTTCGGTGATTCCACCTTCGGCGATCACGCTCTAGCTCGTCTGCCTGCCGCCGTGGCATCGTCCGCCCGCACAAGGAGCCTCCCATGCAAGAAGGCCGCCTCATCATCGGAACCCGCCGCCATTCGTCCTGGAGCATGCGCGGCTGGCTCGCCGTCCGCGCCGCCGGCCTCGACGTCACCGAGGAAGTGATCCGCCTCGCCGGCGGCGTCACGCCCGAGGTCAAGGCCCGCTCCCCTTCCGGCCTCGTCCCGTATCTCGAGCATCGCGCCGTCGCCGTTTGGGAGAGCCTCGCCATCTGCGAATACTGCGCCGAGCTCTTCCCCCCGCTTTGGCCCGCGGACCGCGCCGCGCGCGCCCATGCCCGCGCGATCGCCGCCGAGATGCACGCGGGCTTCACGGCACTCCGCCAGTCGATGCCGATGAGCCTAGGCCGCGCCCTCTCCGGCCGCGGCCGCACCGAAGGCGCGCTCGCCGACATCGCCCGCGTCGAAAAGCTCTGGCACGAAACCCGCGCGCGCTTTGGGGCCGCCGGCCCCTACCTCTTCGGCCCAACCTTCACCGCCGCGGACGTGATGTACGCCCCGGTCGTCACGCGCTTCCTCACCTACGAGCCCGAGATCTCCCCCGCCACGCGCGCCTATTGCGATGCCGTCCGCGCCCACCCCCTCGTCTCCGCCTGGTACGAGGCGGCCGCGCAGGAGCCCGAGGACTGGCGCATCACCAAATACGAGGCCGAGCTCGCGTGAACACCGCCCAGGCACTCGACCATGTCGGCATCGCCGGCGCCGACCTCGCCACCCTCTCCGCCGCCTTTGAGCGCCTCGGCTTCACCCTCACGCCGCTCGCCCGCCACTCCGGCCGCCGCACGCAAGAAGGCCCTATCGTTCCGTTCGGGACCGGCAACCGCTGCGCCATGCTGCGCGAGGGCTATCTCGAGCTGATCGCCATCGTCGATCCGCAATACTTCACCAACTCGCTCGAATTCTCCCTCGCCCGCTATTCGGGCCTGCACATCATCGCGCTTGGCATCGACGACGAGGAATTGAACCTCGCGCGCATGCGTGCCGCCGGCATCCCCATCCAAGGCATCGCCTATCTCGAGCGCCCGGTGGACGATTCGAACCAATTCGGGCCCCAGGCCCGCTTCGCGCGACTCATCCTCCCAGACGCACCCGAAGGCCGCATCTTCCTCATCCGCCACCTCACGCCCGAGGCGATCTGGCAGGAACGGTTCCTCTTCCACCCCAACCACGCCGTCGCGCTGGCCGAAGTCACCATCGCCTCCGCCGCCCCGGCGGAAACCGCCGCCCGTTTCTCGCGCCTCGCCGGCCTCCCGGTCACCCCGGATCCCGCCGGCGGCTTCGCGCTGGCCCTTCCCCGCGGCCGCGTCCGCATGCTCCCTCCGGAAGCACTTCCCGGCACTACGATCCCCTCGCTCCCCTTCATCGCCGGAATCGCCGTCACGACCGACGACAACAACGCCGCCATCAAGCGAATCCTCGCCGACAACGCCATCCCCCACCAAACTCTCCCCGCCGGCGTTCTCGTCAGTCCATCCTCCGCCGGCGGCGCTGCGATCCTGTTCCGCGGGTAAGGCCACTCGCAATCAACGACTCCTGCCCGACGCCGCGCGGTCGACTTCGCGCGGTACCCGAAAATGGAGCTTCTCGGGCTCACCGAGGGTTTCCTCGACGAGATCCGGCCACCATCTTCGGAACTTGGCCAACAGGCCCTCCACCAGCACTTCCGGCACCGAGGCCCCCGAGGTGACGCCGATCGTCCCGTCGTTCCGGAACCACGCCCGGTCGACCTTCTCGTCGGAGTCGACGAGATACGCGGCCACGCCGGCGGCCTGCGCGACCTCGCAGAGCCGGGCGGAATTCGAGCTGTGATCCGCACCAATGACAATGACCACGTCGCAGCGACCCGCGATGGCCTGCACGGCGCGCTGACGGTTTGACGTTGCGTAGCAGATGTCCTCCCGATGAGGAGCGAGCAGCCGGGGGAATTTCCGTTGCAATGTAACCACCACTCCGGCCACGTAGTCCGCGGATAGCGTGGTTTGAGTGACGTAAGCGATCTGCTCAGGGCCATCGACGACAAGCTTTTCCGCCATCGCCCGGTCCTCGATCACTTCGATGCGGGCCCCACCGGCGCCCAGATACTGTCCGACGGTTCCAACGACTTCCGGATGGCCGCGATGGCCGATCACGAGCAGGGTCCGCCCCGCACGCGCGTGCGCAACCGCCTCAAGGTGGACCTTGGTTACCAGCGGGCAGGTAGCGTCGATGATCTTGAGAGCTCGGGCACGGGCCTCACGCCATGCCGTCGGCGCGACCCCATGAGCGCTGAAAATGACCCTCGCGCCGAGCGGAACGTCCTGAAGGTCCTCGACGAAGACGGCGCCGCGCCTGGTGAGCGCAGCGAGGACATGGCGGTTGTGCACGATCTCGTGGCGAACGTAGATCGGACCGCCGAATTGTTCCAGCGCCGCCTCAACGGTGCTGATCGCCCGTTCGACGCCCGCGCAGAACCCGCGCGGATTGGCCAGAACAACCCTCATGGCACGACCGAACCCCGTTTCCCGATATCTCCCCCGATGACGCCGCGCAAAATTCGTCGTAAGGATGGGGGCTTGCCCGTCATACGGTGCCTGCCGCAGGCCTCACGCCACCGCATGCGCCCATACGCCATTCTGATTGCGGCCGGGCTCGTCGGAAGAAGTGAATCAAGCGCTCTCATGCGCGCCACGAATTGACGGATGGAAACGGGTCCGGGTCCTGCTCCCGAAAACTCACTCAACATAGGGCACCTTTCTCGAACCGTATGACCAAATACCGCGAGTTCCCTGCAATTCCCCGGAAGATGTCGGTTCGGACGCCCTCGCCCACGGAGATTGCCAGGGCTCAGACTGCCCGGCCCGGGAATAGCAGGGCCTGAAACGGGTCGGCATAGTGCACCAGCACCGGACACGCGCCATCGAGTCCTAAGCTCTTCAGGTTGCTCGCCATGGGATGTCCGGATGGGCCCACCCTGAACACGAAACCGTCACCACGACTGGCCTGGAATGGAGTGAACACCTGGAGCAGGGTTTTGATCACCCTGCCCTTGAGCATCGTGAAAGTGAGTGTGTCGGTCGGCGGCGCTGGAGCGGAAGGGCCGCGCGTGCCCTCTAGCGCGCCAATCATCTCGCTGTTGGTGTCGCGCAAGATCGTCGAGAATTTCCGACCGTCGCTCTCGACATCGATGGCGCCGACGAACTTGTTGTAGCCCCAGATCTCCCGCCCCGCGCGGTTCGCCACGGTCGTGGTGACCGGGAGGTTCACCACGTAGTTCGCCGGAATCCGCTCGCCTGCCGCTGCTGCCACGACGGTCAGCCCGACTTCATTGTAAGGGCCGATATCCGTGTCGCGATACTCGATAAAGTAGAGCACCGCGACGCCTTTTCCATCTTCCTGCGGCACGGCCTGCAAGCCCGTGCCATTGAGAAGCTCAGCCGCCGCGTTCAAGTCGGTCAGAAAGGTGGCGACAAGACATTGAACGTCGAAGTAGCGGAGTGGCAACGCGCACTCGCTTCCGTCGCTGAGGACGCGTCGCTGCAGCGTCAGACCGGCTGGAGCCGTCCGCGACCCTCTCGCAATATTGGCCCCCTGAAGGAATCGGGTTCCACCGCTCGTTACGTTCTCTTCGTCAAGGATTGTGAGCGCGCGCGCCACGAGATCGTCCGGATTGGGCAGGCTTGTTTTCCGCGTTGAGGGGGCGCCCTGCGGCACCGGCCGGCCTGCCTCGCGCGCCGGGGCGCCATCGATCGTACCGGCGGGCTTCAAGAGCGAGCTGCGATCCATACCTGTGCCCTCTCATCCATTCGGTCGGCCGAAATGTACCATTTTCTGCCCAATGACTGGCTTGCAAGCGCGGGACGCCCTCATTGCGCCAGTTCGTCGAGCAAGGCCTTGGCCTGTTTCAGGTCGAGAGTATCGAAGCCTTCGGTGAACCAGGATTGAACTGGGGCGAGAAGTTTGCGGGCCTGTTGCCGCCTCCCCTGATGCGCCCAGAGCCGTGCCATGCTCATCGCTGCTCGGAGTTCCCAGGACCTCGCCTGATGCTTCCGCGCGACCGCAAGCGCACGCCGGAAATAGGATTCCGCCTTTGCTACGTCGGGCCCCGGCAAAAGCAAGGTGACTTCCCCGGCGATGCGATTGAGCTCGGCCTCGTACCAGCTTTCCTTGGTTGTGTGCACCGCCGCCAATGCCTCGCTCATGTAGCTCGTCACGGCGTCCAATTGGCCGGTCTCCGCGCTGGCCCTTGCAAGATATGACAGCCATACCGGCATCCACATCGTCGTCCGCGTCGACCGCAACGCGGCGACGCCGGAGCCAATCATCTGGACGGCATCCGATGCCTTTCCTGTCAACGTCAGTATGCAGCCCCGTTCCATCATCCCCCACGCCCCCCAATACAACGATCCGGTTTGGTCTTTCAGTTCCATGAGCTCGTCGACAAGCGCGCTTGCCTCCGAGTAATTCCCGCGATGAATATAGATCCATGTACTGAAATTCAGCACGTACACCAACGTGGCGGAGTGGCCGATTTCGCGCGCCAGGCCGAGCGCTTGCTGGCAATCTGCGAGCGCGGCCTCGGGATAGCCGAGAAGCCAAAGAGCCGTCGCCTTCCACAACAAGCTGGCGGCGCCGACATCCTGCCCAAAGCGCATCGCCAGAGGACGATGTTCAACAGCATCGTAGAGCGTCATGGCCTGATCGAGATGCGTTCGTGCGCCTGGGATATCGCCCGTATGCAGCAGCGACAAGCCCATGAGGCGATGCCCGACCATGAGCGGCCCCGTTGACCTCTGCTTGTCTGCGAGGGCCAGGAATTGGAGGGCTAGGTCGCGCATCACGTCGCCGTTGAACGCAACGAGGTTCGCGACCCACGAGGCGTAGAGAACGGAGAACAACAACGATGGGTCTTCAAGGGGTTCTCCGAGCGCTTGGGCTTGTTCAATCAGCACACGTGCCCGGTCAACCGCAGCCCTGGTTTCCGGTGTCGCGTACCCGCTGACGTGGAGGAGTGGGGTTATCAGCGCAACCTGAAGTCTGATTTCTTCCCGGCGCAATTCGGGCGTGCTGGGCAACGTCGCGATCTGGTCGAGAGCGCGCCTCAGCTGCTCGGCCGCCTCAACGAGCGCCGAACGCTGTGTGGATCGCAGTCCCGCTTTTCCCCACAGCCCGGAGGCCTTTGCGATCTGGCCGGCCTCGGTCCAGTGCCGCGCCAGGAGTTCGGGCTGGTTCTCCCCGATCTCCGGGAACTGGGTTTCCAGAGTTTCGGCGATTCTGGCATGAAGCGCGCGCCTTGGCTCCCGCAACAAGGTGCTGTAAGCCGCGTCGCGTACCAGGGCATGCTTGAAAAGGTAGGTTGCGTAAGGCGGCGCACTCTGACGGAACAGCAAGCCGGCATTGATGAGCCGGTCGAGCAACGGTCTCAGCTCCACCTCCGGCCTCAGCACCACTGCGGCCAGAAGGGCATGAGAGAATTCGCGCCCGATCGCGGCCCCGATCTGCGCGAGTTCCTTGGCCGGGCCGAGCCGGTCGAGCCGCGCCATGAGCGAAGCGTGCAGGGTCGCAGGGACCGCGAGGCTCGGGGACGGAGCCGCAGCCAGAGTTCGCTCAGCCGCGCCTGCGCTCCCGGCCTCCAAGACCGCCTTCGTCATCTCCTCGACGAATAAGGGAATTCCGTCGCTGCGCTCTATGAGATCCTGTCGAATGCGCGCCGGCAGCGCGTCGCTGCCGATGAGTTGGTCGATGATCGCATCGATCTCGCGGTGCGCCAGCCGACCAAGGGTCAGCGTCGTCACGTGAGGCCGCCCGACCCAGGGCAGCTCGGAGTCCGGCCGGAAAGTCACGACCAGCAGTACCCGGCGGCTTGCGATCTCGCCCACAGCCCGACCGAACAGCTCAAGGCTCGTGGGGTCGGCCCAGTGTGCGTCCTCGAAGACCATCAACACCGGACGCGCACGGCTCAGGGCGTCCATCTGCGCGATAAATGCATCCAACGTTCTTTCCCGCCGCTGCTGCGGGGTCAGCTCGAGGACCGGATGGCGTCCATCGTTCGGCAGTGACAGCGTCTCCGCGATCAGCGCAGCGTCCTCCCGGGACGTCGCGCTTTGCTTGAGCAGCGCGTCGAGCTTGTCCAGTTTCTCTCGCGGAGTATCGGCATGTGCCAGTCCGGCGGCTCGCCCGATTTGGTCGATAACCGGATAGAGCGCACTGTCGGTGTGCTGAGGCGAGCAGAAATATCGCAGGCGGGTATGCGGATGTTGGGTGAGAAGTTCGATGAGCGTGGCCGTGAGCCGCGACTTGCCGATACCCGCCTCGCCGGACAGCAGCACCACTTGGCCTTGACCCCTCGTTGCGCTCTCCCATCGCCGAAGCAGCAACGCCGCCTCTTCTTCTCGCCCGACGAGGGGGGGCAGGCCGGTTGCATGGAGCGCCTCGAAGCGGCTGGCCACCGAGCTTGCCTGCAGCACCGCCCAGGCATGCACCGGGCCGGCAATGCCTTTGATGTCTCTTGTCCCGACGTCCTGGAGGTTGAACAGATCGCCCAGAAGTCGTCGCGTGTTCTGGTCGATGATCACGGAGTTGGGCTCGGCGATCCCCTGCAGGCGCGCGGCAAGGTTCGGCGTCTCGCCGACCATGCCGCGCTCCTCCGACTCGCCGGATGGAATGAGGTGCCCGACCACCACGAGGCCGGTGGCAATCCCGATGCGGATTTGCGGCAAGATGGTCGTCTTCAGTTCACCCACAGCGGCGATGAGCGCAAGCGCCGCCCGGACGGCCCGGTCGGCGTCATCCTCGTGGGCCTGCGGATAGCCGAAGTACACAAGCACCCCGTCTCCTACATATCGTGCGACAAACCCGCCGAAGCGGCGCACGGTGTCGGCGACGCATTGCTGGTAGGCCGAAATGATCTCCCGCAGGTCCTCGGGGTCCATTTGGACGGAGAGCGCCGTCGAGCCTACCAGATCCGCGAACATCACCGTGACTTGGCGACGCTCGGCTTCGTCGCGGGGCTCCGACGTGGGCGCAGACATCGGTTGGGGCGAGGCGCCGGAGCTTCCTGCAAGCTCGGCGATTGCGCGCAGCAACCTGCGGCGATCCCCGAGCGGCGCGATCTCAAGCTCCCCCTTGAGATCCTGGTCCGTTAGCTCTCGCAGAGTCGAAAAATCGATGCGGTGCTTCGCAAAGCGGTCCGCGTATTCGGAAAGCCCAAGCGACGCAAGCCACTCCCTAATCGTGACCGACGCCACTGTGGCTCCTCCTGGCGCTGCGTGAGGCTCCGATGGCATCGTCCTTCTCACGCTGTCCAATGCGCCGAATCACGCATCAATCTCCGTTGCCACTATGCGTCCCTCCGCACGAGGTAATCGACGCAAGCGCGCAGCCAGTCGAGATCCGCGCTCCCCGGCACACCCGCGAATGCCGCGCCGTCGAACTCCTGCGCCGCGGCTTCGGCGAATCGGGCGGCGGCTTGTTGCGCCCATCGGATGCCGCCGCCGTTCAAGATGAGTTGATGAAGCCGCAGCACTTCCCGCGGCAGGCGCCGGTCACGCGGCCGTCCCAAAAAATCCGTCATCCACGCCCGGTCCGGACCATCAACGTTGTCGAGCGCGTGCGTCAGCAAAAGGGTGAGCTTGCCCTCCCAGAGATCGCCATTGATCTCTTTGCCGTAGCGCGCAGCGCTCCCGTTGAGATTGAGAACGTCGTCGGTGATCTGGAAGGCGAGCCCGAGCAGGTAGCCGAAACGATCGAACCGGCCGAGATTGCGATCATCCCCGTCGGCGATGAGCGCGCCGATCCGCATCGGGTGAATGAAGCTGTACCACGCGGTCTTCTTGAGCACGAGCCGCAGGTAGTCGTCCGCCCCGACGGTCGGATCGTTGTCGCGGACCCAGCCCAGCTCCATGGCCTGGCCTTCCAGGGTCTCGACGACCAAGTGATCGACTTCGTCGAAGATGCGCATCGCCGTCGCCGGTCCGAGCCGCTCGCCGGTCTTGCGAAAGAGGCGCATGGCGAGCGCGGTCATGGAATCGCCCGTGTTCACGGCAAGCGGAATCCCTGCGCGGCGATGCATGGTGGGCATGCCGCGCCGCATGTCGCTGCCGTCTTCAATATCGTCATGGACCAGAAACGCATTATGCAGCATTTCGAGGCCGGCGGCGGCCGGCAACGCGTCGTCGGCGCGGCCCCCGAGCGCCCGTGCCGTCGCGATGCAGAATGCCGGCCGCAAGCCCTTGCCCCGCCGCTCGATGAACTCCCTCGCCAGCCCGTACAGGTGCCTTTGCGGCTCCCACGTCGGAACGCCCGCCGCGAGAGTGTCGGCGAGCATTTGGCGATACCAGGCGAGGCGCTCCTCGAAACCTGCCGGTCCCGCGTCATCTCCGGGACCTGGCGTCACGCCGGCGAGAGCGCCGTGCGCAAAGGCCGGGCCCGGCGCATACGGGGTGGCGAGCGCCGCCGCCGCGTCGAAGCTACGCCCCTGTGACGGGTCCTCGTTGCCGCCTTCGCTTGCGTCAAGCGCGTCGGCAACCGGACCAACGAAAGGTGCTGCCCGCTCGATCAGCGGACCGGCCTGTTCGAGGAGCGGGGAGGCATCGCGCATCGCGTGGGCCGCGACCTCCATCAGCGAACCGTCCCAGGGCAGGCCGGCCGCGTAGCGGCCCTGGTCGTGCAGCCGCCACGGCGCGAGCAGTTCCGGCTCGTGCAGCTTCCAGATCTCGCAGCGTCCGCCCTTGAACCCGGCCGCGTCGAGCAGCCCGTTCACGGCCCGCCGCGCCGCCTCGTTGGCGGCCTCCATGGTCGCGAGGTCGGTGTTCGTGCGCACATAGTCCGAAGCCAGGAACAGGTTCGGGATCGCCGTGGTCGCTTCGGGGCGGAGCGCCCAGGTGCCGACAAGGTTCACCAGTAGCGGTTCCAGATTTTCGAGGAGTCCCTGGCGGGCCGGATCCGCCTCGATGTCCGGATCGAGGAACCACGAGTGCAGGTCCTCGTCCCGCAGCAGTTCCTGCCCGACATTGATCGAGCGCTTGAGCTGCCGCCACGTCTCGCGCACGGCCTCGTCGCGCGAGCACTGCGCGCCGGGGCGCCCGTCCGCCCCGGCCGCGGTCCAGTCGGAGACATCGACCGAGAGGATGCCGCGCACGCCGCTGTCGCCGAACTGCTCGGGTGAGACCTCGCGCCAGAACTGAAGCTGCGAGATGCTCGTGAGCGCCCATTCGGTGTCGATGTGGATCACGTGCCCGTGCGCCGTCGGCACGTCGCGCCGCAGATAGAACTGAACCCCGTTCATCCAGTCGACGTTCCCGGCGAGTTGGCGGAGACCCGCAAGCCCGGGGTCGGCGGCCAGCAGCTCGGGGCTCAGGAGCGGTGCGATGCGCTCGACCGGAAGCGCTGCGACGTAGTGATCGCCGGTCACGACCGTGCGCTTTCCCCGCCGGCGGACGACGACGCCGGTGATCCGGCTTCCCTCGGCAAGGATCTCTTCGACCTCCGTCTCGGTCTCGTAGCGCACGCCGCTCGCTTCGAGATGCGCGCGCCAGGGATCGATCCAGACGAAGTTCGTCGGCCCATCGAACACACGGTCGGTCGATCCCGCGGTCGGGTTGAGGATCGTCAGCATCAGCTGCACGAAAATATCGCCGATGGTGCGCGTGCTGGCCTTGCGTGCCTTGGCCGCCACGAGGGACCGCGTGATGCCGGCGGCGAGGAACTTTTGGTACGAGGCGGACCGCTGGTCGGCGCCGACGAACTCCCACCAGCTCGTCCGCTCGTACTCGCCGATCCTGCGCTGCTCGCATGAGGTCAGGATTTGCCAGATGCGGGCACCGAAGAACGCAAGCTCCTCCGGTGTGAGGCCGGTGATCGGTCCGAAAGCAAGCAGGATATCACGCAGCACCGTGCCGGCGTCGCCCGGCGTGCGGGGGAAGAGCGCGGGGATGAGAAATGTGGGCTTCCCGTACTGCGTGATGGCCACCCGCGTCGTCGGCACCAGATGATCCGCCACCGTTCGGCCGTCGAAGGACGGGATGCGGCGCATGGTGTCGATCACGTGCTTGTAGAATCCCGGGAAGAACCGGAATCCGTGCTCGCCGGGCAAGCGGTGCCCGATCGGAGCGGCGGCATCGCCGGCGAG
>DATJTV010000244.1:0-7140 GCA_035503055.1 Acetobacteraceae bacterium
CATCAACAATCGACTATGCCGCGTCGTGCGCGCATTCTCATGGACGTCCATCCGGGGCTCCGGGCTCAGGGCTGCGTGTGTGGTAACCACAGCCTCGACCCTCAGCCCCGGAGGGACAACCTCCATAGCAACGACATCTAGGTGCGGCCGATAGCCAGGCGGGTTCCGAGGCCGATCAGAATGGAACCTCCGGCGATCCGGACGACGCGTTGGCCGCGGGCATGGTGGCGCAGCTTGTCCATAATGGTGGCGGCGAGCAGGACAGTGATGAGGTCAGCGGCGGAGAAGGCGAGGTTCACGATGGTGCCGAGAATCAGGAACTGAACAGCGACGGGGAGGGCGGCCGCCGGATCGACGAATTGCGGGAGGAAGGCGACGAAGAAGAGGGTTGTCTTGGGATTGAGCAGTTCGACGGTGGTGCTCTGGAAGAAGGCGCGGCGGGCACTCTCGTTGGCGGCGCGCGGTGGGTCACGAGAGTCTTTGGGGCGAAGAAGCATCCCGATGCCGAGCCAGATCAGGTAGGCGGCGCCGGCCAGTTTCATGGTGAGATAAAGGGTGGGGACGTAGTGCAGCAGGGCGGACAGGCCAAAAGCGGTCGCGGCGACGTAGGCATAGCCGCCGAGATGGATGCCGAGAGCGGTCATCAAGCCGGCGCGCCGGCCGCGGGCGAGGGTCTGTACGGCGGTATAGAGGATGGCTGGCCCGGGGATGGCGGCGAAGATGAGGGTCGCGAGGAGGAATGGCCAGAGGAGATGAGTCGGCGGCATCTGTGATCGCTATGGCTCGGCTCTACGGAAAGGCAGGATGGCGCATGCAAGCCAGCGCCGTCCAGGCGTCATAACTCGGGCATAGGATAGCTCTCTCGGCGGGCGGCGTCCCTTCCGGCGGAGCGAAGCATAGAAGCATAGCGGAAAGGCACACTGACGAGTTGCAACGCAACTCATTGCCAAGTGCTCGGAACAGTCAGCGCCAATCCTGTCCCTCTCAGCACCTGGAGCGTGATCGCCGAAGGTTGAATGACCGAAGGCGTGAATCACGCGGGAAAACAAAGACCTAGAGCGTGATGCGTGAGCCCGGGCGAACGCATCCCGCTCTAGGCCCTACCCGCCCCGATGCCCGACTGGTTGCAATTTGGGATGGACGCGAGCCCGCATCCTCGCGCTCTCCAGGGACCACGCTCTATAGTCGCGTGCGACGGATGCGCCTCACGCGGAGGGGAAATTGGGCGAATTGTCCGCAGCCGGCCTGCTCGAACGGCTCCGCGCCGCGCGCGTCGTGCCGGTGCTGCGCACGCACGAGACGCGCCACGCCGAGACGGCTTCGCGCTGGCTCCGCGAGGCCGGCCTCTCCGTGCTCGAGATCACCCTCACCATCCCCGAAGCCCCCGCCCTCATCGCCCGCCTCGCCGCCGAGCCCGGCCTGCTCGTCGGCGCCGGCACCGTTCCCTCCGCCGCCGACGCCGAGGCCTGCCTCGCCGCCGGCGCCCGCTTCATCGTCGCCCCCTGGGTCGATCCCGCGCTCGCCGGCCCCTGCCGCCGCGCCGGCGCCGCACTCATGCTGGGCGCGCTGACGCCCACCGAGGTCCGCGCCGCGCTCGCCGCCGGCGCGGACGTCGTGAAAATCTTCCCCGCCTCCTCGGCCGGCGGGCCCGCGCATATCCGCGCGCTCGCGAGCGTCTTTCCGGGCGTCGCCTTCTGCCCCACGGGCGGGATCGCGCCCAAGGACGTGCCCGCCTACCTCGCCGCCGGCGCCGCCTTCGTCGGCATGGGCGGGGCGTTGGTGGACGAAGGCCGGATCGCCGCCGGCGACCGCGCCGCCATCCTCGCCGCGGCCGCCACGGCGCAGGCGGCCGCATGAACCCGCCCGCCCTCCTCTGCATGGGCGAGCCGATGCTCGAATTTTCCGGGCTGCCTCCTGACAAAGCAGGACGAAAACTTTATCTTCAAGGATTTGGCGGAGATACCTCCAACGCCGCCATCGCCGCCGCCCGGCAAGGCGCCGCGGTTGGCATGATCACCGCGCTGGGCTGCGACGAAGCCGGCGATTCCCTCCTGGCCCTCTGGCAGCGCGAGGGGGTCGATAGCTCCGCCGTCCGTCGCGATCCTAACCACCCCACGGCGATCTATTTCATCCACCACGGCCCGGACGGGCACCGCTTCTCCTATCTGCGCAAGGAGTCGGCCGCCGCCCATCTCGGCCCCGCCGACCTGCCGCAAGCCCTGATCGGGCAGGCAAGATTCCTCTTCGCCTCGGGCATCAGCCTCGCCATCTCCCCGCTCGCCGCGGACGCCGTCCTCGCCGCCATCGCCATCGCCCGCAACGCCGGGGCCAAAGTGGCGATCGACACCAACTACCGCCCCGCGCTCTGGCCGCCCGCCCGCGCCGCTGCGCTCACCCACGCCGCCATCGCCCGCGCCGACATCGCGCTCCCGAGCCTCGAGGACGCCACTTCGCTCACCGGCCTCACCGACCCCGACGCCATCCTCGATTTCTATCTCGGGCTCGGCCCGCCGCTCGTCGTCCTCAAGCGCGGCGCCGCCGGCGCGATCCTCGCGACAAAGGATCGCCGGCTCGTCCTGCCCGGGCTGGCCGTCAGCGCCGTCGATCCGACCGGTGCCGGCGATGTCTTCTGCGGCTCTTTCCTCGCCCGCCTGCTCGCGGGCGACGCCCCTGACGCGGCCGCCCGCTACGCCGTGGCAGCCGCCGCGCTCTCCACCACCGGCTACGGCGCGGTCGCCCCGATCCCCCGCCCCGCGGAAATCGCCTCCGTCATGGCGCCGGCCGCCTGATCAGACCACCCGGCCGGTGTCGGGGTCGATCAGGTGCATGTGGTTGAGGTCCGCGGACATCGGCAGGACCTCGCCCGCCTCGGCGCGGACCGAAGGATCGACCCGCCCGCAGAGCGCGGTGCCGTTGATGCGGAAATGCACGACGATCTCCATGCCCATCGGCTCGGTCACGTCGAGTTTTGCGTCGAACCGGGCGACATTGGGCTTGCCCCCGTCCTTCAGCTCCGTGAGGTGCTCCGGACGGAGCCCGAGCACCACCTCGCGGTTCCGGTACGCGCCGTAGCGGTCGGCGAGCGAAGGCGGCACCGGCAGGCTGAGCTGATCGGTGAGCCTCAGCGCGAGCTCGTTCCCGCTGCCCTCCACCCGGCAGGGGATGAAATTCATCGCCGGGCTGCCGATGAAGCCGGCGACGAACCGCGTCACCGGGCTGTGATAGAGCTCCTGCGGCGGGCCGACCTGCTCGATCACTCCGTTGTTCATCACGACGACCCGGTCGGCGAGCGTCATCGCCTCGACCTGGTCGTGCGTGACATAGACGGTCGTCGTGCGCACCGCCTGGTGGACCTTCTTGATCTCGGTGCGCATCTGCACCCGGAGCTTGGCGTCGAGGTTCGAGAGTGGCTCGTCGAAGAGGAACACCTTGGGGTGCCGCACGATCGCCCTTCCCATGGCGACGCGCTGGCGCTGCCCGCCCGAGAGCGCCTTCGGCTTGCGCTCGAGCAGGGTCCCGATATCGAGGATGCGCGCCGCCTCGTCCACCCGCTGCTTGATCTCGCTCCGCGGGAACTTCCGGAGCTTGAGCCCGAAAGCCATGTTGTCGAACACCGTCATGTGCGGGTAGAGCGCGTAGTTCTGGAACACCATGGCGATGTCGCGGTCGCGCGGCGGCACGTCGTTGACCACCTCGCCCCCGATCGAGATCTCGCCGTCGGTGATCTCCTCGAGGCCGGCGATCATCCGGAGCGTCGTCGTCTTGCCGCATCCCGAAGGCCCGACCAGCACGACGAACTCCTCATCGGCGATGTCGAGGTCGACCGCCTTCACGGCCTGCACGTGCTGGTCGTACGACTTGGAGACCTTCCGCAGCTGAACCTGCGCCATCCCGCATCACCCTTTCGTGGCACCCGCCGTCAGGCCGGCAATATAATAGTCCATCAGGAACGCGTATATGATGACGGGTGGGGCCGAGGCCACGATGTTCGCCGCCATGATATGCCCCCAGTCCAGCACGTCGCCGTGGATCAGGTCGCTCACGATCCCCGCCGTCAGCACCATCTCCTTGCCGGTGAAGAGGTAGGCGAGCGGATAGAGGAAATCCCCCCAGCAGACGGTGAAGGCGAAGATCGTCGCGGCGATGATGCCCGGCAGGGCCACGGGGATGAAGATCTTCCACAGCATCTGCAGGTGCGAGGCGCCGTCGATCATCGCCGCCTCGTCGAGCTCCTTCGGGATCGACGAGAAATAGCCGATCATGATCCAGGTACAGAACGGCACCGAAAGGGTGGGCCAGATCAGCGCCAGGCACCAGGTGTTGTTGATCAGGTGCAGGAACGCCAGCACCTTGAAGAGCGGGATGAAGAGGAGCGATTCGGGCACCAGGTAGGTGAGGAACACGCCGGTCGCGAAGGTCTGGCTGCCGAAGAAGCGCATCCGGGCGAGCGCATAGGCGGCGAGGATCGCCATTACGAGCGTGATCGCGACGACGACGATCGTCACCTTGACGGTGTTGAAAAAGAAGGTCTGGAAGACCGGATTCTCGACGATCTCGATGAAGTTCCCGAAATAGGGATGGGCGTCGAACCAGGGATTCCTGCCCGAGCCGATCTCCTGCGAGGTCTTGAGCGCGGTGACCAGCTCGAAATAGGGCGGGATCAGGAAGCCGATCGCGAAGACGACGAGCGCCACATAGCTTCCCCAGAGCGCCCAGCGCCGCTCGCGCTTAACGCTCGGCCGGCGCTGCCGCCTCCCGCCGACGCGGCCGGCAGCGATCGCAGCCCCGCTCATCTCAGATGCCTTCCCGGGCGCGGCGTCCGACGCCGCGAAGGATGAAGATCGAGAAGACCGCCAGGATCGGGAAGATGAAGAGGCTGACCGCCGCCCCGAGCGAAATATTGCCTCCCTGGATGCCGAGCTGGAAGGCGTAGGTCGCGAAGACGTGCGTCGTGTTGGCCGGCGCGCCGGCGGTCAGGATCTGGACGATGTCGAAATTGGCGAAGGTCACGATCAGGCTGAACAGCACCGTGATGCTGATGATGTTGCGCAGCATCGGCAGCGAGATGTAGCGGATCTTCTGCAGGAAATTCGCCCCGTCGATCGTCGCCGCCTCGTAGAGCTGCTCGGGCACCGATTTCAGCGTCGCCAGGTACATGATCATGAAGAACGGCGTCCCGAACCAGACATTGACGATAACCACCCAGATCCGCGCCGTCCATGTGTTGGCGAGCCAGGCGACGCCGTGGATGCCGAACTGTGCCAGTATCCAGTTCACGGCGGAGTAGTTGCCAGAGAGCATCCACCAGAACCCAAGCGTTGAAAGCGCCGGCGGGATCACCCACGGGACGAGTAGCAATCCCCGCCAGATCCGCTGGTCCCGCCCGGAGATATTGTGCATCACATGGGCGAGGATGAAGCCGATCAGCGCCTTGAAGAACACGGCCGTGATGGCGAAGAAGCAGCTCTGGAAGATGACGAGGTTGAAGGTGTCGCTCCGCAGCAGGTAGCGATAGTTGAAGAGCCCGATGAACCGCGTCGCCGTGCGATTCAGCATCGAAAGATAGATCGAGTAGAAGAACGGATAGACCACGAGCCCGGCGATCAGCGCGATCAGCGGCAGGCACATCACGATTGCGATGGTCGAGCGGCGCTGCGCAAATCGCTGCAATCCGCTCCGCCGCGCGGGCGGGGCGAATCCTCTCAGGGCATGCGCGGAAACGCTCGTCGTTCCGTCAGCCATCGTCTCCTCCCCGCCGGCCGCCCGCGACACGGCAGCGGCGGGCCCGGCCAAGCCGGACCCGCCTTACCGGATCACATATTGATGTAGCCGGAAATCTCGTTCTCGGCCCAGTCGAGCACGCTCTTCATGCTCTCCTTGTTCTTGGCCAGCTTCACGACCATCACGTTGAACGTCGCGTTGTTGTAGAGCTGCACGGCGATGCGCGGCGGCGCCGGCCAGCCCGCCATGCTCGACTGCGTGTCGTGCCAGGGCCGAATCGGGTAGTTGTAGAGCGTCCCGACCGGTGGCTTCTCCGTCGACCAGATCTCGAAGTCGTGCATGCTGGCGAAGGGCGGAATGTCATAGCCGGCCGAGGCATTGCAGAGCGTCTCGATCTGCGAGCGCTGTTGCAGCCAGGTGATCAGCTCCTTGGCGGACGTCTTGTTGGGGCTGAACGACCACACGCCCCAGAAGAACGGAAGATAGGGGTTGAAGCGTCCCTTCGCCCCGGACGGGCTTGGGAAAGTCCAGCAATCCTCCGCTACCTTGATCGCATCGCGCCTGGCGACCCACCACGCCGAGGGCGGGTTGAAGATCAGCGCCGACTGCCCGGAGATCAGCGCCTTGTTGTTCGACGCGTCGTCGTAGGTCACGGTATCCGCCGGCAGGGACGGATAGATCCTCTGCATGTACTCGAGCACCTGCTGCACCGGATCGGAGCGGAGCTGCATGTTGCCCTTCGCATCGACCAGGACAGCCCCGTGCGCGGTCAGGGCCGCTCCCGTCCAATCGACGCTGTCGGTGGTCAGCCCGAGTCCGAGCCCGAAGGGAAGACCCGCAGCCTTCGCCCCCGGGGCGATCTTGAGCATCGTGTCGTACGTCCAGTCCGCGGCCGCCTTCGCATTGCCCTGAGCGTTCGGGTACCATTTCTCGACGTCGTAGCCCGCCTTCTTGAAGTAGCTGATGCGGGCGCAGGCCGGCTTGTACTGGCTGCCGACGCTGGTGGGCAGCCCCATCCAGTGCCCGTTCGCCTTGCCGAGATACTCGCTGACCGCGTCGATCGTGCCGTACTGCTTGATCAGCCCGTCCATCACGTCGTCGATCGGCTCCAGATGCGTCGCGTACTGCTGCACGCCCCAGCTCTGGAAAGTCATGATGTCGTGGCCGGTCCCGGCGAGCGATTCCGCGGCCGGGGCAAGCAGCAGCTTGGCATTCGCGGTGCCCGAGCTCAGCAAGTCCACCGACACGTCGACGTGGTTCTTCGCGCCCCAGTCCGAAATCAGCTTCAGCATCACCGGGTTCGCGGCCGGCACCCAGTGATCCCAGAGTGCCACCTTGAGGGTGCCCGCGGCATTCGCCGTCTGCATATGGACGAGCGGCAGCGCAGCACCCGCGGCGGCGATCTTGAGTGCATCACGG
>DATJTV010000245.1:0-5264 GCA_035503055.1 Acetobacteraceae bacterium
AGCGTCTTCACCGGCGCGCACAGCCACGGGCAGGGACACGAGACGACGTTCGCCCAGCTCGTCGCGGAGCAGCTCGGCGTGCCGTTCGAGCAGGTCGAGGTGGTGCACGGCGATACCGCGAAAATCCCCTTCGGCATGGGCACGTACGGCAGCCGCAGCCTCGCGGTCGGCGGCTCGGCGATGGTCAAGGCGATGGACAAGATCGTCGCCAAAGGCAAGCGCATCGCCGCCCATCTGATGGAGGCCTCGCTCGAGGATATCGAGTTCAAGGACGGCGTCTTCTCGGTGGCCGGCACCGACAAGGTCAAGACGCTGGCCGAGATCTCGCTCGCCGCCTATGTGCCGCACAATTATCCGATCGACGAGCTGGAGCCCGGGCTCGAGGAGACCGCGTTCTACGATCCGAAGAACTTCACGTTCCCGGCCGGATGCCACGTCGCCGAGATCGAGATCGATCCCGATACCGGTGTGACGACGGTCGCGAATTTCGTCGCCGTCGACGATGTGGGGCGGGTGATCAACCCGATGATCGTCGAGGGGCAGGTGCAGGGGGGCGTCGCGCAGGGCATCGGCCAGGCGCTGCTCGAGAACGCCGTCTATGACGGATCGGGCCAGCTCGTGACCGGCTCGATGATGGACTACACGATGCCGCGCGCGGACGATCTTCCAGCGATCCGGGTCGGCACCGAGACCACGCTCTGCACGCACAACCCGCTCGGCGTGAAGGGCTGCGGGGAAGTGGGCGCGATCGGCAGCCCGCCCGCGATCATCAACGCGGTGGTGAACGCGCTCGCCGATTACGGCGTGCGGCACATCGACATGCCGGCGAGCCCGCAGAAGATATGGTCGATCATCCGGGCCGGCCGGCCCCGCATGGCCGCCGAATAGGCCGCGCAGGAAACGGGAGAGAGCACGATGTACGAGTTCGTCTATCGGAAGCCGGACAGCCTGCCGGATGCGCTGAAGCTCCTTTCGTCGGACCCGGAGGCGAAGGCGCTGGCCGGCGGCATGACCTTCATCCCGGTGCTGAAGCAGCGGCTTGCCAGGCCCTCGATGCTGGTCGATCTCGCGGGCCTCGGGCTTTCGAGCATCCGCGTGGCCGGGGGCAAGGTGACGATCGGGGCGATGACGACGCACGCCACCGTCGCGGGCTCCGCGGAAGTGAAGAAGGCGATCCCGGCGCTCGCCGCCCTCGCCGGCGGGATCGGCGACAAGGAGGTGCGCCATCGCGGGACCATCGGCGGCTCGCTCGCCAACGACGATCCTACCGCCTGCTATCCCTCCGCGGTGCTGGCGCTCGGCGCGACCATCCGCACCAACAAGCGCACGATCGCGGCGGACGATTATTTCCAGGGCATGTTCACAACCGCGCTCGAGCCGGACGAGCTGATCACCGAGGTCGAGTTCCCGATCCCCGAGAAGGCCGCCTACATGAAGTTTCCCAACCCGGCGTCGCGCTACGCCATCGTCGGCGTGTTCGTGGCCAAGGGGCCGGCGGGCGTGCGCGTGGCCGTCACCGGCGCGGGACAGGACGGCGTGTTCCGGCACAAGGCGATGGAGGAGGCGCTCGGCAAGTCCTTCTCGGCCGCCGCCATCGCGAACGTGCCCACCGCCGCCGAGGGGTTGAACGGCGATATCCACGCGAGCCCCGAGTATCGCGCGCATCTCGTCGGCGTGATGGCCCGCCGCGCCGTCGCCGCGGCCGGTTGAGGGAGCCCGTCGCCCTCCTCCGGCATGGCTGAGCGGCCGGCGCCGCTGCACGTGGTGGTGATCGGCGCGGGGATCGTCGGTGCCGCCGTGGCGATGGAGCTGCTCGCGGAGGGGCACCGCGTCAGCATCGTCGAGCCCGGCGAGCCCGGCGGCGAGCAGGCCGCGAGCTACGGCAACGGGTGCTGGCTGAGCCCGGGCTCGGTGGTGCCGATGTCGGTCCCGGGCCTCTGGCGCAAGGTGCCGGGCTACCTCGCGGACCCGCTCGGGCCGCTCGCCATACGCTGGCGCTATTTCCCGCGTCTCCTGCCCTGGCTCGTGCGTTACGCGAACGCGGGCGCGACCATCGCCAGGGTCGAGGCGATCGCGCGCGCGCTCGCCCCGCTGCTCGCCGAGTCGCCGGCGCGCCACAAGCGGCTGGCGGAGGCGGCGGGGGTCGGCGAATTGATCGAGCGGAGCGGCCTGCTCCATGTCTTCCCGAGCCGCGCGGACTTCGAGGCGGAGGCGCTGGCCTGGCGGCTCCGGCGCGAGAACGGCGTCGGCTGGATCGAGCTCGATCAGAACGAGCTGCTTCAGCGCGAGCCCGACCTCGACCGCCGCTACACCTTCGGCGTCCTCGTGGAGGCGGGCGGGCACTGCACCGACCCGGGCTCCTATGTCGCCGCCCTCGTGCGCGAGGCCGAGGCGCGCGGCGCGCAGCTTCGCCGCGCCCGGGCGTTCGGCTTCCGCATCGAGCAGCGCCGTCTTGCCGCCGTGCGGACCGACGCGGGAGACATCGCCTGCGACCGGGCGGTGATCGCGGCCGGCGCCTTCTCGAAAACCCTGGCCGCTGCCGCCGGCGATCGCGTGAGCCTGGAGACCGAGCGCGGCTACCACGCGACGATCCTCGGCGCGGAATGCGGTCCGCGCACGCCGCTGATGCCGAGCGACGGCAAGATGGCGCACACGGTCACGCGCGGCGGCCTGCGCATTGCGGGCCAGGTCGAGCTGGCCGGCCTGGCGGCGCGGCCGAACTGGCGGCGCGCCGAGATTCTTCGCGACTTCGCGCTCCGCACCTATCCGCGATTGCCCCGCACGCTC
Organism: Acetobacteraceae bacterium; assembly: GCA_035503055.1. Taxonomy (GTDB): domain Bacteria; phylum Pseudomonadota; class Alphaproteobacteria; order Acetobacterales; family Acetobacteraceae; genus JAKAWQ01. The sequence continues at coordinate 2,788 of DATJTV010000245.1, forward strand.
GGCCCCGAACGCGTGCGGTTCTGGATGGGCCACCGGCCGGCGACGCCGGACAGCCTTCCCTGCATCGGGCCTGCATCGGCCAGCCCGGACATCCTCCACGCCTTCGGCCATGGGCATGTCGGGCTTGCCGCCGGCGCGGTCACCGGCCGGCTGGTGGCGGACGTGATCGGTGGGAGGCGGCCTTCGTTCGACCTTTCTCCCTACGCGCCCCAGCGCTTCGGGTAGGAATTCCGCCCGAATTTCGGGTTTTCCACAACTTTCCGCATCCTCCCGCGTCTCCGCCGTTGAGCCGGCTATGGACGGCCGCTACTCTATATTGTGGTTACACTGGGGTGGAGACCACGATATGGAGTGGACCGAGGAACTGATCGCCCGTCTCAGGGGGCTCTGGGACGAAGGTCACTCCACGGCCGAGATCGGCCGCAGGCTGGGCGTCTCGAAGAACGCGGTGGTCGGCAAGGCGCATCGGCTGAACCTTCCCGCGCGCCCGTCGCCGATCCGGCGGGACGCCAATTCGCAGCTCCCCCGCACGCGCCGGATCGCCCGGGGGCCGACGCTGCCGCCCCTCAAGGCGGCCTCCCTCGCGGATCACGGCGCCCGGCTTGCTTCTCGCGCGCCCGTTTCGCCCGCGGGCGCGGGGTTCGCCGGAGCGCCGGCTTCCGCGGCCGACAGAGCCGGCGCCGCGCCGGCCGGCAGCGTCGCGCCGGCGCCGCGGCCCTACGCACGCAGCATCGCCTGCTGCTGGCCGCTCGGCGAGCCGGGCACGTCCGGCTTCCACTTCTGCGGTCTCGATGCGCTCCCCGGCAAGCCATACTGCGCGCAGCACGCGCAGCTCGCCTATGTCCGCGTCCGCGACCGGCGGGACGACGCCGCTTAGAGCGCACTCGTCGCGGCAATGTGACGGGTCCGTTGCGGGAGAAGATGCCGCGGCGTATCGTTCGCCGAGGAGGCTGACCGGTGCCAGGGAGAAGGACCGGCAGATCAGGGAGCGGGCGGCCGATCCTCCGTTGGTGCCCGGGTTCACCAGGCGGCGGGAGACTCTAGCGCCTTCCCGCCCCAAGAAAGGCAGAAAGGTGGCGGAGCGATGCCGAAGGGCACCGTCAAATGGTTCAATCCTACAAAGGGTTATGGCTTCATCGCGCCGGACGTCGGCGGCAAGGACGTGTTCGTTCACATCAGTGCCGTGCAGAAGGCGGGGATGCGAAGTCTGAGCGAAGGGCAGAAGGTCGGCTTCGAGATCGAACAGCAGCAGAACGGCCGGACCGCAGCCGTCAACCTCTCGAAGACCGAATAGGAGTCTCGAGAGGCCGGGGCACGGGGCCCGCTCGTCTTGTGCAACAACGATGGTTAGGTACACTCATAAGAACATGATTCAGGCCCTGAATCGTCGCTCCCCCCCGCGCCGGGCGCGGGGGATCCCGCGCGCTGCGCTCGATTCCGAGGCGATCCTGAGCGCCTATCGGCGCTGGGCGGGCGTGTACGACACCAGCTTCGGCATGGTCTCGACGCTCGCCCGCCGTCGCGCCGTCGCGCTCGTCAACCGCCTTCCCGGCGAGCGCGTGCTCGAGGTCGGTGTCGGCACGGGGCTGGCGCTGCCGCTCTACGCGGCGGAGAAGCGCGTCACCGGCATCGACCTCTCGGCCGATATGCTGGCGCACGCGCGCCGGCGCGTCGCCGCGCGCAAGATCGCCACCGTCGAGGCGCTGATCGAGATGGACGCGGAGGCGATGACCTTCCCCGACCATTCCTTCGACATCGCGGCGGCGATGTTCGTGGCCTCCGTGGTGCCGCATCCGCGCCGGCTGCTCGGGGAAATGCGCCGGGTCGTGCGGCCGGGCGGAAAGATCCTCTTCATCAACCACTTCGCGGCGGCGGGCGGGCCGCGCTGGTGGCTCGAATGGGCGCTGGCGCCGGCGAGTCGCGCACTCGGATGGCACCCGGACTTCGGCATAGATGCGCTGCTCGCGCCCGAGGACCGGGGGCGGGCCGTGAGCCGCGCGGCGCCGCCGGCCGGGCTCTTCACCCTCGTCCAGCTCGCGCATTGATGCGCCGCAACGCCCCCCTTGATCTTGACCGGCTCGTCCGTTAGGCGAAACTGTATCGTCGGGTGTTGGGCCTGACGCAAGACAGGTTCGGGTGGAACGGACGATGCGGCTTCTCAGGCGATGCGCTGCCCTCGCGCTGCCCCTGCTTCCGTTGCTGCGCGGCGTCCCGGCCTTCGCCCAGAGCAAGGCCTCGCCGGGAGGCGTGATCGGCCAGCCTCACGATTGGCAGATCTCGCTCCAGGCCGGCTACAGCCCCGTGATGCGGGACGTCAACTGGCTCAACAACGACATCGTCACCCCGATCATCGTCTTCATCTGCCTGCTGGTGGCCGCGCTGCTCGGCTACGTGCTCTGGCGGTTCAACGCCGCGCGCAACCCGGTGCCGAGCCGCCTCACCCACAACGCCCCGCTCGAGATCGCCTGGACGGTGCT
>DATJTV010000246.1:0-20629 GCA_035503055.1 Acetobacteraceae bacterium
TGGCGGTCCTCGCCGGCGGCGACGTGCTGCGCCAGGACGCGTTCCTCGCCTATCTCCGGGATACTCTTCTGCGGGCGGAGGTGAGGCCGGATCAGCGGATCGTGCCGGACCGGGAGCCCGGGTGGCTTTGGGGAATCGCCGCGCTGGCGACCGGAGCGAGCGTCGTTCTCGGCTAGAGCAGGAGACCCACGCGGACGAGGATCGCGACGGCGATCAGAAGCTCGAGCTGGTTGACGATGACGGAGAGGCGGTGGGCGCGGGAGAATGCCGCTTCCTGGCCGGAGTCGCGAAGGAGATTGATCCGCGGCATCAGCGAAAGCCAGAGCCAGAGCGTGGTGAGCGCGGTGAGCGCCAGGACCGCGGCGCACCAGGGGACGATGGGATAGAGGCCGATCGCGGCGATCGCGGAGGCGATGAAGGTGAAGCGATAATAGTGCGGAAAGAGCGCGCGGATGAAGCGGCCGGAGGTCGGCGGCTCGAGCGTGCGGAAGACGAGCGGGGCGACGACGGCGCCGAAGAAGCCCATGCCGCCGGCGAGCGCGGCGAGCGCGATCAGCCCGACAACCGCCGCGCCCTGCTGCATCAGGGAAAGCTCAGTAGCGGTAGAGGTCGGGCTTGAAGGGACCGCTCTGCTCGAGGCCGAGATAATGCGCCTGCTCGGTTGTCAGCTTCGTCAGCGTGGCGCCGACCTTCGCGAGATGAAGGGCCGCCACCTTCTCATCGAGCGCCTTGGGCAGCGTATAGACCTTCCGCTCGTAGCGGCCGGGCGGGGCGGTGAAGAGCTCGATCTGGGCGAGCACCTGGTTGGTGAAGCTCGCACTCATCACGAAGCTCGGATGACCGGTCGCGTTGCCGAGATTGACGAGCCTGCCCTCCGAAAGAACGATCAGGCGCTTGCCGTCGGGGAAGACCACCTCGTCCACCTGCGGCTTGACGTTCTCCCAGAGATAGTTGCGCAAGCTCGCGATCTGGATCTCGGAATCGAAGTGGCCGATGTTGCAGACGATGGCGCGGTGCTTCATCGCGCGCATGTGGTCGATCGTGATGACGTCGATGTTCCCCGTGGCGGTGACGAAGATATCGCCGCGCGGCGCGGCGTCCTCCATCGTCACGACCTCGTAGCTCTCCATCGCCGCCTGGAGCGCGCAGATCGGATCGACCTCGGTGACGAGCACGCGGCAGCCGGCTTGGCGGAGGCTCGCGGCCGAACCCTTGCCGACATTGCCGAAGCCGGCGACGACGGCGATCTTGCCGGCCATCATCACATCGGTCGCGCGGCGGATGCCGTCCACCAGCGATTCGCGGCAGCCATAGAGATTGTCGAACTTCGACTTGGTGACGCTGTCGTTGACGTTGATGGCGGGAACCAGGAGCGTGTGGCTCGCGGCCATCTCGTAGAGGCGGTGGACGCCGGTGGTCGTCTCCTCGGAGATCCCGCGCACTTCCGTCATCCGCTTGGGGTGGCGCTCGTGCGTCACCTTGGTGAGATCGCCGCCGTCATCGAGGATCATGTTCGGCGTCCAGCCGTCCGGGCCCTCGATCGTCTGGTCGATCGCCCACCAGAACTCCTCCTCGCTCATGCCCTTCCAGGCGAAGACCGGAATGCCGGCCGCGGCGACGGCGGCGGCGGCATGGTCCTGGGTCGAGAAGATGTTGCAGGAGGACCAGCGGACGGTGGCGCCGAGGGCGAGCAGCGTCTCGATCAGCACCGCGGTCTGGATGGTCATGTGCAGGCAGCCGGCGATGCGCGCGCCGGCGAGCGGCCTTGCCTCCCCGTACTCGGCGCGCAACGCCATCAGGCCGGGCATTTCGTCCTCGGCCATCGAGATTTCCTGCCGGCCCCAGGCGGCGAGCGAGAGGTCCTTTACCTTGCAGTCGCTGGCGGTCGATCCGTCGGGCATGGGCGGGTCCTTGCGATGAGAGGAATCAGGTGTTCATGGCGTCGAAGAAGTCCTGATTGGTCTTGCTGTATTTCAGCTTGTCGAGCAAGAACTCCATGGCGTCCACGGTGCCCATCGGGTTCAGGATGCGGCGCAGGACCCACATCTTCGAGAGCGTGCCCTTCTCGACCAGCAGCTCCTCCTTGCGCGTGCCCGACTTCGTGATGTCGATCGCGGGGAAGCTCCGCTTGTCGGAGAGCTTGCGGTCGAGAATGATCTCGGAGTTGCCGGTTCCCTTGAACTCCTCGAAGATCACCTCGTCCATGCGGCTGCCGGTGTCGATCAAGGCGGTCGCGATGATGGTGAGCGAGCCGCCTTCCTCGATATTGCGCGCGGCGCCGAAGAAGCGCTTCGGCCGCTGCAGCGCGTTGGCGTCCACACCGCCGGTCAGCACCTTGCCCGAGGAGGGAACGACGGTGTTGTAGGCGCGGGCGAGGCGGGTGATGGAATCGAGCAGGATCACGACATCGCGCTTGTGCTCGACGAGGCGCTTGGCCTTCTCGAGCACCATCTCGGTCACCTGGACGTGGCGCGTCGCCGGCTCGTCGAACGTCGAGCTCACCACCTCGCCTTTGACGCTCCGCGCCATGTCCGTGACTTCCTCGGGCCGCTCGTCGATCAGCAGCACGATCAGGAAGACCTCGGGGTGGTTGGCGGCCACCGCGGTCGCGATGTTCTGCAGCATCACCGTCTTGCCGGTGCGCGGCGGGGCAACGATCAGCGCCCGCTGGCCCTTGCCGATCGGCGCGATGAGATCGATGACGCGGGGCGTGAAGTCCTTGCCGGGACCTTTGGCCACCGACTGGAAGTTCTCGACCTCCATCTTGAGCCGCCGGTCCGGATAGAGCGGCGTGAGGTTGTCGAAATTGATGCGATGGCGGACGGCTTCCGGCTGCTCGAAGTTGATCGTGTTGACCTTGAGCAGGGCGAAATAGCGCTCGCCCTCCTTCGGCGCGCGGATCTGGCCCTCGACGGTGTCGCCGGTGCGGAGCCCGAAGCGGCGGACCTGGGCCGGGCTCACATAGATGTCGTCCGGGCCGGGCAGATAGTTCGCCTCGGGGCTGCGGAGGAAGCCGAAGCCGTCGGGGAGGATCTCGAGCGTGCCTTCGCCGCTGATCGCCTGGTCCTTGTCGGCCAGGTTCTTGAGGATCGCGAACATCATGTCCTGCTTGCGCAAGGACGATGCGTTCTCGATCTGCAGCGATTCGGCGTAGCTCAGGAGGTCTGCGGGTGATTTCGCTTTGAGTTCGGCGAGGTGCACGGATTGCCTCGGGGAGAAAGGGAATGCGGGGCGGGACAGCGAAAGATGATCCGGCACGCGGTCCCAGCGAAAGAGTCCGATGGGCACTCTTCATGCCGCCCGCCATGCCTGACGGCGAGCACTATCCCGAAAGAGCAAGGAAACGGGCGGCGGCCGGCCGCCAACGGGTATGCCGAAATGTAGGGAAGGCCCCGGCGTCCCGTCAAGTCACGGAAATGGGGCCGGGCAGGCTTGCGTCAAGGGGCGGCGGACGGAAGGCGGATCAAAACGGCCGGACGACGACCATAATGACGATGATCACCATGAGGACCGTGGGGACCTCGTTGGCGATCCGATAGAAGCGCTGCGGGCGGCGGTTCGCGTCCGCCAGGAAGTCCTTCCGCCAGCGCGAGAGCATGCCGTGGAACCCGCTCAGCAGGATCACGGCCAGCAGCTTCGTGTGCCACCATCCGGCATGCCAGTTGACCGTTCCGGGCGTCAGGACCAGCAGAATCCCCAAGATCCAGGCCGCGATCATCGAAGGTGTCGCGATGGTGCGATAGAGCCGCCGCTCCATCACCTTGAAGCGCTCGCTCTCGGCCGAGCCGGGTGCGACCTCGCAATGATAGACGTAGAGGCGGGGTAGGTAGAGCAGCGCCGCCATCCAGGAAATGACGGCGATGACGTGCAGCGCCAGCAGCCAGGAAAGCGCGGGAACGAGCCAAGGGATGGTCATGCGGGGGCGATCTCCTTGGGGCAGGCCGGATGGGCCGGGCCGCAGGCGCCGCTTCCGGAGAGGACGCAAAGCCCGGGCGGGCTGCTGCGCGCCGCGCGGACGAGCCCGGCAAGGGCGGCGATGAAGAGCGGCTCGAGGGCGGGCGTGGGCGCGCGGAAATAGGCGGGAACGCCGGCCTTGGCGGCAAGCTCGCGATAGTCGATGTCGAGCTCGACCAGCGTCTCCGAATGCTCCGAGACGAAGGCGATCGGCACCACCAGCAGCGCCGTCCGATCGGCGCCGGCGGTGCGCACCTCCTCGTCCGTGCTCGGGGCGAGCCAGGGCTCGGGCGTGGCGCGGGACTGGAAGCAGACCCGGGATTCGGGCGCATCCGGGCCGAGTGCCGCCAGCGCGGCGGTGGCCGTCGCCTCGATCTGCATCCGGTAGGGATCCCCCGCCCGCACTACCCGCTCGGGCAGCCCATGGGCCGAGAAGAGCAGCCGGAGCGGTATGCCCGGCCCAAGCGCACCCCGCGCCGCCGCGATCTCGCGGCCGACGATGGCCGCGAGCGAATCGACGAACGCCCGGTCCGCATACCAGCAGCAGATGGTCCGGGTCGGCTTGGCCAGCCCGGCGGTGGCGGCCGCTTCGCGCCAATCGGCGAGCGAGCTTCCGGTCGTCGTTGTCGAGAAATGCGGATAGAGGGGCAAAAGGATGATCTCGTCCGGGTTCCACGCCACGACCGCGCGGGCGGTCTCACGGCTCAGCGGATGCCAGTAGCGCATGGCGATAAAGGCGCGGGCGGAAAGCTCGGGCAGGGCAGCCTCCAGAAGCTTCCCCTGCCGCTCCGTCTGCGCAAGCAGGGGCGAACGGCCACCGATCTTTTCGTAGGCTGCCGTCGCCGGCGCGAGGCGCGCGCGGACGATGCGGCGGGCGATCAGCGCCCGGATCGGCCACGGCGCCGTGATGATCGCCGGGTCGCGGAACAGGTTGAAGAGGAACGGGCGGATCGCCTCCCGTCGGTCCGGCCCGCCGAGATTGAACAGGACGACGGCGACCTTCGGTGCTGCCGACATCTCAGAGGCTGCGCACCAGCCGAGCAAGCTCCGCCACGTGCGCGGGCGGGGTTTCCGGCAAGACACCGTGGCCAAGGTTGAAGATATGCGGCCGGCCGCGGAGCGCCAGCGCGATCGTCCGCGCCTCCTCGGCCAGCGCGCTCCCCCCGGCAAGCAAGGCCAACGGGTCGAGATTGCCCTGCAGCGCCACCTTCGCCGGCACGACCGCAGCTGCGATCTCAGGCTCCGCGACCGTGTCCAGCCCAACCGCGTCGAGGCCGGTGAGGCTCGCATAAGGCCCGAGCATCAGCCCGGCGAGGCGGGGAAAGCCGATCAGCGGCACGCCCGGCGCAAGCTCCCTGAGCGCCGACACGATCCGCGCCGTGGGCGCGATCACGAAGCGGCGGAAGAGGGCAGGCGGCAAAAGCCCGGCCCAGCTATCGAACAGCATCAAGGCCTCGGCGCCGGCCTCTGCCTGGGCCGCAAGCCAGGCGACGGTCGTCTCGGTCAAGCGGTCGATCAGCGCGCCCAGCAGCGCCGGCTCCTCCCGCGCCATCCTCCTCGTGGCGAGGAACTCGCCGGCTCCGCCATCCACCAAGTAACAGGCGAGCGTGAAAGGCCCGCCGCCGAACCCGATCAGCGCGGCCGATGCCGGCAGCTCGCGCCGGACCGCGCGGATCGTCTCAAGCACCGGCGCCATCGCCCCACGCAGCCGCGCAGGGTCCAGCGCCGCCACTTCTCCGGCAGAGCGCAGCGGGGGAAAGACCGGCCCCCTGCCCTCCTCATAAGCGAGCGGACGGCCCAGCGCCCACGGCAGCAGCGGGATGTCGCTGAAGAGGATCGCGGCATCGAGCCCGAAGCGCCGCACCGGCTGAAGCGTCGCCTCCGCGGCAAGCTCGGGCGTCGTGCAGAGGGTGAGGAAATCGCCGGCACGCTCCCGAAGCGCACGATACTCCGGCAGATACCGCCCGGCCTGACGCATGAGCCAAAGCGGCGGCGGCCACACCGCATTCCCGCTGAGGACGCGAAGCAGCGTCTTGCCGGCTTCCAAAGAAGAATCTCTTCCTTCTTTTTCGTGCTTCTGTTGAACCCTGTGCAACCTGGGGTACCCCGCTCTTCCTTTTCCTCGCACCCATTCGTCCACAAGAGAAGCTGCCCGCAAGGCTTGAAAGCGCGCCGGCTTCGCCAGGTTATGCACAACTCCCCAACGAGCCCCCGATTTTCTCCCCAGGCGCGCGCCAGGAAGTGGTTATCCCCGCTCCGCGCTCTAGGCCGCCACGTGCACGAAGTTCTCCCCAGGACTCACGTTTGCCCTTTTTGAGGCCGGGGGCTTTGCCCCCGGCACCCCCAGCGAGGGGCTCTGCCCCTTGCCCGGGTCCCAACGCGCAAGCGCGTTGGGTGCCCGATCCCCGGCAAAGGCGGAGCCTTTGCAATCCATTACTTATCTAAATGGATGGGGGTCTGGGGCCTCAAGGCCCCAGCGGGGGTGTCGGGGGCAGAGCCCCCGACCGGGGTTCAGGGGCAGAGCCCCTGGCCTTGGCGGGGCCCTCCGGGCTATGCGGGGGGAATGCCAGAAGCGCGCCTCAATCTGCATCTCGTTTCGGATGCGACCGGCGATACGTTGAACGCAATCGCGCGGGCGACGGTCGTGCAGTTCGAGCACGCGCACATCCTCTATCATCGGTGGAGCCTCATCCGGACGCGGTTTCAGATGCACCGCGTGCTCGAGGGCATCGAGGCCGAGCCGGGCCCGGTGCTTTCGACCGTGGTTGACCGCGCCTTGCGGATCGAGCTCGAGACCGCCTGTCAGCGGCTGGGCCTCCCGGTGGTGAATGTGCTGGATCCGGTGCTGGCGCTGCTGGCCGAGCAGGTGGGGGAACAGGCGGGCGCACGGCCGGGCCGGCAGTACCGGCTGGACGACGATTATTTCCGCCGGATCGACGCGATGCATTACGTGCTCGCCCATGACGACGGCCAGGCGAGCGCGGGGATCGCCGAGGCGGACGTGGTGCTGGTGGGCGTCTCGCGCAGCTCGAAGACCCCGACTTCGTTCTATCTGGCCAATCGGGGAGTGAAGGCGGCGAACGTGCCGCTGGTGCCGAGCCTGCCGGTGCCGGAAGTCATGGAGAACCCGCCTTGTCCGGTGATCGGGCTCACCATCGAGCCCGACCGGCTGATCGAGATCCGCCGTCATCGGCTGAGCGCGATCGGGGCGCAGGCGCCGGGCACGGCGGCACACGCCGGCACGCCGGCCTATGTCGATCGTGAGGCCGTCGCCGCGGAGCTGCTCTGGGCGCGGCGGATGTGCAGCCGGCATGGCTGGCCGACGATCGACGTGACCCGCCGCTCGATCGAGGAGACGGCCGCGGCCGTGGTCAAGCACATCGAGGCCTGGCACGCGCGGCGGGCGGCGAAGGCGGCCGAGCATGCGCGGGCCAAGGATGGCCCTGCAGCGTGAGCGGCCGGAGCTGGTGCTGGCGAGCGGCTCGGCGGCGCGAGCGATGCTGCTCCGTTCGGCCGGGCTCCGGTTCCGTGTGGCACCGGTTGTGCTGGACGAGGGTGCGATAAGGGACGCGGCACGGCGGGCCGGCGAGGATGCGGGCCGAGCGGCGATGGCGCTCGCGGCGGCGAAGGCGCTGAAGGGGAGCGATGCGGCGCCGGAGGCGCTGGTGATCGGCGCCGATCAGATACTGGCCTGCGAGGGGCGCTGGTTCGAGAAGCCGGCGGGAAAGAAGGAGGCCGCGGAGCAGCTTCGGATGCTGCGCGGCCGGACGCACGTGCTGGCGACCGCGGTTGCCTGTGCGAGCGCGGGCGAGGTGGTCTGGCACTCGGTTGGGGAGGCGCGGCTCACGTTTCGCCGGTTCTCCGATGATGTGCTCGAGAGCGTGCTTGAGGCGGATGCGGCTGCGATCGGCAGCTCGGTCGGCGGCTATCGGCTGGAGGGGCCGGGGGTGCTGCTTTGCGAGCGGATCGAGGGCGATCATTTCACGATCCTCGGGCTGCCGCTTCTGCCGCTGCTCGGCTTCCTCCGGGAGCGGGGCGTGCTGGTCGACTAGATTTCGGTCCTCTGCCATCCTTCCCGCCATGGACCAGAACCGGAAAGAGCAGGCCCCGAGCGCCTTCACCCGCGTGCGGCGGATGCCGAAGCGAGGCGCGTACGGGCGGGAGACGATTCACGCGATCCTCGACGCCGCGCCGTTCTGCCATGTCGGGCATGTGATCGGCGGGAGGCCGGTGGTGATCCCGACGCTGCACTGGCGCGAGGGCGAGCATGTGTATTGGCACGGCAACGCCGCGAGCCGGATGCTCGAGGCGAACGCGGCCGGGGGCGAGGTCTGCCTGACGGCGAGCCTCTTCGACGGGTGGGTGATGGCACGCTCGGGCTTCCACCATTCGGCGAACTACCGTTCGGTGATGTGTTTCGGCGTGGCGCGCGCGATCACCGATGCGGCGGAGAAGGAGGCGGCGCTGGCCGGCTTCGTCGAGGGGCGCTTTCCCGGGCGCTGGGCGCGGCTCAGGCCGCCGACGCGGCAGGAGCTGAAGGCGACGATCGTGCTGACGATGCCGATCGACGAGGCCTCGGCGAAGGTACGGACGGGCCCGCCGATCGACGAGCCGGAGGATATTTCCTGGCCGGTCTGGGCCGGGGTGCTGCCGGTTGCGCTGGCGCCGGGCCGGGCGGAGCCGGCCCCGGACATGCCGGTGGGGTTGAACGGGGTGCCGCCTGTTCCGAGATGAGGGGCGGTTGAGAGGGCGGCCCGATGAAGGCGGCCGAAAAGAATATCGGTCGATTGATATTATCGGTCGATCGATATATGTTGCACCGCATGGCGACCGCCACAAACCCTCCGGGCACCGATCCCGCCCCGCCGGCCCCGTTGCGGGCCCACCCCCGCGGCGAGGACACGCGCCTTCGTATCCTCCGCGCCGCGCTCGAGGTCTTCGCGACCAAAGGCTACGAGGGCGCCAGCACGCGAATGCTGGCCCGCCAGGCCGGCGTGAACCTCCCGGCCATCCAGTATTATTTCGGCAGCAAGCAGGGCCTCTACGAGGCGGTGATCGACCAGATCGCCGAGAAGATGGAGGCGCGCATGGCCCCGGTGACGGGCGAGATCCGCGCCGCGCTGGCCGAGGGCCCGGCCTCACCGCAGGAGCTGCTTTCGCTGCTGCTCCGGATGCTCGACGCCTTCGTCGAACTGATCATGGACTGCGACAGCCCGGACTGGGAGAGCCGCGCGCTCTTCTTCGCCCGCGCCGAGGTCGAGTCCGCCGCCGCGCTAGAGCCGCTCTACCAGCGGGTGATGCGCCGGATCGTCGAGCCCTGCGCCGGGCTTGTCGGCGAGCTGCTCGGCCTGCCGGCGGACGATCTGAAGACGCTGCTCCACGCGATCGCGGTCCTTGGTCAGGTCACGATTTTCTGTAACCGCAAGAGCCAGCGCGTGCTTGGGCCGTTGCCGGGCACCGGCGCGAGCATGATCCCGGCGATCCAGGCGGTCGTGCGCGACCATACGAGCGCGATCTTTCGCAAGTCCGGGGGCGGGCAGGAATGAGCGCACCGGCCCCCGCTCGCGTGGCGACGACGCTTTCGGCGGCGCTGCTGGCCGGCTGCGCCGTCGGGCCCAATTTCCATTCGCCTGCGGCCCCTGCGGTGAGCGGCTATAGCCGGGCGCCGCTGCCGGTGGAGACGGTCTCGGCGGACGCGCCCGGCGGCGCGGCGCAGCACTTCGTGAGCGGGCTCGATATCCCGGGCGAATGGTGGGAGCTGTTCCACTCGCCCGCCCTCGACGCGCTGATTGCCGAGGCGTTCAAGGCCAACCCCGATCTTGCTGCGGCCGAGGCGGCGCTCAGGGAGGCCAACGAGAACGTCTATGCCGCCGAGGGCGGGTTCTTCCCCGACGTGACCGCAAGCTTCCAGGCCGAGCGCCAGGCTTTTTCCCCCGCCGAGTTCGGCGCCTCGACCGGCAAGAGCTCCACCTTCAACCTCGTCACCCCGACGCTCGCGGTGAGCTACCCGCTCGACGTGTTCGGCGGCGTCCGCCGCGAGGTGGAGTCCTACGCGGCGACGGCGCAGTACCAGCGCTTCGAGCTGGAGGCGGCCTATCTCACGCTCACCTCGAACGTCGTCGTCACCGCGATCGAGGAGGCCTCCTATCGCGGCCAGATCACCGCGACCGAGGACATCATCCGCATCGAGACCGACCAGCTCAACGTCCTCCAGCAGCAATTCGAGCTTGGCGCGGTCGCGAAGTCCGAGGTCTTGCAGCAGCAGGCCACGCTCGCGGCAACCCGGGCCACGCTGCCGACGCTCGCGAAAGAGCTGAGCCAGACGAACGACCGGCTGGCCGACCTCGTGGGCCGCTTCCCGAGCCAGGCGCCGGAAACCCAATTCGACCTGGCCGATCTCCGCCTTCCCGAGCAGCTGCCGGTGAGCCTTCCTTCGGCGCTCGTGGCCGACCGGCCGGACGTGCGCGCCGCCGAGGCGACGCTGCACGCGGCGAGCGCCAATGTCGGCGTCGCGATCGCCAACCAGCTCCCGCAATTCACGCTCACGGGCGAGTTCGGCAGCATGGCGCTCGGCTTCAGCTCGCTCTTCACGCCGGCGACGACGATCTGGAGCATGGCCGGCGGCGTCGCCACGACGGTGTTCGACGGCGGCGTGCTCCTGCATAAGAAGCGCGCGGCGGTCGCCGCCTTCGAGGAAGCGGCGGCGCAGTACCGCAGCACCGTGCTCGCGGCTTTCCAGAACGTTGCGGACGCGCTGCACGCCCTGCAATCGGACGCCGACGCGCTCGCCGCACAGGTGACCGCCGAACAATCCGCGGCCGCGACGCTCGATCTCGCGCGCCGGCAGTTCGCGCTCGGCGCCATAAGCTACCCGACGCTGCTCAATGCCGAGACGAGCTACGAGCAGGCGCGGATCAACCTCGTGCAGGCGGAAGCCACAAGGTTCGCAGACACGGCGGGGCTTTTCCAGGCGCTGGGCGGCGGCTGGTGGCACCGCACCGACGTGACCGCAACGACGAAGGGCAGCCCGGACCGGTTCTGGCTCTCCGCCGCGGTCACGGGACATTAAACGGAGCGAAGCATGGCCAAGCGCATGATCATCATGCTCGTCGCGGTCGGCCTGGTGCTGGGCGGCGTGTTCGGCTTCCAGATGATGAAGGCGCGCATCATCAAGCACGTCATGGCCTCGTTCGCCAATCCGCCGCAGACGGTCTCCACCACCGTGGCAAACCTGCAGGACTGGCGGGCCTCGATCAGCGCGGTCGGCAGCCTGACCGCGGTGCAGGGCGCCAACCTCTCGCTCGAGGTCCCGGGGATCGTGACCGAGATCGATTTCTGCTCCGGCGAGAACGTGCAGAAGGGCCAGGTGCTGCTCAGGCTCCGCGCCGACGACCAGATCGCCCAGCTCCACGCGCTTCAGGCGACCGCGGAGCTCGCGCGCATCAACTACGACCGCGACCTCAAGCAGTACCGCGCCCAGGCCGTCAGCCAGGCCACGCTCGATACCGACGCGGCGACGCTCAAGAACGACGAGGCGCAGGTCGCGGCGCAGCAGGCCCTCGTCGATCAGAAGATCCTCCGCGCGCCGTTCTCGGGCACGCTCGGCATCCGCGCCGTCGATCTCGGAGAGTATCTCCAGGCCGGCACCACCGTGGTCGGGCTGCAATCGCTCGATCCGATGTTCGCCGATTTCTACCTCCCGCAGCAGGACCTCTCGCGGATCAGCGTCGGCCAGCCCGTGACGGCGACGATCGACGCCTATCCGGGAAAGATTTTTCCCGGCCGGATCATGGCGATCAACCCCGCCGTCGATCCCAACTCGCGCAACGTCCAGGTGCGCGCCGACCTTCCCAACCCGGACCATCTGCTGCGCCCGGGCATGTTCGCCACCCTCGACATCGAATCGGGTGCGCCGGAGCCGCATATCACCCTGCCGCAGACCGCGGTCGCCTATAATTCCTACGGCGATTCGGTCTTCATCGTGGTCCACAAGGCGGCGGCGAAGGGCGCGCCGAGCCTCTTCGCCGAGGAGACGTTCGTCACGGTCGGCCCCACGCGCGGCGATCAGGTCGCCGTGCTCAAGGGCGTGACGGCCGGCCAGACCGTCGTGACGTCCGGGCAGATCAAGCTGCACAACGGCTCGCCGGTGGTGATCAACAACACGGTCAAGCCGCTCGACGAAGCCAACCCCGTGCTCACCGATCCATGAGAAGGGGATAGGCGATGTCGTTCACCGATATCTTTGTCCGCCGGCCGGTGCTTGCGAGCGTGCTCAGCCTCGCCATCCTCGTGCTCGGGTTGCGCTCGATGGGGTCGCTGCCGATTCTGCAATATCCGCGCACCGAGAACGCGGTCATCACCGTCACCACGCCCTATCCCGGTGCCGATCCCGCGACCATCGCGGGCTTCATCACCACCCCGCTGGAGAACGCGATCGCGCAGGCCAACGGCATCGACTACATGACCTCGACGAGCACGCCCGGCATTAGCACGATCACCGTCAACCTCATCCTCAACTACGATCCGGACAAGGCGCTCTCCGAGATCCAGACCAAGATCAGCTCGGTCTTGAACCAGCTCCCGCCCGAGGCCGAGCAGCCGGAGCTCACCGTCGCCATCGGCCAGACGATCGATGCCATGTATATCGGCTTCTCGAGCACCGTGCTGGCGCCGAACCAGGTCACCGACTATCTCGTGCGCGCCGTCCAGCCGAAGCTGCAGGCGGTGCCGGGCGTGCAGACGGCGGAGATGCTCGGGTCCAAGAACTTTGCGCTCCGCGCGTGGCTCGATCCGGTGAAGATGGCGGCCTACGGCGTCACCGCGAGCGACATTTCAACCGCGCTCGCCAACAACGACTATATCTCGGGGCTCGGCAACACCAAGGGTCAGATGGTGGAGGTCAATCTCGCCGCCTCGACCAACCTGCACACGCTCGACGAGTTCCGCAATCTCGTGGTCAAGACGAGCGGCGGGGCGATCGTCCGGCTCAAGGACGTCGCCAACGTCTCGCTCGGCTTCGACGATTACGACTCGCAGGTGAGCTTCGACGGCAAGCAGGCGGTCTATATCGGCATCCAGATCGCACCCGGCGCCAACCTCTTGAGCGTGATCCGCCACGTGCGCGACGTCTTCCCCGCCATCCAGGCCGACCTGCCGCACGGCATGCAGGGCCGCATCGTCTATGATTCGACCGAGTTCGTGAACAGCGCGATCAACGAAGTGGTCTGGACACTGGTCGAGGCGATGCTGATCGTCACCGGGGTCATCTTCGTCTTCCTGGGCTCGCCGCGCTCGGTGCTGATCCCGGTGATCGCCATCCCGCTCTCGCTCATCGGCACCTTCACGATGATGCTGATCTTCGGCTTCTCGATCAATCTGCTTACCCTCCTCGCCTTGGTACTCGCGATCGGACTCGTCGTGGACGATGCGATCATCGTCGTCGAGAACGTGAACCGGCTGCTTGCGGAGGGGATGCGCCCGATCAACGCCGCGATCAACGCAGCCCGCCAGCTCGGCGGCCCGATCATCGCCATGACCGTCGTGCTCATCGCGGTCTATCTGCCGATCGGCTTTCAGGGCGGCCTCACCGGCGCGCTCTTCACCGAGTTCGCCTTCACCCTGGTCGGCGCGGTCACAGTTTCGGCGATCGTCGCGCTTACCCTCTCGCCCATGCTCTGCTCGCGCGTGCTGAAGCCGCACGAGAGCGGATTCGAGGGCCGCCTGGTCGGGCTCATCGACGGCGTCTTTGGCCGGATTCGCCGCTCCTACGAACGGCGGCTGCACCGCAGCCTCAATTATATCCCGGTCACGGCCGTCTTCGCGGCCGTCGTGCTCGGCAGCATCTTCTTTCTCTATACCAGCGCCACCAGCGAGCTCGCCCCGCAGGAGGACGAGGGCGCCATCCTCGCCGCCACCACCGCGCCACCCGACGCTACGCTCCAGCAGCGCCTGCTCTACGACGCCCAGGTCTACAAGGTCTTTGCGAGCTTCCCGGAAACGGCGCACGTCTTCCAGCTCGACATGCCCGGCCAGATCATCGGCGGCGCGGTGCTGAAGCCGTGGGACCAGAGGAAACGCACGGCGAACCAGCTCCAACCGCTGATGCAGCGGGCCCTCGCCGGAATCGCCGGCGTCCAGGCCGTCGCCTTCCAGATCCCGCCACTGCCGGGCGCCAACGGCCTGCCCATCCAATTCGTCATCGACACGACTCAGGGCTTCAACGCGCTCAACGGCGTCGCCCAGCAATTCCTCGAAGCCGCGCTCAAAAGCGGGCTCTTCATCTTCCTCCAGAAGGACCTCCGCATCGACCAGCCGCAGTCGACCGTGGTGATCGATCGCAGCAAGGCGGCCCTGCTCGGCCTCAGCATGAACAATATCGGCAGCGCCTTGAGCAGCATGCTCGGCGGCAACTACGTCAACTACTTCAGCCTCGACGGCCGCTCCTACAAGGTGATCCCGCAGGTTCAGCAGCGCTTCCGGCTCAACACCAGCCAGATCAACAATTACTATATCCGCACTGCAAGCGGGGCGATGGTGCCGCTCTCAACCGTGGTTCATATCACCAACCAAACGGTTCCCGAATCGATCAACCACTTCCAGCAGCTCAATTCGGCAACCATCCAGGGCGTGCCTGCGCCCGGCGTCGCGCTCGGCACCGCGCTCTCCTACCTCACCAAACTGGCGAATGAGACGCTGCCCTCCGGCTACACCATCGATTACGGCGGCCCCTCGCGCCAATATATCCAGGAATCGAGCGGCTTCCTCGTGACTTTCGGGCTTGCGCTGATCATCATCTATCTCTCGCTGGCCGCCCTCTTCGAGAGCTTCCGCGACCCCTTGGTGATCCTCGTCTCGGTGCCGATGTCGATCGCCGGCGCCCTTATCTTCGTCTCGCTTGGAGTCTACGGCGCCACCCTCAACATCTACACCGATGTCGGGCTTGTCACCCTCATGGGGTTGATCAGCAAGCACGGCATCCTGCTGGTCGAATTCGCCAACGAGCTGCAAAAGCAGGGCCATAGCAAGCGCGAAGCGATCGAAATGGCCGCCGGCATTCGCCTCCGGCCGATCCTGATGACCACCGCGGCGATGGTGCTCGGCGTCGTGCCGCTGCTCACCGCCAGCGGCGCCGGGGCCGCCTCGCGCTTCGCGATCGGCCTGGTCATCGCGACCGGCCTTACCATCGGCACGCTCTTCACGCTCTTCGTCGTCCCCGCGGTCTATATGCTGCTCTCCGCCGACCACTCCGCCCGGCGCGTGGGCGCCGAGGCGGAGCTCTCGCTCACCCCATAGAGGAATTGAACCCGCCGCCGTCGAGCAGCAGATTCTGCCCGACGATGAAGCCCGCATGAACCGAGCAGAGGAACGCGCAGGCAACCCCGAGCTCCTCCGGATCTCCGACGCGCCCCGCCGGCGTCGCGCGCGCCCGTTCCGCCAGCACCTCGTCCACCTCACGCCCCGCCGCGCGCGCCGCCTCCTCGGCATTGCTGCGCAGCCGATCGGTCAGGAACGGCCCGGGCAAAAGATTGTTGATGACGACATTGTGCCGCGCAACCTGGCGCGCGAGCCCCGCCACGAAGCCCGTCAACCCCGCACGCGCCCCATTGCTCATCCCCAATGTCGGGATCGGCGACTTCACCGAGGCCGAGGTGATGTTGACGATGCGGCCGAACCGCCGCTCGATCATCGGATCGATCACGGCACGAATGAGCGCGATCGGCGTCAGCATGTTCGCGTCCAACGCCTTGATCCACTCCTCGCGCGACCAATTCCGGAAATCGCCCGGCGGCGGCCCGCCGGCATTGTTGACGAGAATGTCAGGCTCCGGACAAACCGCGAGCGCCGCCGCACGCCCGGCCTCGGTCGTGATGTCGCCCGGCGCAACCGCCACCGCAACACTCGTCGCAACCCGGATCTCCTCCGCCGTGCGCTCCAGCGCCGCAGCACCCCGCGCGGTGATGGTGACGGCCACACCCTCGCGCGCCAACGCCATCGCACAACCCCGCCCAAGCCCCTTGCTCGCAGCGCAGACGAGCGCCCGCTTGCCGGCGATACCGAGATCCATAGTGTGTCTCCTGTGTTTTAAGGGCAGGGGCTCTGCCCCTGCACCCCGCCAAGGGCGAGCCCTTGGAACCCATTCGCTTGGATGTTGGCCGCCCCACCGGCAGTCTCGGCTCCCGAGATGACCGGATGCAGCGCCGAGACGCTAGGCATAGCGCTGGGACCATGGGCAGCAGCCTCGCTGCCGAGCAAACGGATGGGGTCCAGGGCCTCAGGCCCTGGCGGTCGGGTTCCCATCGCGCTCGCGCGATGGGGCCCGGTGCAGGGGCAGA
Organism: Acetobacteraceae bacterium; assembly: GCA_035503055.1. Classification (GTDB taxonomy): domain Bacteria; phylum Pseudomonadota; class Alphaproteobacteria; order Acetobacterales; family Acetobacteraceae; genus JAKAWQ01. Next base: position 16,287 of record DATJTV010000246.1, read on the forward strand.
GCCCCTGGCCTTTGCCGGCCTAACCAACAACCAAAATCTCCGCCAGTGCGGCGCGGCTTTCGGGTGGGATGGGCACCGGGCGCATGGCGGTGCGTTCGACGTAGACGTGCACGAAGTGGCCTTCCGCCGAGGCTTCGTCCTCGTCGTTGCGGAACACCGCGGTTTCGTAGCGCACCGAGCTGGTGCCGATGCGGGCGACGCGGATGCCCACGGTGACTTGGTCGGGGAAGGCGACCGAGGCGTGGTAGCGGCATCCGGTTTCGACCACGACGGTGATGATATCGCCGTCCGAGACGCCGATGAGGTTGTGCTGGAGGAGGTAGTAGGTCACGGCGGTGTCGAAGTAGGAATAGTATTCGACATTGTTGACGTGGCCGAAGGCGTCGTTGTCCTTCCAGCGTGTGCTGATCGGGTGGAAGAACCGGTATTCATGGCGGTGGCTGCGTTTGGGGCGGGTCATGCCGCCCATTGTTGCGGTGGGCTGTGGGGTTCGTAAAGCCGTCTCTGCTTAGAAGGTGAGGGGCGAGGCTTGCACGACGAGCGGGAGCGCGCGCACGGCGGAGAGCACCGTCTCGGGCACAGGCTCGTCCACCGCGACCAGGCAGATGGCATCGCCGCCGGGGGCGGCGCGGCCGAGGTGGAAGGTCGCGATATTGATGCCGGCGTGCGCGAGCTCGGCGCCGAAGCGGCCGATGAAGCCGGGTTTGTCCTGGTTGGTGACGTAGATCATGTGGCGCGCGAAATCCGCCTCCACGGGGATGCCCTTGATAGCGACGAGGCGCGGGCGGTCGTTGGCGAAGAGGGTGCCGGCGACGGCGCGCGTCTGGTGCTCGGTGGTGACGGAGAGCGTGATCAGCGTCTGGTATTCGCTCGGGCGGTCGTGGACGGTTTCGGCGACCTCGATGCCGCGCTCGTGCGCGAGTGCCAGCGCGTTCACCATGTTCACGCCCTCGAGGATGGGCGAGAGGAGGCCGGCGAGGGCGGCGGCGGTGAGCGGCTTGCGGTTGAGCGAAGCGGCCGCGCCTTCGTATTCGATGGCGACGCGACGGATCACGCCCTCGCGCGATTGCGTGAGCTGGCCGGCGAAGCTGCCGAGCAGGCGGCAGAGATCCATGTAGGGGCGAAGCCGCGGCGCCTCCTCGGCCAAGACCGAGGGCATGTTGACGGCGTTGACGATCGCGCCGGTGAGCAGGAAGTCGCTCATCTGCTCGGCGACCTGGATGCCGACTTTTTCCTGGGCCTCCTCGGTCGAGGCGCCGAGATGGGGCGTGCAGACGACGTTCTCCAGCGCGAAGAGCGGGCTTTCGCCGGGCGGCTCGGTGGCGAAGACGTCGAGTGCGGCACCGGCGACGTGGCCGGAGCGGATGGCTTCGGCGAGGGCCGACTCGTCGAGCAGCCCGCCGCGCGCGCAATTGACGATGCGGACGCCGGGCTTCGTGGCTGCGAGCGCCTCGGCCGAGAGGATGTTGCGGGTTGCCTCGGTGAGGGGCGTGTGGAGGGTGATGATTTCGGCGCGGGAAAGGAGGGCCGGCAGCTCGACCTTTTCGACGCCGAGCGCGAGCGCACGTGCCTCGGTGAGGTAGGGGTCGTAGGCGATCACCTTCATCTTGAGGCCGACCGCGCGGTCGGCGACGATCGAGCCGATATTGCCGCAGCCGATCAGGCCGAGCGTTTTCCCGAACAACTCCATGCCCATGAAGCGGTTCTTCTCCCATTTGCCCGATTTTGTGGAGGCGGAGGCTTCGGGGATCTGGCGGGCGAGCGCCATCATCATCGCGATCGCGTGCTCGGCGGTGGTGACCGAGTTGCCGTGCGGTGTGTTCATGACGACGACGCCGCGGCGGGTCGCGCTGGTGACGTCCACGTTATCTACGCCGATGCCGGCGCGCCCGACCACCTTGAGATTGGGCGCGGCCTCGAGCAGCTCGCGCGTCACCTTGGTTGCGGAGCGCACGGCGAGCCCGTCATAGTCGCCGATGATCTGGCGGAGCTCGGGGGGTTTGAGGCCGGGCTTGAGGTCGGCCTCGATGCCGCGCTCGCGGAAAACCGAGACGGCGGCGGGGGAAAGCTTGTCGCTGATGAGGACCTTGGGCATTGCCTTCACTCCGCCGCGCGCGCCGGGGGGGCGACGGTTGCCGCCTCGGCGGCAACGGTTGCGTACGCCCAGTCGAGCCAGGGGAGGAGGGCCTTGATGTCGGCGGTTTCGATTGTGGCACCGCCCCAGATGCGCAGGCCCGGCGGCGCGTCGCGGTAGGCGGCGATATCGTAGGCCACGGCTTCGGATTCGAGGAGGGAGGCGAGGCGCTTGGCGGCCGGGCCTTGGGCGTCGGGTGCCAGGCTCGTGAACCAGGGCGCGGTGATCGTGAGGCAGATCGAGGTGGGCGAGCGCCATTCCGGCCGCGCGGCGAGGAAATCGACCCAGGGCGTGCGCGCGACCCAGCTTGCGATCGCGGCGAGGTTCGCCTCCGTGCGCGCGATCAGCGCCGGCAGGCCGCCGATGGTCTCGGCCCAGCGCAGGCCGTCGAGCGCGTCCTCGACCGCGAGCATGCTCGGCGTATTGATGGTTTCGCCCTTGAAGATGCCCTCGATCAGCTTGCCGCCCTTCGTGAGGCGGAAGATTTTCGGCAGCGGCCAGGCGGGCTTGTGGGATTCGAGGCGGGCCACGGCGCGGGGGGAGAGGGCGAGCATGCCGTGCCCCGCCTCGCCGCCGAGCACTTTCTGCCAGGACCAGGTGACGACATCGAGCTTCTCCCAGGGGAGTTCCATGGCGAAGGCCGCCGAGGTCGCGTCGGCGATGACGAGGCCCTCGCGGTCGGCCGGGATCCAGGCGCCGTCGGGGATGCGCACGCCCGAGGTGGTGCCGTTCCAGGTCAGCACGACGTCGTGGGAGAAATCGACCGCGGTGACGTCGGGCAGGCTTCCGTAGGGCGCTTCGAGAAGGCGGGTGTTCGGGAGCTTGAGCTGCTTGGCGATGTCGGTCGCCCAGCCGGCGCCGAAGCTCTCGAAGGAGAGCATGTCCACGAAGCGCGCGCCGAGCAGCGACCAGAGCGCCATCTCGACCGCGCCGGTGTCGGAGGCGGGCACGATGCCAAGCCGCCAGTCCGCCGGCATGCCGAGCAGCGCGCGCGATCGTGTGATCACCTCGAGGAGGCGCGCTTTCGGCTCCTTGGCGCGATGGCTGCGGCCGAGCAGCGCACCGGCGAGGCCCGCCACGGCGAAACCGGGGCGCTTGGCGCAGGGACCGGAGGAAAAATCGGGATTGGCCGGACGCACGTCCGGCCGCGGGGCGATGAACGCCATATCGGCTCTCCCTTTCAGAAGAGAAGCGCCCCGGTGGGGGGGCGTGGCCCGGGCGGAGCCTTAGCCGAAGTGGGGCCGTTTTGCAATCGTTGCGGCGCTCGCCGCCGGCCGGGCGATCCGGCTATGACAAGAGAACGGCCGAACCTTCTCCGGGGTGGGACTTGGCGGAATCAGTTCGTTCCTGGCCGGCCGCGGCGAGGCTCGCCCGCGCCATCGCCGGCGGTTTCGGCTGCGGCAGCGCCCCGCGGGCGCAGGGGACGGTTGCCTCGGCCGCCGCCACGCTCGTCGCGGCCGGCCTGCTTGCGGTGGCACCCGTGCTGCTTCCGATCTCTGCGGGCCTGGCGTTGGTGGGCGGGCTCTGGGCCATCCGCCGCCTCGACGTGAGGGACGATCCGGGCTGGGTGGTGATCGACGAGATCGCCGGGCAGTGGATCGCCCTGCTCGGCGCCATGGGCGGCGGCCCGCTGCTGCTGGTGGCGGGGTTCGTCCTTTTTCGCGCCTTCGACATCCTCAAGCCGGGCCCCATCCGCTGGGCCGAGCGCCTGCCGGGTGCGATCGGGGTGATGGCGGACGATGTCCTCGCCGGGGCCGCGGCCGCGCTCTTGCTGCTGGCCGCGCGGCTTGCCTTTCGCCTCTGAGCCGGGCCGATTGCCCGGGTCCCCGGGCTTGGCTATACCCCGCGGACCCACTGGTCCCGGATAGCTCAGTTGGTAGAGCAAGCGGCTGTTAACCGCTGGGTCGTAGGTTCGAGTCCTACTCCGGGAGCCAGCTGAATTAGGGTCCGGCGCGGGGATTATGGCGGGCTGCCGCAGCCGGTGCTCCCCCGGGCGACCTTAATCTCGAGCCGCTCCCACCGCCTGAGGCATTCGGGCGAGTGAAAGAGACGAACGCGCTTGCGCACGCCGCGATGCGTGAGCACGCTTTCGACACGGGCGATGTCGCAGAGGATGTTGACCCGCTTCCCGCAGCCGCACGAGCAGTCGCGGATCTGCGACAGATCGTAGAAATTCATTCGAAGCTCCCGCTATCACGCTCTACGCGCA
>DATJTV010000247.1:0-5559 GCA_035503055.1 Acetobacteraceae bacterium
CGAGAAGGTGGACGCAAAGGTGGTCTCGGTCGACCGCGCCGCCCGCCGCCTCACGCTCACCATCAAGGGCAAGGAGATCGAGGAGGAGAAGCAGGCGATGGCCGAGTTCGGCTCGTCGGACTCCGGCGCCTCGCTCGGCGACATCCTCGGTGCCGCCATCCGCCGGCGCAACCAGCAGGCGGAGGGCGAGAGCAAGTAGTCCTCCCGCGCGGGGCCGCGGGAGCGCGCGTGGTACGGGCCGTACATTCCAGCCATGAGCCTCGAGGTCGACCTCCTCCTGGACCGTAAGCGCCTGAAAAGGCGGCTCGTTTTTTGGCGGGTCGCGGCCGTCGCCGCACTCGCCGCCGCCGTCCTCGGATGGCTCGGAACCGGCCGCTTTCCGCTCCTTGGGGCGCGCGCGCACGTCGCTTTGCTCGCCGTGAACGGCATCATCACCGACGATCCCGCCCGCGACCAGGCGGTCGAGAAGCTCGCGACCGAGCCCGACGTGAAGGCGCTCATCGTCGCGATCGACAGCCCCGGCGGCAGCGTCGCCGGCGGCGAGGCGCTCCACGACGCGATCGCCGCGGTCGCCGCAAAGAAGCCCGTCGTTGCAGTGATGGGCCCGCTCGCCGCCTCGGCGGCCTACATGATCGCGGTCGCCGCCGACCGCATCTACGCCCGCGAGGGCACGCTCACCGGCTCCATCGGCGTCATCCTGGAAACCGGCGAAGTCTCGGGCCTTCTTGCGAAGCTCGGGATCACCGCCGAGACGATCGTCTCCGGCCCGCTCAAGGACCAGCCGAGCCTCACCGCGCCGATCTCGCCCGAGGGCCGCCAGGTTCTCCAGGGCCTCGTCGACAATCTCTTCGGGCAGTTCGTGGCGATGGTCGCCGACGGCCGCCACATGAGCGTCGCGGCGGTGAAGGCGCTCGCCGACGGCCGCGCCTATACCGGCGAGCAGGCGCTCAAGCTCGGCCTTATCGATGCGATCGGCGGCACCAGCGCGGCGCGCGCCTGGCTCGCCTCCGCCCACAGGATCCCCGAATCCCTTCCCGCCGTGCCGCTCGAGATTTCGGGCCTCTCCTGGCACGGGCTTGGCGCGAGCTTCGGCGGCCTGCTAAAAATCTTTCTATCACAAGAGGTTAATCTTGACGGGGCTTTGGCAATCTGGCAGCCTGCGGAACAATTGCGCTAGGGACAGGGATTCCTCGCAATTGGGGGGGCTGATGACCAAGTCGGAATTAATCGCCGACCTTGCCGCGGCTAACCCGCATTTGCTGGCCCGCGACGCCGAGCAGATCGTGCAGACGGTCTTCGATCAGATCGTCGCCGCGCTGGCCTCCGGCGATCGGGTGGAGCTGCGCGGCTTCGGCGCCTTCACGGTGAAGCGCCGCAGCGCCCGCACCGGCCGCAATCCCCGCACCGGCGAGGCCGTCGCCGTCCGCGAGAAGCTCGTTCCCTTCTTCAAGGCCGGCAAGGAGCTTCGCGAGCGCGTGAACCGCGGCCGGCCGGCCGCCCCCGCCCGGCCGGGCGCAAGCTCGCGGCGCGCCTCGGCCTAACCGCCCCTCGCGGGGACATTTCGATGCGTCTGGTGATCGCTTCTCCCTTCCTGCTGCTGCTCGTCCTCTTCGCCCTCTCGAACACCGCCCCCGTTTCCTTGGGCCTCTGGCCGACCGACCTCGCCGTGCGTCTGCCCCTCTCGCTCGCCGTTCTCGCCGGCATGGCCATCGCCTTCCTCGCCGGCGCCCTCCTCGTCTGGACCGAGACGCTCCGCCAGCGCGCGCGCGCCCGTCGCGCCGAAGCCCGCGCGCGCCTCCTCGAAGCCCGCCTTCCCGCCAATCCTCCCGCCTGAGCAATGCGCGCGCGCGTCAAAGTCTGCGGCATCAACAGCGAAGACGCCTTCGACGCCGCGATCGAAGCCGGCGCGGACTGGGTCGGCTTCGTCTTCTTCCCTCCCTCCCCGCGCTTCATCATGCCCGCCCGCGCCGCGGAACTCTCCGCCCGCCACCCGGCCGGCCCGCCGCGCGTCGGCCTCTTCGTCGATCCCACCGATGAAGCGGTCGAAACCGCACTCGCCGCCGTCCCGCTCGATATCCTCCAGCTCTACGCCGAGCCCGCCCGTGCCGCCTGGCTCCGCCGCCGCTTCGCCCGCCCGGTCTGGCGCGCCGTCGGCATAGCCACCCGCGCCGATCTCCCTGATGACGCCGCCTGCGCCGACGCCCTCCTCATCGAAGCCAAGGCGCCCCCCGAGGCGACGCGCCCGGGCGGCAACGCGCTCCGCTTCGACTGGTCGCTTCTCGCGCGCTGGCGCGCCCCGGCGCCCTGGCTGCTCGCCGGCGGGCTCGATCCGGACAACGTCGCCGCCGCCATCGCGGCAAGCGGCGCCACCGCGGTCGATGTCTCGTCGGGCGTCGAAAGCGCGCCGGGCGTGAAGGACCCCGCCCTGATCCGCGCCTTCATCGCAGCCGCGCGCGCTCCGCTCCCAGAATCCGTCCGGGGTGGCTGAAGACCTCGAACCCGTCGCGCCGCGCAACGGCGACCAGCGTGAGCCCCGCTTCCTCGGCCACGCGCACCGCCAGCGCGCTCGGCGCCGACATCGCGGCGAGGATCGGCGCGCCCGCCCACGCCGCCTTCTGCACCAGCTCGAGCGAGACCCGGCTCGTCATCACGATGATCCCCGCCTCCGCCCCGATCCCTCCGCGCGCCAGCGCCCCGATCAGCTTGTCGAGCGCATTGTGCCGTCCGACATCCTCGCGTGCCGCCACCAACCCGCGCTCTTTCACCCAGAAGCCTGCCCCGTGCACGCCGTGCGTCTCCGCATTGAGCCGCTGCGCCCGATCGAGCGACGCCATCGCCGCCAGCACCTCCTCGGGCGCCAGGCTCAGCCCTGCCTCCACGCGCGTCACCGCGCGCATCACGGTCTCGAGGCTCTCCGCCCCGCAGAGCCCGCAACCGGCAGGCCCCGCCATCATCCGCCGCCGCCCGACATAGAGCTCGGCCCGCTCGGGGACGAGGTCGATGCGCACCTCGACGCCCTGCTCCAGCGGCACCACCGCGATGCTCTCGATCTCGCCCGGCGTGCCGATCACCTGCTCCGAAAGGCTGAAGCCCACGGCGAAATCCTCGAGGTCCGCCGGCGTCGCCAGCATCACCGCGTGGGTCGCGCGCCCATAGGTGATGGCGACTGCGCACTCTCCGGCGAGCCTCCGCTCGTCGGGATGAAATGCGCCGTCCCGCCAGGCGAGCGCCCGCCCGGCCTCCGATGCCTGTTCCGACATGCGCCGCGACCCTAGTCCAAACCCGCCCTCCGGGACACGATCCGGCACACGAGTCGGATCCCCATGACCGGCCCGACCCGATCGCGGAACATCCATCCCGAATCCTTCACTTTCACGGTGCTGATCGGCGCCCTGACGGCGCTGCCTTCGCTCGCCACCGATATGAGCCTGCCCGCGCTCGACGGCATCGCCCGCGCGCTCCACGCCTCCCCCGGCGAGGCCGCGCTCACTCTGAGCCTCTTCCTGGTCGGCTACGCGCTCGCCCCGATCGCCTTCGGCCCGCTCTCCGACGAATACGGCCGACGCCCCGTGGTCATCGCAGGCTGCGCCCTCTTCGCGCTCGCCGCCATCCTCGGCACGTTCGCGGGCTCGATCCCGATGCTGCTCCTCTGGCGCCTTCTCCAAGGGGCCGGCGCCGGCGCCGGCACCGTGATCTCGTTTGCCGTGGTGCGCGATCTCTTCGACGGAGCCGGCCTCCGCCGGCGCCTCGCGCAGATCAGCATCGTCCGGGTGATCGCGCCGATGGTCGGGCCGAGCCTCGGCGCCTTCGTGCTTCCCTTCGGCGGCTGGCGCGGCATCTACGCGCTGACCGCGCTCCTCGCCACTCTTCTCCTCGCCGCCGCAATCCTCCGGCTCGCCGAGAGCGCGCCCCGCTTCTCCGGCCGCCCGCACGTGCCGGTCAGGCTGATCACCGCTTACGCGCGCGTTCTGCGCAACCGCGCCTGCCTCGGCTACTCGCTGGTCAATGCCTGCGCCTTCGGCTGCCTCTTCGGTTATATCAACGGCTCCTCTCTCGTCATGATCGGTGTCCTCGGCGTCTCGCCGCGACTCTTCGGGCTCCTCTTCGCCCTGGTGGATATGGGGCTCCTGGCGGGATTCTTCCTCAACGGCCGGCTCAATGCCTGGGGCATCGGCCGCCACGCGCCGCTGCTCGCCGGGCTCTGGCTCTCCGCCGCCGCCTCGCTCGCCCTGCTGGCACTCTCGCTCGCCGGCATGACACGGCTTCCCGGCCTCGTCTCGCTGCTCCTGCTCGCCGCCTTCGGTTACGGCCTGGTCACCCCGAACGCGACCCAGGGCGCGCTGCAGCCGCTGCCCGAGGTTGCCGGAGTCGCCGCGGCGGTCTTGAGCCTCCTCATGATGCTCACCGGCGCATTCTCTGGAATGATCGTCTCCGCCCTCTTCGACGGCCGAACGGCGCTGGCCATGACCGGCGTCATGGCGGCCTTCTCGGCCGGTGCGCTCGCGCTCTACCTCGCCTTCGTCCGCCCGGCCGAACGCGCCAGATAGGTCACTCCGCGAGTGCCGCGATGAAGGAAAGACCACGGGCGGCGAGCGCCGCCTCGGCGCGTTCGCGCGAAAGCCCGCCGTAGACTGCATTGTCGAGGAATTTGGCGCGGATCTCGGCCGAAGAGAGTGGGGCGTGTGCGCCGCCCCGCATGTAGGGCCGGCGGATCTCGCGCACGCTACCGTCCGTGAGGGTCGCGCGGAGGTGGCCCGTGAAGTTTCGCGGATATTCGTTGTCCGGGTCGATCGCGTAGCGGATTTTTCCGGCGAGCCCGAGCACGGCGGGATCGGTCAGCCGATCGGCCGCGAACTGGGCGAAGCCCACCCGGCGGTCGAAGAAGGCGACCGCCATGCAGTAGGGCGTGCTGAATTTTCCCGCGTAGGCGTTGGGTGGGCGCTGCTTATCGGCGAGCGGCTCCCACAGCCGGTGCACCGTCCCCTCGCCCACCTCGCAGACGATCTCCGCGATGCTCTCGGCCGCGACGCCGCTCTCGCCGAGCTCGATCGCGCAATCAATATAGGGCTGCGTCATCGTGCCGCAGGGATAGGGCTTGAAGGCGATCGTCTCCATCAGCCAGCGCTCGCCAAGACCGTCGGTGAGATGAGAGAAATCCGGCTGGACGGAGGGCGCGAAGGCGGAGAAGAACCCGTGCGTTCCCTCGAGCACGGTGCGCGGCCCGAGGAACCCTCCGCGCGCGAGGAGGGCGGCCCGCAGCCCCGACAGGGCGGCCCAGCCGGCGTGCATGCGCTTGGTCCAGGTGCCCTCGGCGAGATATTCGATGATGCCCGCGGCCTGGCTCCCGGCGATCCCGAGCGCGGAGACGGCCTCTCTCGCTGCAAGCCCAAGGGCCGCGGAGACGGCGCCGGCGGCGGCGAGCGCACCCAGGACCGCGGTCGGATGGAATCCCGCGCGATGGATCGCGATCGGCGCAACCAGCGAGAGCCGGCACATCAGCTCCGTCCCGACCACGACGCCGCGCAGGAAATCCTGCCCGCCGCGCCCTTCCCGCTCACA
>DATJTV010000248.1:0-2144 GCA_035503055.1 Acetobacteraceae bacterium
GTCGGCATGATGATCGAGACGAGCGGGGGAGGGTCGGGGAGGGCGCGGACGACGCGGCTCCAAAGCGGGGCGAGCGGCGCCGGCACGAGGCTCGCTTCCTCGCCCCGCTCGGCGAGATGGCGGCGGACGATGCCGCGGGCGGCTTCGGGCTCCCACGCCGGCGCGACGCGCCGATGGCAGAGCACCGCGCCGATATGGCGGATCTGCGCCGGCGGGGCGGCGAAGCCGGCGCGCAGGGAAAGCGCGTAGAGCAGGAGGTCGGCGCTCGACTCCGCGACGCCGCCGATCCGGTCGAGCAGGCTTCTGCGGTACGCGGCGAGGAGGCCCACGGCGTCGCGGGCGAGCGCGAGGTCGGGGTCCCAGGCGGTCTTGAACCAGGGCAGACAGCGATGGCCGGCGGCGTCCAGCCGGTCCTCGTCGGTGTAGAGGAGGTCGGCGGCCGGGTCGGCCGCGAGCGAGGCCGCCAGCGCATAGAGCGCGTGCGGGGCGAGCACCGCGCCGGGCGGGAGGGGGAGGATGAATTCCCCGCGCGAGGCTGCGACCGCGGCGGCGAGGAGCTCCGCGAGCGTGCCCGCGGGCGGGATCGTCCGAATGCGGGGATGTTCGGGCGCAGCAGGAAGGGCTGCCCGTAATTCCCACTCGGGATAGAGCTGCGCCTCGAGCGAGGCGATCGTCGCCGCGGTTTCCGGCGCGGGCCCGCCCTGATCGAGCAGCACGAGGGAAAAGAGCGGCCGCGGCGTGAGGCGCGCGGCGGCCGCGCGGATGCAATCGCGCGCCGGCTCGTCGAGCGTGTCGGATTCGCGCACCCATGCGTCGTAGCCGCGAAAATCGCCGTACGCGTACACGGGGCCCGGCTATAGCACGGTCCCCGGCGGAAACGACCGGCGGCGGGGGGCGATGCGTGCTATAGGGGCGGAATGGTGGGGCTCGCGCAGATCCCGCTCCGGATGTCGGTCGAGGAGTTCCTCAACTGGGAGCCGGAGGACGGGCTCGAATACCAGCTCGTGGATGGGGAGCCGCGCGCCATGGCCCCGGCCGGAACCATCCACGCCTTCCTTCAGAACGAGCTCGGCCGGCTGATCGGCAACCATTTGCGTGAGCGCGACAGCGGCTGCGAGGTCCTCGCCAATCCCGGCATCGTTCCGCACGTGCTCTCCGCCCACAATGTCCGGATTCCGGACCTCGCCGTCACCTGCTCGCCGCTGTCGGCTGCGCAGAGGGTGCTGACGGACCCGGTGCTGGTGGTCGAAATCCTCTCGCCGGGCAATCAGGCGAAGACCTGGGCGAATGTCTGGGCCTACACCAGCATCCCGGGGCTCACCGAGATCCTGGTCCTACGGACGGACAGGATCGCGGCGGAACTGCTGCGCCGCTCGCCGGAGGGCGCCTGGCCCGAGCGCACGACACTGCTCACCGCGGGCGATCTCGTGCTGGAAAGCGTCGGGCTGCGCCTGCCGCTTGCCGCCCTCTTCGCGCGCGTCCCGCTTTAGACGACCGGCCGGCCGGCGACCGGGAGGCTCGCGTCCCCCTCGTGATGCCGCGCGGCGGCGCCGCGGAGGATTGTGAGGGCGGCCACCACCACCACCGCATTCATCAGCGCGGCCAGCACGAACACGCCGTGCCAGCCTCCCGTGCTTGCGCTGAGGACGTTGGCGAGCGGCACCAGGAAGGCGGCCGCGCCCTTCGCGGTATAGAGGAGGCTCGCGTTCGCGGTCGCGAATTGCGGCCCGAAGAGGTCGGTGCACATCGAGGGGAAGAGAGAAAATATCTCGCCCCAGGTGAAGAAGATCATCCCGGCGAAGAGGACGAAGAGCCAGGGGTTCGACCCCAGCGTGCCGAGCAGCCAGTAGCTCACCGCGCCGAGCGTGAAGGCGATCGCCATCGTGTACGGCCGCCCGATATGGTCCGAGACCCAGCCGAAGAAGGGCCGCGCCAGCCCGTTCAGCACGTTGTCGATGATGAGCGCGACCGTGAGCACGCTGCCGCCGAGCAGGATCACGACCCCCGAGACGTGGTACGCCCGGGCGATCGGCGCGAGCTGGGCGGTCACCATCAGTCCGGCCGCCGCGATCAGCACGAACATCACCCAGAGGATCCAGAAGACCGGCGAGCCCAGCACCGCGCGCGGCCCGTAGCTTCGGCGC
>DATJTV010000249.1:0-4839 GCA_035503055.1 Acetobacteraceae bacterium
CCCCAGGTGAGGCCGGCCCCGCGCGCGGCCTTGGCCGAAAGCGTCGCGACCTCGTTGAGCGAGAGGTCCGCCGGATCAGGCGGCACGGCCGAGCGCGTCCTCCTCCGCGAGCGCCAGCTCCTCGGGGAAGGGCGCGCCCTGGAAGAGCGTGATGCGGAGCCAGCGGTCGGAGCGCGGATCGAAGCGCGCGGCGCCGAACTGGGCGAGCTTGCAGCGCAGGAGGTCGATCGGGCGCATCGCGGCGCCGAGGAGATTGTCGCGGATCTCGGCGTAAGGGTGGCGCGCGGCGATCTGCACGTGGCGGACGACATGGCGCCATTCGGGATGCTGGAGGAGGAAAGCGGCGATGGTGCCCTCGGACGGAAGGGTGGCGAAGAGGAGGGAAACGTCGCGGGCGAAGCCGAGCGGCTGTTCACGCTCCGCACCCATCTCCGCCGCGCGCTCGCCGAGGCGCGGCTCGAGCTTCTCCGCCGAGACGTACCAGAAGCGCGCGGTTGTTGCGGGGTGGGAGAAATCGAGGGCGAGGGCCCAAGGATAGTCGCGCGCGATCAAGGCGCGTAAGGCGCCGCATTCCATGCGCGCATCGATGGCGGTTGCGGCCTCTTCGTCCGCGCTCAGCGTCTCGGCGAGATCGTCGATCAGCGCGCCGTGCGGCTCGAGGAGCAGCGAGACGAGATATTCCTGGCCCTCGAGCGAGAGCGACGATTCCGCCCAAGCGTAGAGCTGATCCCAGGATTGGCGGGGCCGTGTTGCGAGGCGGTCGAGATCGGCGCGGAGCGCCGCGATGCGCGGGGCCTGGACGGGATCCTCGGTGCGCCAATGCGCAAGCGCGAGCCGCGCGGCATGGAGATGGCGGGCGAATTGGGGCCATGCCGCGGGCGCCGGCAGCGCGCGGACGCGGGCGAGCGCGGTCTCGCGCGCGGCGATCCAGCGGTGCAGCAGCAGCGGATGGCGCACGAGGAAGGGCGCCATGCCGAGGCCGGTTGCGTTGCCGACGCCGAAGCGGCGGCGGAGCGCGGGCGCGAGGCGCGCGGCGGCGGGCGCCAGTGCACGGGCGCGATGCTCGACGAGATCGACGGTGAAGGCACGGATCAGCCAGACGGTCAGCATCTCCGCCTGGAAGGGCGCGACGAATTCGGGGCGGGCGGCGATGCGGTCACGGTCGGCGAGGCCGAACTTGCCGTTGCCGTAGACCGCCGTGGTGCGCATCAGGTAGCCGACGCTTTCCACGGTCGCGGCATCGGGCTGGGCGCCGGAGGCGAGGGAGCGGGCGACGCTCTCGAACAGGCGCACGCTCTTGTTGGCGCGCGAGAGCACGAGGTCGCGCTCGGTATAGCGGCCGGCCTCCTGGAGCGGGACGGCGGCGGCGAGGCGGGCGAGCTCGGCTTCGTCCGGCACGCCGTCATAGAGGACGTAGCTGGTGTCCCACGCTTCGGCGATGACGCGGTCCGTGCGGCGCTCGGGCGGGAGGTTCTGCGAGAAGGCGACGAGGCTTACCGTGCCGCGGGGCATGTGGACCGCATAGACGGCGCGGCCAAAGCCCTGGGCATCGAGCGCCCGGACCGGGCGGGTGACGCGCCAAGCCTCGCGGCGGGCGCGGCGGAGCAGGATGCGGAGGAAGCTGAGGCGCGTGGGATGGGCGGCGCCCATGCGGTCGAGCCGCATGACCTGCTCGGGCGGGCGCATCATGGGACGAGGGCGCGGAGCTGGGCGAGGAGGGCCGAGTCCACGGCGACGCCGTCGTGGTCGGCGCGGGCGCGGGCGGCGCGGCGGCGCGCGCCGGGCAGGCGGCTGCCGGGGCCGGCAGCGAAGGCTTCGATGACGGTGGCGAGGCGGTCGGCGAAGAGGCCGCCGGAGGAGGGGTTGGGGTCGAAGGCGAGGAAGAACTGGCCGGTGCGCGGCGGACCGCCGGCCGGGCCGGAAAAGGGGCTGGCCTGGACGCCCGGGACGGCGCCGGCGAGGCAGGCGGCCATCACCTCCACGAGCAGGGCGGCGTTGACGCCCTTCGGCCCGCCCGAGGGCATCATCGTGCCCTTGAGCGCCGCGTCGGCGTCCGTGGTCGGCTTTCCCTCTGCGTCGAGCGCCCAGCCGGTGGGCAGCGCCTCCCCGGCGCGGGCGCGCTTCATCACCTCGCTTTTCGCGACGACGCTGGCGCTCTGGTCGATGACGAAGGCGGCGCCGTCGGCACCCGGGACCGCGAGCGACCAGGGGTTCGTTCCGAGCACGGGCTTGAGCGCGCCCCACGGCGCGATCGAGGCGGGGGCGTTGGTGAAGCCGATGCCGACCAGGCCGGAAGCGGCGATCTGCTCGGTGTGATAGCCGAGGACGCCGCAATTGTAGGAGTTGCGCACGGCGAGCGCGGCCACGCCTTGGGCGCGGGCGAGCGGCGGCAGGGCGGCGAGGCCCAGCGCGATCGCGGGATGGGCGAAGCCGCTCGCGGCGTCGGCGACGAGCACGCCGGGCGCGGTCTCAGCGAGGCTCGGGACGGCGGCGCCCGCGACCTTGCCGCAATCGAGATGCAGACAATAGGTGGGCAGATAGGCGAGGCCGTGCGCGGGCATGCCGTCGCGTTCCGCCGCGGCAATGGCGCGCGCGAGCGCGGCCGCGCTCTCCGCCCGCGCGCCGTGCGCGACGAGTGCCGCTTCGGCGAGATTCTCGATGGCGGCGACGGTGAGGCGCTCTTCGGTCATGGCGCCGGACGCAGCGAGGCGTGCAGGAAGCGGTGCCAGTTCGCGCCGAGGATCATGCCGGTCTCCGCGGCCGAGAATCCGATGTCGCGGAGGCCGGTTTCCAGCGCGTCGAAGCCGCGGCTGTCGGCGAACCATTCGGGCTGGGCGGGAAAGCGCGGGCGCGGGGCCGCCGGATCGGGCCGCATCCACCTGCCTTCGCGCATCCATTGCACCGCTTCATCCGGCTGATCCTGGCAGAGGTCGGATCCGATGCCCAGACGCTCCGTGCCCATGGTCTCCGCCGCGCGCGCGGCCATCGCGCAGAACGCGGCGAGCGTGGTTGCGGATCCGTCGGCGAGATGGTGCGGATAGAGCGAGAGGCCGAGGATGCCGCCGCTTGCGGCGAGCGCCTGCATCAGGCGCGGCGAGACCTGCCGCCCGCCCGGGCGCCAGTCGGACGGCGTGGCGTGGGTGACCGCGACGGGGCGGGCGGAATGGGCGATCGCGTCGAGCGCGGTGCGCTCCCCGGCATGCGAGAGGTCGATCAACATGCCGAGCCGGTTCATTTCACGAATGACCTCGCGGCCCATGCGGGTGAGGCCGGAATCCTCCGCCTCCGCCCAGCCGCAGCCGAGGAGGGATTGGTTGTTGTAGGTGAGCTGCATCACGCGGATGCCGAGATCGTGGAGGACCGCGAGAAGCCCGAGATCGTCCTCGATCGCCATCGGGTTCTGCAGCCCGAGCACGACGGCGGTGCGGCCGGCAGCGGCGGCGCGATCGATGTCGTCCGCGACGCGGGCCGGTGCGATGAGGTCGGCATGATCGCGGAAGCGGCGGTTCCAGGCGACGATACCGTCCACGACGGCGCGGAAGGAGAGATGATAGGCGACGGTTGCGTGCACGGCGCCGAGCCGCGCCGCGCGCCACTGCGCGAAGATCGCGGGAGACCAGTTGCAGAATTGCAGGAAGTCGATGCGAATCGCGTCCAAGCGGGTGTCCTCGTGGTGAGCGACGAAGATTGTTCTCTTTTGAAAAAGAGAACCAGAAAACTTTTACTCGTTTTCTTTCATCCGTTCATTCGCAGTCCCCACCTGGCGGCGGGCTCGGAAAACGAATGAAAGTCTTTTTGCTTCTTTTTCTTCAGAAAAAGAAGGCTCTTCCTTTTCAATACTTTATCGACGTCATCACACCCTCTAGCACCCCACCGTGAAGCGCTCGGCGCCTTCGGCGAGCTTCTTGCCCGAAACCGTGCCGAGGGCGAAACTGTGCCGGCGCGGCTTAGCGAACGCGCGTGAGCGGGAGAGAAAAGCCCCGCTGCGATCTTCCCTCTTGCAAGGCGGCTCAGGCGATGATGCCGACACTCTACATCAGTCATGGCTCGCCGATGACGGCGATCAGCGATACGCCGGCGCGCCGCTTCCTCGCCGGGCTCGCGGCCGATCTGCCGCGGCCACGCGCGATCCTCGCCGTCTCGGCGCATTGGGAGAGCGCGGCGCCGATGCTGAATGCGGTCGCGCGCAACGCGACGATCCATGATTTCTACGGATTTCCCGCCGCACTTTTCGCGATCTCCTATCCCGCGCCGGGGGCGCCGGAGCTCGCCGAGACGATCGCGGCGCGGCTCCGCTGCGCGGGCTTCCAGCCTGCGATCGACCGCGCGCGCGGGCTCGACCACGGTGCGTGGGTGCCGCTCTATCTCGCGTACCCGGAGGCCGATATTCCCGTCGTGCAGCTCTCGGTGCAGACGGCGCTCGGGCCGCACCATCACCTCGCCCTCGGCGAGGCGCTCGCGGACTACCGCCGCCTCGCGCCGCATGCAGCCGAGGAGCACCCGACCGAGGAACATCTGCTGCCGCTTTACGTCGCACTCGGCGCCGCCGGCGAAACGGCGAAGGCAAAACGTCTCCATAGCTCGGTGGAATACGGGTTCCTCCGTATGGACGCATACGCGTTCGGCTGAGGGAAATCAGTAGCCGAGCAGGAACGGATTGACGGCGCCGCGGGCGAATCCGGTTTCCTGCATGAGCAGATCGAGGCCGAGGGAGGCGATGTCGTCGGCGAGCGGCTCCATCGCGGGATCCTTGAACTGGTGCAGGATCTTGACGTAGCGGCGGCAGGACGAGCAGCTCTCGGCCTTGATCGTGCCGGCATCGCCATCGATCCCGTGATA
>DATJTV010000250.1:0-9101 GCA_035503055.1 Acetobacteraceae bacterium
CACATCCTTCGACCTGATCGTGCTCGGCGCCGGCCCGGGCGGCTATGTCGCGGCGATCCGCGCCGCCCAGCTCGGCATGAAGACGGCGATCGTCGAGCGCGAGAACCTGGGCGGCATCTGCCTCAACTGGGGCTGCATCCCCACCAAGGCGCTGCTCCGGACGAGCGAGATCAACCATCTGCTCCACCATCTGGGCGAGTTCGGCTTCGCCGCCGAGAATCCACGCTTCGAGATCGAGAAAGTCGTGAAGCGCTCGCGCGCGGTCGCCAAGCAGCTTTCCTCCGGCGTCGGCTTCCTCATGAAGAAGCACAAGATCACGGTCTTCGACGCGGAAGGAAAGCTCGCCGGCAAGGGCAAGCTCCAGCTCGCGAAGAACGGCACCGCACTTCCCGCCATCGCCGCTCCGCACATCATCCTTGCGACCGGCGCCCGCGCGCGCGAGCTGCCCGGGATCGAGGCGGACGGCAAGCTGATCTGGACCTACCGGCAGGCGATGGTCCCGCCCGCCATGCCGAAATCGCTCCTCGTCATCGGCTCGGGCGCGATCGGCGTCGAGTTCGCGAGCTTCTATCGCGACATGGGTGCCAAGGTCACGCTGGTCGAGGTTCTCGATCGCATCCTCCCCGTGGAGGACGAGGAGATCAGCGCCTTCGCCCGCAAATCCTTCGCCAAGCAGGGGATCGAGATCGCCACCGGCGCCTCCGTCACCGCCGTGAAGAAAGGCGCGGACAGCGTCACCGCGACCATCGAGAGCGGCGGCGCCAAGCGCGAGCTCACCGTCGATCGGGTGATCTCGGCGATCGGCATCGTCGGCAATGTCGAGGGGATCGGCCTCGAAGGCACCGGCGTGAAGGTCGAGCGCACCCATGTCGTCATCGACGAGTTCTGCCGCACCGGCGAGCCCGGCCTCTACGCGATCGGCGATCTCGTCGGCCCGCCCTGGCTCGCCCACAAGGCGATGCACGAAGGGGTGCTGTGTGTCGAGAAGATCGCGGGGCTCAACGACGTTCATCCGCTCGACACCACGAATATCCCGGGCTGCACCTATTGCCGGCCGCAAATCGCCTCGGTCGGCCTCACCGAGGCGGAGGCGAAGCGCCGCGGCCATGAGGTGCGGGTGGGCCACTTCCCCTTCATCGGCAACGGCAAGGCGATCGCCTTGGGGGAGCCGGAGGGGATGGTGAAGACGGTGTTCGACGCGAAAACCGGCGAACTCCTCGGCGCGCACATGATCGGCGCCGAGGTGACCGAGCTGATCCAGGGCTTCACCATCGCGCGCACGCTCGAGAGCACGGAGGCCGAGCTGATGGAGACCATCTTCCCCCACCCGACCGTAAGCGAGACCATGCACGAGGCGGTGCTGGATGCCTACGGCAAGGTCCTCCATATCTAACCGCTGCCCCGCGCGCTTGACGCTTCCCGCCATCCCCGCCACTTCTGAGCCTCAGGAGGTCCGGCTTGGATAAGGCAATGAGCACGCGCATCGTGATCGACCATCGCGAGGGCGGCTCGGTGGCGATGGCGCGCCATCCCGAGAAGGCGCATCGCGCCGACAACCCGATCCAGCGCAAGCCGCCCTGGATCCGGGTCAAGGCGCCGACCCACCCGATCTACCACGAGACCCGCGCGCTGATGCGCGAGAACCGCCTCGTCACCGTCTGCGAGGAGGCCGCCTGCCCGAACATCGGCGAGTGCTGGGCCAAGCGCCACGCCACCATGATGATCATGGGCGATGTCTGCACGCGCGCCTGCGGCTTCTGCAACGTGGCGACCGGCCTGCCCCGCCCGCTCGATGCGGGCGAGCCCGCCCGCGTTGCCGACGCGGTCGCCCGCCTCGGCCTCAGGCACGTGGTCATCACCTCGGTCGATCGCGACGATCTGCCGGACGGCGGCGCGGGCCATTTCGCCGCCGTCATCCGCGCCCTGCGCGCCGAGGCCCCCGGCACTTCGGTCGAGGTGCTGACGCCCGACTTCCTGCGCAAGCCAGGCGCGATCGAGCGCGTGGTGGAGGCCCGCCCGGACGTCTTCAACCACAATCTCGAGACCGTGCCGCGCCTCTATCCCACCATCCGTCCCGGCGCGCGCTACTACCAGTCGCTCC
This sequence comes from Acetobacteraceae bacterium, assembly GCA_035503055.1. Lineage (GTDB taxonomy): Bacteria > Pseudomonadota > Alphaproteobacteria > Acetobacterales > Acetobacteraceae > JAKAWQ01. Next base: position 2,102 of record DATJTV010000250.1, read on the forward strand.
GCCTGCTCGACCGCGCGAAGACGCTCGATCCAACTCTCTTCACCAAGTCGGGGCTGATGGTCGGCCTCGGCGAGGAACGCGCGGAAATCCTCCAGGTGATGGACGATCTCCGCGTCGCCGGCGTCGATTTCCTGACCATCGGCCAGTACCTCCAGCCGACGGTGAAGCACGCCGCCGTGGCGCGCTTCGTCCCGCCCGAGGAATTCGCCGAATATGCCGCACTCGCGCGCGGCAAGGGATTCCTCCTCGTCAGCGCCTCGCCCCTCACCCGCAGCTCCTATCACGCGGACGACGATTTCGCCGCGCTCAGGGCAGCGCGGGCCAAAGAGGTCGCGGCGGCCTCGTAGCGCGCGCAATGCCGACATACGCGGAGCGCACGCTGATTCCCTACCGACCCGATCAGCTCTTCGATCTGGTGGCCGACGTCGGCGAGTACCCGCGCTTCCTCCCCTGGTGCGTCGGGGCGCGCGTGCGCACCCGCTCCGAGAGCGCGCTGGTGGCGGATCTCACGATCGGCTTCGGCCCCTTCCGCGAGAGCTTCACCAGCCGCGTGGCGCTCGAGCGCCCGCGCCGCATCCGCGTTGCCTACGAGAACGGCCCGTTCCGCTTTCTCAACAACGAGTGGGCGTTCCTGCCCGGCCCCCAAGCCTGCCCCGGCGGCTGCGAGGTTGATTTCTTCGTCGCCTTCGAATTCCGCAGCCGCATCTTGCAAAAAGCCGTGGGCGTCGTCTTCGGCGAGGCGGTGCGGCGGATGGTGAAGGCCTTCCGCAAGCGGGCGGGCGAGGTCTATGGCCCGCCCTCCGCCGCGCTCGAAGCGGCCGCCGCCCCGAAGGCCCTCGCGCGCTGATTTTGCTCGCCGCTACGAAAAGGATGATGAAATGGCCTACGCGCCGCCGAAGCCGGATCCGTCGCTACCGCCCGTCCGGGTCAACCTCTACTCCGACACGCAAACCAAGCCGACTGCCGCGATGCGCGCGGCGATCGCGGCCGCCGAGGTGGGCGACGAGCAGGCGGGCCAGGACCCCACCGTCAACCGCCTCTGCGAGCGGATGGCGTCGCTTCTCGGCAAGGAGGCGGCAATCTTCCTGCCCTCCGGAACCATGTGCAACGAGGTGGCGATCCTCACCCATTGCCGCCCCGGCGACGAGATTCTCGCCCACAAGACCGCGCATATCGCGACCGCCGAGGGCGGCGCGCCCTGGGCGCTCGCCGGCGCGCGTGTCGTGCCGCTCGAAGGCCCGCACGGCACCTTCGATGTCGCGACCCTCGAGGCCGGGCTGCGCCCGCGCACCCGCTACGCGCCGCCGCAGGCGCTCGTCGCCGTCGAGCAGACCTCGAATCTGGGCGGCGGCGCGGTCTGGCCGCTCGCAGCACTCGGCGCCGTCGCCGAGGCCGCGCACCGGGCCGGCCTCGCCACCCACATGGATGGCGCCCGGCTGATGAATGCGGTCGTCGCGAGTGGGGTTCCCGCCCACGAGATGGCCGCCGGCTACGACAGCGTCTGGCTCGATTTCACCAAGGGCCTCGGCGCGCCGCTGGGCGCCGTCCTCGCCGGCTCGGCTTCCTTCATCGACGCCGCCTGGCGGTGGAAGCAGCGGCTCGGCGGCTCGATGCGCCAGGGCGGCATCTGCGCCGCCGGCTGCCTCTACGCGCTCGACCACAATATCGAGCGCCTCGCCGAGGACCACGAGAACGCCAAGGCGCTCGCCCGCGGCCTCGCCCAGATCCCCGGGATCACGGTCGAGCCGCCCGAGACCAACCTCGTCTTCTTCGACACCTCGGGCACCGGCATGACGGCCGACGCGCTCGCCGGGCGCGCCGTTCGCCAGGGCGTGCGCATCTCCACCATGGGGAAATTCCGCGGCCGCGCCTGCCTCCATCTCGATATCGACCGCGCCGGCGTCGAGGAGGCGCTCGGCGTGCTGCGCGCGGCGGCGGCGGCCGAGATGGCGGCCTGAGCGAACCCTCATGCTGAGCGAGGCGGTGCTGGGCGAGGCCGCCGCCCTGCTCGCGCTCTGCCGCGTGCGCGGCCTCAAGCTCGCGGCAGCCGAAAGCTGCACCGGCGGGCTTGTCGCGGCCGTGCTCACGTCCATCCCCGGCTCGTCGGATGTGTTCGAGCGGGGCTTCGTCACCTACTCGAACGAGGCCAAGGAGACGATGCTCGGCGTGCCCGCCGCGCTGATCGAACGCGAGGGCGCGGTGAGCGAGGCGGTTGCGAAGGAGATGGCGGCGGGTGCGATCCGCAACTCCTCCGCCAGCCTCGCCGTATCGATCACCGGCGTCGCCGGGCCGGGCGGCGGCACACCGCAGAAGCCCGTCGGCCTGGTCTGGCTCGGCGCGGCGCGCTTCGGCGGCGAGGTGCGGAGCGAGCGGCATCTCTTCCCCGGCGACCGCGCCGCGGTCCGCGCGGCGAGCGTCGCCGCCGCGCTCGCGCTCCTCGCCGCGATGGCCGAACCGCTTCCGCCCTCCGGATGACCGACTGCGACGTGGTTGTCGTCGGCGCGGGCGTCGCCGGCCTCGCGGCCGCCACGACGCTCGCCGCCGCCGGCAAAGCCGCGATCGTGCTCGAGGCGAGCGAGCGCGTCGGCGGCCGCGCCTGGACCGTTCATCCGCCCTCGCTCGGCGGGGCCTGGTTCGACATGGGCGCCCTCCTGCTGCACGCGGCCGAGCGCAACCCGCTCGTCGCGATCGCCAAGCGCGCCGGAGAGAAACTGAGGCAGCCGACGGAGATGCGCGAGGAGCGCACCTTCGTCGGCACGCGCCCCGCCGATCCCGCGGAGCTCGCCGACTACGAAGGCGCCTGGGACCGCTTCACCGCCAAGGCCGACGAGCTTCTATCCGCCTCCGATTTGCCGCTTGCCGCCGTCGCGGCCCAGCTTCCCGACGATCCGTGGGCGCTCACCGTCGAGGCCTGGGAAGGCCCGGTGATCTGCGCCGCCGACGCGGCCGATTTCAGCCTCCGCGACTGGCGCACCAACGCGCTCTCGGGCAGCAACCTGGTGCCCGAGGGCGGGATCGGCGCCTTCGTCGCCCGGCGGCTCGCCGCCGGCCTCGACATCCGCCTCGCCACGCCGGTACGCCGCATCGCGTGGGGCGGTCCCGTCAGCGTCGAGACGAGCGCCGGCACGCTCCGCGCCCGAAGCGCGATCGTCACGGTCTCGACGGGCGTCCTTGCCGCGGGGACGCTGGCTTTCGATCCCGCCCTCCCCGCCCTCCACCAAGCCGCCATCGCCGCCCTGCCGATGGGGCTTGCCACGAAGATCGTGCTGCCCGCCAAGACCGAGGACCGGCTCGACCTTCCTCCGCACTGCCTGGTCGATCATCGGGTCGAGAGAGCGGGCGAGCCGATGATGATCTTCCAGTGCTGGCCCTACGGGCGGGACTATGTGCAGGGGTGGGTCGGCGGCCGCATCGCCTGGGCGCTGGCGCGCGAAGGCGACGATGCCGTCGCGGACTTCGCCCGCGCGCAGCTCCGCCGCCTCTTCGGCGCCCGGATCGACCGCGTTTTCGGCCCGGCCGCGCTCGTCAGCCACTGGGAGAGCGACCCCTGGGTCCGCGGCGCCTACTGCTACGCCCGGCCCGGCCAGGCCGCGGCGCGCGCCCGCCTCGCCGAGCCGCTCGCCGGCGGACGGTTGATCTTTGCCGGCGAAGCCTGCCACGAAGGGCTCGCGGGCACGCTCGGCGGAGCCTGGGAGAGCGGAGAAAGGGCAGCGCGGCTGGCAATGCAATGAGCGGGCTCATGTTCTGGCGCAAGCCGCGGATCAACGTGATCGTCCTGCACGGGATGATCGCTTCCCGCATCGGGAGCCTCAACCTCGCCTCGGCCGCGCCGCTGATCGAGAAGGGCTTTGCCTCCGCCCGCGGCCGGCCGGTGATCCTCGATATCGAGAGCCCCGGCGGCTCGCCCGTGCAGTCCGACCTCATCGCGAGCCTGATCCGCCGGCGCGCCGAGAAGGCGAAGGTCGAGGTGCACGCCGTCATCGGCGACGTCGGCGCGTCGGGCGGCTACTGGATCGCCTGCGCCGCCGATCAGATCCACGCCAACCCGATGAGCCTCGTCGCCTCGATCGGCGTGCGCGGCGGCGGCTTCGGCTTCTCCGACCTCATCGCCCGCATCGGCGTCGAGCGCCGGCTCTACACGGCGGGCGCCCACAAGGCGCGCCTCGACCCGTTCCGTCCCGAAGAGCCCGACGACATCGCCTACGTGAACGACCTGCTTGCGGCCCTCCACACGAGGTTCAAGGACTGGGTGCGCGAGCGCCGCGCGGGAAAATTGAAGGGCGGGGAAGAGGAAATCTTCGACGGCGCGGCGATGCTCGGCGAGCGCGGCCTGGCGCTTGGGCTGATCGACGGGTTTTCCGACATCGACAGCCTCGTCCACACCCTGGGCGGCGACAAGGCGCGCGCCCGCACGCTGCGCCCGCGCCCGCGCGGGTTGCTCCGCCGCATCCCGCGCCTTCTCGCCGACGCGACGCTCGATGCGATCGAGGAACGGGCCGCGCGCGGCGGGATTTTTTCCTGACGGCTTCGCTTCCGGTGGCGCTGGTCGAGCCGAGCCTGGAGCGACTTCCGGGCTACGTGGCGGCATTCCGCGCGTTCTCGTCACCTGTGACGACGACAATTTGGCGTCATGCCGGGTGATCGAGGCCAATGGCGGCGTCGCCGCGGGAGACGCGTACGATCCCGAGCATCCGGGGAAGCGCAAGCTTCTGTTCCGGGTGAGCACCGAAGCATGAAACCGGCCCCCGGGGGGGGACAGGGCGCTCTGCGGCGCTGTCCCCCCGGGTTTTGCGTTACGATGTTGATAAGGTTCATGTTTCACGTGAAACATGGGACAGTACTGCTGACCGACCGAGGGCATCGAGCAGCGCGGCACCGGTGCGGATGCCGTTGTGGAAACATTCGAGGGTGAGGTTCTCGTCGGGGGCGTGGTTGGCCGCATCCGCGTTGGCGTAGTTGATGACGAAGGCCGGAATGCCGAGGATCTTGGTGAAGGCGTAGCCGGGCAGGCTGCCGAAGCCCGCGGGGTAGAGCAGCGGCTCGGTGCCGCGAGCGGCGAGGATCGCGGCCCGGATCGGCGCGGCGTAGGGCGAGTCGAGCGGGGTTTTCGAGGGGAGCATGCCCTCCTCCTCGGCGATGAGCGTGACCTCCGGGGCGTGGCGCGCGACGTGGGCGGCGACCTTGGCGAGGATGTCGGCCGGCTCTTGGGCTTCGATAAGGCGGATGTCGCATTTGGCGAAGGCTTCGTGGGGCAGGACGGTCTTCGTCCCTGGCCCGTCATAGCCGCCGTGGAGGCCGTTGATGGTGAGGGTGGGGAAGAAGCAGAGCCGGTCGTAGAAGGCGCGATCCGCCGGGGCGTCGAGGCGGGAGAGGCCGAGCGTGCGCTTGAACTCGTCGAGATCGAGGGGAAGCTGCGAGGCCGCTTCCCGTTCCGTAGCACTCGGGGGGACGATGGCGTCGTGGAAGCCTTCGATGGTGATCTCGCCCTGCTCGTTCTTCATCGTCGCCAGCAGTTGGACGAGGGTCCAGAGCGGGTTCGGCACGACGCCGCCGAAACTGCCGGAATGGACGTCGCGTTTGGCGTGGCGGGCGCGGAGCTCGAAGGAGACGACGCCGCGCGAGCCGAACTTGAGGGTGGTGCGTCCCGAAGGGTGCATCTGGCCGTCCGCGGTGACGGCGAGATCGGCGCGCAGCGCATCGCGATGGGTGCGAACGAACTCGGCGATGTGGGGGCTGCCGATCTCCTCCTCGCCTTCGAGGAGGAGGATCACGTTGCAGGGCAGGCGGTGGTGCACTTTCAGGTGCGCCTCGATGGCGAGGATCTGTGCCAGATGCTGGCCTTTGTTGTCGGCGACGCCGCGGGCATAGAGGCGGCCGTCGCGGATGGCGGGCTCGAAGGGCGGCGTGGTCCAGGCGGCGAGCGGATCGGGCGGCTGGACGTCGTAATGGCCGTAGAGCAGCACGGTGGGGAGGCCGGGCGCCTCGTTCCGGCGCGCGAGCACCATCGGGTGGCCGGCGGTCGGGACCAGCTTCGCCTCGAGGCCGATCTCGGTGAGCATGGCGAGGAGGAGGTGGGCGACCTCGGCGATCCCGATGTCGTGGGCGCTGATGCTGGGGTGGCGGACATAGTCCATGAGGCGGGCGAGATAGGAAGCGCGCTCGCGATCGATGTGGGTGAAAACCTCGGCAAGCTCGGGGGAGATTGTCATGGGCATCGTCCGTTGCGGCGGGGAATGAGGGATCGGCGGGCCCGCCGATACTAGAGAAGCGCTCGATTTCCGGGCAGGCAGGGGCTTGCCGCCGCGCGGCGGAGCGTGCGGCGCGGCTTGAAGAGCGGCGCCGGCGCCACCACACGCCTGTTCGGCAGGGACCGGACGGGGGATGCTGGCACGGATCATCAGCCATTGGGGGGCGCGGCCCCGGCCGGCGCCGGCGGGTGCGATCTGGATGGCGGTCCTGCTCGGGATCCTGGTCTCGCTGGACCGCCGGCATGAGGGGATTTTTCTTGTCCCGCCCTTTGCGGCGACGATGACCATTCTTCTCTATCTTCCCGATGTCTCGATCGCGCAGCCGTTCGCCATCGTTTTCGGCTCGACGCTGGGTGCGGCGCTCGGCACGGCGCTTACCTTTGCGCTCGGCTTCGGCCCCACTGTCGCGATGGCGGGGGCGCTCGCGGCGGTGATCGTGCTTCCCTTGCTCAGGGCCTATCACCCGCCGGGCGTGGCGCTTGCGATGTATCCGGCGCTGCTGCATCCCGGGCGATGGTTCGCCATCGAGGTTGTGCTGCCGTTCACGCTTGCGGCGGTGATCTCGGCGGCGCTGATGAGCCGGCTGGTGCGAAGCTGGCCGCGCTACCCGGCGGCGCTTTAGCAGGCTGCTGAAAAACTCTTTTCGGCCGCTCGCGGCGCAGCATTAATTCGCGATTGGCGCGTGCCGCGCAGGATTGATTCGCGTGGCAGCCGTAGGCGATTCTTTTTGGTCATTCGTTGCCACTCCGTCC
>DATJTV010000251.1:0-4754 GCA_035503055.1 Acetobacteraceae bacterium
TTGCTTTGCGCGTCTCGCGCAAAACAAAACCGGCCCTCAGCGGCCGCCAAGCGAATGGATTGCAAAGGCTGCGCCTTTGCCAGGGGGTCCAGGGGGACAGCGTCCCCCTGGTCTTTCTACCGGTCACGGCGTGCCGGGGAAGTGGCAGGCGACGAGGTGGGTGGGCTGGTGTGGCGTGAGTTTGGGTGTTTCGGCCGCGCAGATCGGCTGGGCGAGCGGGCAGCGGGTGCGGAAGCGGCAGCCGGAGGGTGGATCGACGGCGCTCGCCGGTTCGCCCGAGAGGATTTGCCGCCGGCGTGTTCTTTCGAGTGCTACGTCGGGCACCGGGACCGCGGAGATCAGGTAGCGTGTGTAGGGATGGAGCGGGTTCGAGAAGAGCGCGGCGGCGGGCGCGATTTCCGCGACCTGGCCGAGATGGAGCACGAGGATCCGGTCGGAGATATGGCGCACCACGGCGAGGTCGTGGGCGATGAAGAGGTAGGTGAGGTGGAAGCGTTCCTGGAGATCGATCATCAGGTTGATGATCTGCGCCTGGATGTTCACGTCGAGCGCGGAGATCGGCTCGTCGGCGACGATGAAGTCCGGCTCGAGGGCGAGTGCGCGGGCGATCGAGATGCGCTGGCGCTGCCCACCCGAGAATTCGTGCGGATAGCGTTGTGCCGCTCGGGTGGAGAGGCCGACGAGGCCGAGGAGGGTCTCGATGCGCGCCTGCACCGATCTTTCGTCCGCGGCGAGACGGTAATAGCGGAGCGGCTCGGCGAGGATCTGCGCGACCGTCATGCGCGGATCGAGGCTCGCGTACGGGTCCTGGAAGACCATTTGCATCCGCCGGCGGAGCGGGCGGATGGTGGCGGCGTCGGCGCGCGCGATCTCATGGCCGGCGAAGCGGATGCTGCCCGCGTCGGGCCGATGGATGCGCAGGAGAAGCCGGCCGAGCGTTGATTTGCCGCAGCCGGATTCGCCCACCACGCCGAGGGTTTCGCCGGCGGCGATCTCGAAGTCCACGCCGTCCACCGCGCGGACGACGCGGGGTTTTTCGAGCATCCGGTGCGGCATCGCGAAGTGCTTGACGAGGCCGCCGACCACGAGCAGGGGCGGGGCGGAAGCGGCGGGCTTGAGTGCGGGCGAGGGCGCGCTGCCGGCGCGCGGTGCGACGCGGAAGGTTTCGCCCTCGGTCGCGACCCAGCAGCGCGAGGCGCGTTCGGGGGCCACGGGCGCGAGCGGGGGGTGTTCGGCGCAGACATCGCGGCGGAAAGGGCAGCGCGGCGCGAAGCGGCAGCCGGCGGGGAAGGCGAGGGGCTCGGGCGGCGTTCCCTCGATGGTGGTGAGCCGGCGGTCGGCGGCCGGCTCGGTATCGAGGCGCGGGATCGCGTTCATCAGTGCCCAGGTGTAGGGATGGCGCGGCTCGGCGAGCACCGCCTCCGTCGGTCCCTGCTCGACGATTTCGCCTGCGTACATCACGGCAATTCGTGTGCAGACCCCGGCGACCACGCCGAGGTCGTGGCTGATGAGGACGAGTGCGGTGCCGAAATCGCGATTGAGCTCGCGCAAAAGATCGAGGATCTGCGCCTGGATGGTGACGTCGAGCGCGGTGGTGGGCTCGTCGGCGAGGAGGAGCGCGGGCTCGTTGCTCATGCCCATGGCGAGCACCACGCGCTGGCGCATGCCGCCCGAGAACTGGTGCGGGTACGCGCGCACCGCGTATTCCGGCGCGGTGATGCCCATCCGTCCGAGCAGCGAGATCGACCGGCGGGCCGCCTCGCGCGGTTTTTTCCCGTGCGCGCGCATCGCCTCTCCGAGCTGGCGGGCGATGCTGAGGACCGGGTTGAGCGAGGTCATCGGGTCCTGGAAAACCATGGCGACGCCGCCGCCGCGCATGGACGAGAGTTGTGTTCTGGTCATCGCCAGCACGTCGCGCCCCAGGAAGCGGATCGCGGCCGCGCGGACCTGGCCCGGCTCTTCGACCAGCCGCATCACGGCGAGCGCGGTCATGCTCTTGCCCGAGCCGGATTCGCCCACGATCCCGAGCGTCTCACCGGCGCCGACCGAGAGGCTCACGCCGTCGACGGCGCGCACGACGCCGTCGCCCGTGGGAAAATCGACGTGCAGGTCGGCGACCTCGAGGACCGGCGTCCCGGGCGCGGCACTCGTCAACGGCGCATCGCCTTGGGGTCGAGCCAGTCGCGAATGCCGTCGCCTAGGAAGTTGAAGCCGAGCACCACGCTGAGGATGGCGAGGCCGGGCATGGCCGCGACCCACCATTGCGAGACGTACTCGACGCCTTGCGCGACCATGGAGCCCCATTCCGGCGTCGGCGGCACGACGCCGAGGCCGAGATAGGAGAGGCCGGCAAAGGTGATGATGGCGTTGCCGATATCGAGGGTCACGAGGACGACCAGCGGGCCGATGGCGTTCGGGATGATGTGGCGGAGGAGGATGCGGGCGCCGCCGTAGCCGGCGACCATTGCGGCCTCGACATATTCGAGCGCGCGCTGCTGGAGCACGAGGCTGCGCGCCAGGCGGGCGAATTTCGGCCACCAGACGACGAGCATGGCGATGATCGTGTTGGTCGTGCCGATGCCGAGCGCGGCGCCGATGGCAAGGGCGAGGATGATCGGGGGGAAGCAGAGCACGAGATCGGTGAGCCGCATCAGCGCCCACTCGACGATGCCACCGGCGTAGGCGGCGATGCCGCCGATCAGCGTGCCCGCCAGCGCGCCGACGCCGACGACGACGACGCCGGTGGTGAGCGAGATGCGCGCGCCGAAGAAGAGGCGCGAGAGCACATCGCGCCCGAGCCCGTCGGTGCCCAGCAGGTGTTGGGCGGAGGGGGGCAGCAGGCGGATGCCGACATTGACCGCATCGGGAGGATAGGGCGCGAGCACGGAGGCCAGAACCGCGGCCAGGGCCCAGGCGAGCACGATCGCCGCGCCGAGTGCGGCGAGCCCGTAGCGCCGGCGCCAAAGGCCGAGGCGCGCGGCGCGGCTCGGCCGCTCGAGCGGCAGCGTCGCGGCGCTCAACGCCGCACCCTCGGATCGAGGAACGCGTAGCTGATATCGACCAGAAGATTGACCAGCAGATAGACGACCGCGACCACGAGCGTGATCCCCATGATCGCCGGAAAATCGAGTGAGGAAGCGCTGATGAAGGTGTAGCGGCCGAGCCCGGGCCAGGAAAAAATCGTCTCGGTGAGAACCGCGCCGGTGAGCAGGTTGGCGTAGGCGAGGCCGCCCAGCGTGACCACCGGGATGAGCGCGTTCGGCCAGGCGTGGCGCATGATCACCTGCCACTCCTTGAGCCCCTTGGCCCGGCCCATGCGCACATAGTCCTGGCGGATGCATTCCAGCATGCTCGCGCGCGTGGTGCGGGTGATGAGCCCGATCGTCGCGGCGGCGAGCACGATCGAAGGGAGGGCGAGATGCGAAAGCGCATCCCAAAAGCCGCTCCAGTCGCCGGCGAGGAGCGTGTCCACGAGATAGAGGCCAGTCACGGTGGGCGGGGGGAAGGCGATCGGGTCGAGCCGCCCGGGTCCCGGGGCGATGTGCAGCCAGCCATAGAAGACGGCGAGCATGATGAAGGCGAGCCAGAAGGTGGGCGAGGCGACGCCGAGCAGCGAGATCGCCCGCGCCAGATGGTCGATCCAGGTGTCGCGCTTCACCGCGGCGAGGATGCCGAGCGGAATGCCGAAGATGAGGGCAAGCGCGAAGCCGCAGCTCGCCAGCTCAATCGTTGCTGGAGCGTAATCTTCGATATCCTGGAGCACCGGCCGCTGCGAGACGATCGAGGTGCCGAGGTCGCCGTGCGCGAGCCCGTCGAGGAACACGAAATAGCGCTCCCAGAGCGGCAGATCGAGGCCGTATTTGTGCCGCCAGGCCGCGACGATCTTGGGGTTGGCCGCCGCCATGTCGCCGAGGTCGATCAGCACCGGGTCGCCCGGCACGGTATTGGCGATGAGGAAGACGACGAGGGTGGCGGCGAGCGCCATTGCCACCGAGGCCAGGATTCGCGAGAGGATGAAGCGCAGCACTGCGTGCGGGGCTCAACGCCCGCGCGGCGGTTCGGGTACGGCGGTGCCGGGCACCCGATACCGCTGCCGCAGCGCACTCGCCGCGAGTCCGCTCAAGGAACGGATGCGTCTTCCTCCCAAAAAAATGCCGTTGCCCGGCCAATTCCGTCTCTTCTAGTGTCCCGATTCCGAAGTCCGCCGCATTGAGATGCGGACGGAATCGGGACACTCGCTCTTTGTTTTCAGTGGCCTGCTTATCCCCTCCGTTCGTCGCGACATGCGACGAACTTCGGGGGCAGGACACTAGTTGCGCGCTTTCGGGGTGTCAATCAATCGGCGCCGGGCCGCGCCCTTGCCAGCCGAGCCCCACCGGAACGATGATGCCGGGCAACGGACGCCGATGCCTGGTTCCTCCGCGCGATGCGTCCGGCCGGAATGAGGGAGGAACAGGGGGAAACGTCATGACACAAACCATTCCCGGCATCACGCGCCGCCAGCTCATGGAGCTGATCACGGCGGGCCCGGTCGCCGCCGCGGCCCTCGGGCTTCCCGTGAGCGCGCTCGCCCAATCGCGCAAGGATGTGCTGGTGATCGGCATCGACATCAGCGACAGCGTCACATTCGATCCGGCGGCGGAGGCGCAGTACACCGCGCCGATGACCCTGGAGGCGGTCTACGACGCGCTCTTCACCATGAGCCCGGGCGACTATATCGACGTCAAGCCACGCCTCGCGACCGCGTGGGAGCG
>DATJTV010000252.1:0-2414 GCA_035503055.1 Acetobacteraceae bacterium
CGCGTTGCCCGGCCGCCTCCGCGATCGCGCGGAGGAACGCAGTGGTGCTGCCTTTGCCGTTGGTGCCGGCGATGTGGATGACGGGCGGAAGGCGCCGCTCGGGATGGCCGAGGCGGGCGAGCAACGCTTGCAGGCGCTCGAGGCTGAGGTCGATGAGGCGGGGATGAAGCGCGTGCAGCCGCGCGATCAGGGGATCGATGCGGCCTTCGGTGGTGGTGACGCTCAAGCGGCTTCCTTGACGGTCAGCAGGGAGATGATGCGCGCGAGCGTGGCGGCGAGCTCGCCGCGCGGCACCACCTGATCGACGATGCCGTGCGCGTGGAGATATTCCGCGCGCTGGAATCCCTCGGGCAGCTTCTCGCGCACCGTCTGCTCGATGACTCGCTGGCCGGCGAAGCCGATCAGCGCGCCGGGCTCGGCGATCGCGATGTCGCCCAGCATGGCGAAGCTCGCGGTGACGCCGCCGGTGGTGGGGTCGGTCAGCACGACGATGTAGGGAAGGCCCGCATCCTTGACCATGCGCACCGCGAGCACGGTGCGCGGCATCTGCATCAGGCTGATCGTGCCTTCCTGCATGCGCGCCCCGCCCGAGGCGGTGAAGACGACGAGGGACGCCTGCTGGAGCGTGGCAAGTCGCGCCGCGGCGACGATCCCCTCGCCGACCGCGGCCCCCATCGAGCCGCCCATGAAGGAGAACTCCATCGCGGCGACGACGGATTTGTGCCCGCCGATCGTGCCGTGGGCGACGATGAGCGCGTCATCGAGGCCGGTCTTCTCGCGCGCCTCCCGCAGACGCTCGGAATAGCGCTTCTGGTCGCGGAAGCGGAGCGGATCGGCGGGGACTTTCGGCAGCTCGATCCTCGTGAACTCGCCCGCATCGAACGTCCAGCCGAGGCGCTCGGCGGCGGTGGCGCGCAGATGATGCGCGCAATGCGGGCAGACCTTGAGGCTCTTCTCGAGGTCGCGATGGAAGATCATCTGCTGGCAGGCGGGGCATTGGTGCCAGAGATTCTCCGGCACCTCGCGCCTGCCGAGCAGCGTGCGGATCTTCGGCCGCACATATTCCGAGAGCCAGCTCATGCAGCAAGCCGCGCGCCGCGCACGCCTGAAGAAAGCGCGCGCACATCGGCGAGCACGCGCGCGGCCGTGTCGGGGCCGGCGCGGCTCTTCGCGTCGAGCGAGGCGGCCAGCGTCGCGATCAGCGAGGAGGCGACCACGGCGGCGTCGGCGATCTGCACGACTTCGGCGGCCTGGGCCGGCGTCTTGACGCCGAAGCCGACCGCGATGGGGAGATCTGTGACGCGGCGGAGGCGCGGGATGTTCGCCGCGAGCTCCGCGCCCGTCGCACTCCGCGTGCCGGTGATGCCGGTGATGCTGACGTAATAGACGAAGCCCGAGCTTCCCTCGAGCACCTTCGGAAGCCGCGCATCGTCGGTGGTGGGGGCGACGAGGCGGATCACGTCGAGCCCGTGCGCCTTGGCGTGCGGCAGAAGCAGGCCCGCTTCCTCGGCCGGGAGATCGACGACGATCAGCCCGTCCACGCCCGATGCAGCGGCGTCGCGGGCGAAGGGCTCGGTTCCGTAGGCGAGGATCGGGTTGAGATAGCCCATGAGGACGATCGGCGTGTCCGCGTCATTCGCGCGGAAATTGCGGACCATGGCGAGCGTGCCGCGGAGCGTCGCCCCCGCGTCGAGCGCGCGGCGGCCGGCGGCCTGGATGATCGGCCCGTCCGCCATCGGATCGGTGAACGGCACGCCGATCTCGATGAGGTCCGCGCCCGCCGCCGGCAGGCCGGCGAGCATGGCCGCACTCGTCTGCCCGTCCGGGTCGAACGCTTCGAGGAAGGGGATGAGCCCGCCGCGGCCGGCGCGGCGGAGGCTTGCGAAACGTTGGGCGATGCGGCTCAAAGCCGGACCCCGAGGCGATCGGCCACCGAGAAGATGTCCTTATCGCCGCGGCCGCAGAGATTCATGAGGATGATCTCATCGGCGCCCATCGCGGGCGCGATCTTCATGACATGGGCGAGCGCGTGCGCGGGCTCGAGGGCGGGAATGATGCCCTCGGTCGTCGCGCAGAGCTGGAAGGCGCCGAGCGCCTCCTCGTCGGTCGCGGCGACGTACTCGGCGCGGTGGATGTCGTGCAGCCAGGAATGCTCCGGGCCGATGCCGGGGTAGTCGAGCCCCGCCGAGATGGAATGGGCCTCGAGGATCTGCCCGTCCTCGTCCTGCAGGAGATAGGTGCAGTTGCCGTGCAGCACGCCGGGGCGGCCACGCAGCAGGCTCGCGGCCTGGCGGCCGGAATCGAGCCCCTCGCCCGCCGCCTCGACGCCGATCAGCCGGACCGAGGGATCGTCGAGGAAGGGATGGAAGAGGCCCATCGCGTTCGAGCCGCCGCCGATGCAGGCGATCGCGACG
>DATJTV010000253.1:0-11548 GCA_035503055.1 Acetobacteraceae bacterium
TGGTACCGCCCCGGCGCCGACCTCGACAGCCTGATCGCCGAGACTCTTTCATTCCTTCGCGCGGTCCTGCCGCCCTCCGTCACCTGCCGCGGGGTCACCACCGACCTCTCCTGCTTTGAGCGCCTCACCCTCGCCGAGGCCTTCTCCCGCTACGTCGGCGCCGACCTCCTCGCCACCGCCGACGACGCTCCTTCCCTCGCCGCCGCCGCCGGCACCACGCTCCGCCCCGAAGAAAGCTGGGAGGATCTCTTCTTCCGCCTCCTCCTCGCGCGAGTCGAGCCGCGTCTCGGCCGCGCGCATCCCACCTTCCTCACCCACTGGCCCGCCGCGCAGGCCGCTCTCGCCCGCCGCGACCCCGCCGACCCCCGCGTCGCGGAGCGCTTCGAGCTCTTCCTCTGCGGCATCGAGCTCGCCAACGCCTTCGTCGAGCTCACTGACGCGGACGAGCAGCGCGCCCGCTTCGCCGCCGACCGCGCCCGCCGCCACGCCAGCACGGGCCCCGACTGGCCGATCGACGAGGATCTCCTCGCCGCCCTCGCACTCGGCCTCCCACCCTCGTCGGGCATCGCCATGGGCTTCGACCGGCTCGCCATGATCGCCGCCAGCGCGCCGCGCATCGCCGACGTGCTCTGGCTCCCTTCAGCGGAGCCGCCGTGACATCCCTACGCGCGCGCCCCATCTTGCGCGCCATGCGCCGCCTCGCGTGCCTCGCCCTCCTCGTTCTCCTCGGCGCCTGCACCGACCACGCGCTTTTGCAGCGCCGCGCCTACCTCGCCTCCTTCGTCGGCCAGAGCGAGGCCGATCTCGTCCGCCAGCTCGGCGTGCCCACCCGCACCTTCGCCCTCAAGGACGAGACCTTCCTCGCCTACGACGACCGCCATCTCGAGCTTCTTCCGGGCTTTTCCGCCGGCGCGCCCGCATGGGGCACGTGGGGTCCCGGTTGGGGCTGGGGCTGGGCTCCGCCCATCGTCGTCGCACGCGGGTGCGAAAGCACCTTCGATATCCGCGGCGGCAAGGTGGTCGGGCTTACTATGCGCGGCCCCGACTGCTGAGGCCGCGAGCGGCAATCATCTCGCGAATTTAACACAATTTTGGGCAAGAGGGCCCACTTGTCGTGCCGCCGGGCCCTGCCGACATACTGGCCCGCCCGCAGCTCACCGGAGCGGGATACGCTCAACCGTCCCGCTCTCGCTCATTGTTTTCACGCGTGATCGAACGCCGCCGGTTCAGCCGCCGCAGGCGATCACGCTCGAGGGAGGAGAAGCGCCATGATGCAGTCCTACGTCATCGACGTGGCCGGCACCTTTGCCGGGGCCGCCATCCGCACCCCTTCGCCCGAGGGCGAGAGCTTCCGCTTCATCGCGGTCGATCCGCGCGTGGGCGACCTCGATCGGAGCGAATGGCCCTCGCTCGAGGCGGTACGCCGCGCCGCTTCGCATATGCTGCGCACGGGCCAGCTCCCCACCACCGCCGTCGGGGCCTGAGCGCCCCGCCTCACAGCACCCCGAGCCGGGCGAGGAATATCGCCGCCGGCGGTACCACCGCCTCGCCGAGCTCCACCAGGACGGCCGGAAAATCCGCCTCCGCGACCACCCGCATCGGATCGTATTCGCCGTCGCCGAGACGCGCGTGCAGGGCAAGCGCGGCCGCCCCCTTCATTGGCACGGAAACGGGAATCCCGACATCGAGCACATGGCTTCCCGGATGCTCGACGATGCAAATCGGCGCCCCCACCCATTGCGGCTCGGCCGTGATCCCCACCTCCTCGCGCAGCTCCTTGATGAGCTGTGCCGCAAGGTCGATTCGTCCCTCCGCGTCCGCCGCCCCCGGATCGACGCTGCCGGCAGGCGGCATCTGCCACTTCCCCGCCTGATACGCCGTGCGCGCGCTCCGCCGCCCGATCAGGATGCCGTCGCGAAGCCGCACCACCCCGTTCACCGCGAGCGGCCTCAAGCCCAGCGCGCGGAAGAGCGCCGGCCGCGCCACCTGGGCCACGATCCGGCGGAACTCGGTGAAATGTCCGGTCACTCGGCGCGGCGCGATCCGGTCGGCGCTGAACACGCGCCCGTTGAAAAGCGCGCCGCCGAGCCTCACCTGCGCCTCCGCCCACAATTCCTCGATCTCGCACTCGAGTGCGGCGCCGAGCGCCGGCATCTCGCGCTCCACCGCCACCTCGAGCGTGGGAGCGACCTCGTGCACCGACCATTCGCCCATGCCGCGCCACCCTCCGCTTGAGCCCAGGCCGCCCGCCCGGCACTCTGCTCGGCGCTCCCCCCCTCGGGATGCACCGTCTGGAGGAAATATGTCCGGCGAGGAAGCCTGGAACTTTCGCCTGATCGGCCATGACCCAACTGCTGCCTTCGGCGGCGGCAGTCTGGTCGAGATCCGCCGCGGCCACGCCTATGTCGGCGCCGTCGGCGGCTCCTCCTTCCACGGCGCCGAAGGCTTCACCGTCCACGATGTCCGGGATCCGCGCGCGCCTAAGAAGGTCTTCGAATTCCGCGCCCCGCCCGGCATCCACATGCACAAGCTTCGCGCCGTTGACCCCGACTTCCTCTACGTCAACGCCGAGCGGCTCGTCGGCGAGCGGAACGCCCGTGCCGGTTTCTATATCTTCGACATCTCCATCGCCCACGAGCCGCGCGAGGTCGGCTTCTACGACATGCCCGGCAGCGGCCCGCACCGCTTCGGCGTTGATAACGCGCGAAGACTCGCCTTCTTCCCCAACGACGCGCCGGGCTGGAACCGCCGCGTTATCTGGACGATGGACATCTCCGATCCGCTCAAGCCCGAGATCGTCAGCATCTGGGGCCTGCCCTGGCAGAAATCGGAGGGCGAGGGCGCGGCCAACGACCCCCATCCGGCCGAGACCGCCTGCACGCTGCACGGCCCACCGATGATCCGCGGCAACCGCATGTTTGCCGCCTTCTGGGGCGGCGGCGTCGCGATCATCGATTGCACGAACCTCGCCGACATGCGCCTCGTCGGCCACGTCAAATGGTCACCGCCCTTCGTCGGCTCGACCCACACCGCCTGGCCGATCGGCGACCGGCCCTATTTGGTCGTCACCGACGAGGCGCGCGCGAAGCAGAACTACTGGGACAGCCAGTTCATGTGGATCCTCGACATCCGCGACGAGACGAACCCGCTGCCGATCGCCACCTTCTTCCCCGACCGCGAGAAATACTTCCACCGCGGCGGTCGCTTCGGCGCCCACAACATCCTCGAGACCATCCCCTCCGACGGCCATCTCGCGAACATCGTCTTCCTCACCTACTTCAACGCCGGGCTGCGCGCCGTCGATGTCGCCGACCCGCTCCGCCCGCGCGAGCTCGGCTACTACGTGCCCGCCTGCCCGCCCACACAGAAAGCGATCCAGTCGAACGATATCGGCAGGGACGAGCGCGGCCTGCTCTACCTCATCGACCGCTGGGGTGCTGGCATGCACATCCTCGAATACACCGGCTGAACGGATGGCGGCCGTGGAACAGGATCGCCCGCTCGCGGGCAAGGTCGCGCTGGTCACCGGCGCGGGCAAGAACATCGGCCGGGAGATCGCGCGATGCCTGGCCGCGGACGGCGCAACCCTCATCGTCAACGGCAGGAGCGATCGCGCGGCGGTGGATGAGGTGGTCCGTGAGATCGCGGCGGCGGGCGGCAAGGCCATCGCGGCGATGGGCGACGCCTCCGACCCCGCCGCAGTGCCGCCGATGGTCGAGGCGGCGGCGGCCGCGACCGGCGGGATCGATATCCTGGTGAGCAACGCCGGGCTCAGGCGGCAGACGAAGTTCCTCGAGATGTCGTTCGCGGAATGGCGCGAGATCCTCTCGGTCTCGCTCGACGGCGCATTCCTCATGGCCAAGGCGGTCGTTCCGCACATGATCCGTCGCGGCGGCGGGGCGATCGTTGGGCTCTCCGGCATCTCGAACCATGTTGGAACGCCGAATCGCTGCCACGTCTCTGCCGCCAAGGCCGGCCTCGAGGGGCTGGTGCGCGCGCTCGCGATCGAGCTCGCCCCGCATCGCATCACCTGCAACGCCGTCGCCCCGGGCACCATCGACACGGTGCGCGGCGCCTCGGCGGGGCCGATGCCGAAGCGGCTCGGCGTCGGCGGCGTGCCTCTCGCGCGCAAGGGACGTCCCGAGGAGATTGCGGCGATGGTCCGGCTGCTCGTCGGGCCGGAAGGCGGCTACATTACCGGCCAGACCATCCACGTGAACGGCGGGAGCTTCCTCACCTGACGACGACGCCCGGCCCTACGCCGCCGCGACGGCCTTCCTGATCGCCTCGGGATCGACCTCGATTGCAACGCCGGCGCGCTCCTCCTGGAGCACCATCGAAACGCGCGAATCCCGCGCCGCCCAGCCGCGATTCATCGCCTCCGTCATCTCCTCGAGGGTGAGGTTGGAAAGGCGCATCGGCACGCCGAGCTCGCGCCCGAGCGCGGTCGCCAGCGCCACGTCCTTGTGCGCGAGGCGGAGCGCGAAGGCAGCCGGATCGTAGCGGTTGGGCAGGAACTGGTCGATCAGGCCGTCGAGCGTGCGGCGCCGGCCGAGCACGCCCTGGCGCACCGCCTGCCAGAGCGCGAGCGGCTCGACGCCCGCCTTGACGCCCAAGGTGAAGACCTCGGCGAGCACCGTAAGCACGCCGTAATTGGCGCAATTGTGCACGAGCTTGGCGACACTCGCCGAGCCGATCGGGCCGATATAGCGCGCCTGGTCGCCCATCGCGTCGAGCACCGGCTTGAAGCGGGCGAACGCGTCCTCGGAGCCGCCCACCCAGATCGCCATTTTCCGCGACTCCGCCCCGCCCGGGCCGCCGCTCACCGGGCTGTCGAGCATCGCCAGCCCGCGCTCGGCGAAGGCGGCGTGGAGCTTGCGCACGAGCGACGGCGCGATCGTTGATAGATCGAAATAAGCGGCACCCGACGCCATCCCGGCGATGATACCGTCCGCGCCGAGCGCCACCGCCTCCACCTCTGGCGGGCCGGGAAGCGAGGTGAAGACGACCTCCGCCCCCGTTGCGGCCTCGCGCGGCGTCGCGGCCCAGGTGGCACCGGCGGCGAGATGCCCCTCAGCCGCCTCGCGGCGGACATCGTGCACCGCGAGCTGGTGTCCGGCCCGCTGCAGATTGGCCGCCATGTGCTTGCCCATGGTGCCGAGCCCGACGAAGCCGATGCGCATGCGTCTCCTCCCCACGATTGATGCGCGTCTGCCCGGGTAGCCGGGCCGAAGCGCATCGGTTAGCGTGCCCGCGATCGAGACCGGAGGGAAGTCCATGGCCGAAAAGGTTGCGGTGGTGACGGGTGCGGGCAGCGGCATCGGCCGGGCCGTGGCGGTGGCGCTGGCGCACGAAGGCTACACGACCGCGCTCGCCGGGCGGCGCAAGGACGCGCTCGCGGAGACGGCGGCGCTCGCCGGCCCCGCCGCCAAGGTGCTCGCGGTTCCGACCGACGTCACCGATCCTGCCTCGGTCGACGCGCTGTTCGCCGCCGTGCAGGAGAAATTCGGCCGGATCGATCTTCTTTTCAACAATGCCGGCAGCGGCACGCCGCCGATCGGCTTCGACGAGCTCAGCTTCGAGCAATGGTCCCGCGTCGTCGCGACCAACCTCACCGGCTGCTTCCTCTGCGCCCAGGCGGCCTTCCGGATGATGAAGGCTCAGGACCCGATGGGCGGGCGCATCATCAACAACGGCTCGATCTCGGCGCATGCGCCGCGCCCGAACTCCGCGCCCTACACCTCGACCAAGCACGCGATTACCGGGCTCACCAAGTCGATCAGCCTGGACGGGCGGAAATACGATATCGCCTGTGGACAGATCGATATCGGCAATGCCCTGACGCCGCTCGCCGCGCGCATGGCTCAGGGCGTGCCGCAGGCCGACGGCAGCGTGCGGCCCGAGCCGCTGATGGATGTCGAGAACGTGGCGAAGACGGTACTCTTCATGGCCGGCCTGCCGGCGGAGGCGAACGTGCAGTTCGTCACCGTGATGGCGACCAAGATGCCGTTCGTCGGGCGAGGCTAAGGGAAAGACGAAACCAGGCCAGGGCTCTGCCCTGGACCCGGGCAAGGGGCGGCGCCCCTTGCTGGGGGTCCAGGGGGCAAAGCCCCCTGGCTGGTCAGCGGAAGCTCCGCGCCGGGATTTTCAATGATTCGTTTCCGATACCGGCGAGCAGGGAGGAAAAATCGCAGAGCCGGTCAGCGATGACGTGAATTACGCTCTTCTCCCGCTGCACCCGGCCGGTGCAGGCGAGCAGCGAGGCGGCCAGCACGATCCGGCGCTGGCGGGCGAAGACATCGGGCAGACGACGAGATTGGCCTCTCCCGTCTCGTCCTCGATCGTCATGAAGATGACGCCCGAGGCGCTGCCGGGACGCTGGCGGAGCAGGACAAGGCCGGCCACCGTGAGGCGCCTTCCTTCGCGACTCGCGGCGAGGTCCGCGCACGGCACGGCGCCGCTTTCCGCGAGCGCGCGGCGGAGGAAGAAGAGCGGATGGCGGCGCAGGCTGAGCCCGGTCGTGCGGTAATCCTCCGCCACTTCCGTGCTCTCGCGCATCGGGGCGAGCATGGGTGCGGGCTCGGGCACGCTTTCCCCGCCGGCGGTCGCGAAGAGCGGCAGGGGTGAGGCGGCCAGCGCGCGCACCGCCCAGAGCGCTTGGCGACGGTCGAGGCCGAGATCGGAAAAACCGTCCGCGTCAGCGAGATGCTCGAGGATGGCGGGAGGGATGCGGGTGCGCTCGAAGCATTCGGATACGTTAGAGAAATGTTTTTTGCCGCGCACTTCGATCAGGTGCGTGGCGTGGGCGTCGGAGAAACCCTTCACCATCCGAAAGCCGAGCCGGATGGCGAAACAGCGTCCGCCGCTCGATTCGAGCGTGCAATCGAAGTCGGAGGAATTGACGGAGATCGGGCGGATTTCGATCCCGTGCGCGCGCGCGTCGCGCACGATCTGCGCGGGCGCGTAGAAGCCCATCGGCTGGCTGTTGAGCAGCGCGGCGCAGAAGACGTCCGGGTGATGGCATTTGAGCCAGCTGCTCGCATAGGCCAGGAGCGCGAAGGAGGTAGCGTGGCTCTCCGGAAATCCGTAGGAGCCGAACCCCTCGAGCTGGCGGAAGGTGCGCTCGGCGAAGTCCCGCGTGTAGCCGTTGCCTACCATGCCGCCGATGAATTTCTCCCGGAAGTTCACGATGCTTCCGGTGAAGCGGAAGGTCGCCATCGCGCGGCGGAGGGCGTCCGCCTCCGCGGGCGTGAAGCCGGCGGCGACGATCGCAACGCGCATTGCCTGCTCCTGAAAGAGCGGCACGCCAAGCGTGCGGTCGAGTAGGGATTTCAGTTCCGGGGTCGGGGAGTCCGGTGGCTCGAGCCCCTGGCGGCGGCGCAGATAGGGATGCACCATGTCGCCCTGGATCGGGCCGGGGCGGACGATCGCCACCTCGATCACAAGGTCGTAGAAGGTGCGCGGCGCGAGCCGCGGCAGCATCGCCATCTGTGCGCGGCTCTCGATCTGGAAAACGCCGATCGTGTCCGCCCGGCTGATCATTTCGTAGGTGGCGGGATCCTCGGACGGGATGCTCGCGATATCGAGCGCAAGACCGCGATGCCGGGCGAGCAGCTCGAAGCCGCGGCGGAGGCACCCCAGCATGCCGAGGCCGAGCACATCGACCTTCATGAAGTTGAGCGCGTCGATATCGTCCTTGTCCCACTCGATCACCTGCCGCTCTGCCATGGCGGCGGGCTCGATCGGCACGAGATCGTCGAGACGATCCTCGGTCAGGACGAAGCCGCCGGGATGCTGCGAGAGATGGCGGGGAAAGCCGATCAGCGCGCGGGCGAGGTCGAACGTGAGGCGAACTCGGCGGTCGGCGGCCGTCGGCGCCGCGGCCAGCTCCTCCTCGCCGGAGCCCCAAATCTCCCCGGCCAGAGCGGCGATCCGCTCCTCGCCGAGCCCCATCGCCTTGCCCACATCGCGGAGCGCGCTCCGCGGCCGGTAGCGGATAACGATGGCGGTGATGGCGGCGCGGTCGCGGCCATAGGTGCCGAACACCCACTGGATCACCTCCTCGCGCCGCTCATGCTCGAAATCGACGTCGATGTCGGGTGGCTCCTTGCGCGCGGCGGAGACGAAGCGCTCGAAGAGCAGGCCCGAGCGGGCGGGATCGATGCTGGTGATGCCGAGCACGTAGCAGACCGTCGAATTCGCCGCCGAGCCGCGCCCCTGGCAAAGGATGCCGTGCGCCCTCGCGTGGCGGACGATATTGTGGACGGTGAGGAAGTAGGGCGCGTAGCCGAACTCGGCGATCAGCGAGAGCTCATGGCGGAGCTGGCGCGAGACATCCTCGGGCACGAAAGCCGGGTAGCGCAGCCGCGCGTGCTCCGCGACGAGACACTCGAGCGCCTCCTGCGGCGTGCGGCCGGGAACCGAGACCTCCTTCGGGTACTGGTAGCGAAGCTCGGCGAGCGAGAAGCGGCAGCGCTCGAGGATCTCCGCCGTATGGGCGATCGCCTCGGGATGGCGGGAAAAGAGCCGCGCCATCTCGGCGGGCGGTTGGAGATGCCGCTCGGCGAACCGCTCGCGGCGGAATCCCGCCGCGTCGATCGTGCATTTCTCGCGGATCGCGGTGAGCACGTCCTGTAAGATCCGCCGCTCCGGCGCGTGGTAGAGAACATCGTTGACGGCAAGCGGACAAATCCTCGCCCGCCGCGCCGCTTCGGCAAGGCGGGCGAGGCGCGCGGCGTCGTTCGGCCGGCGGTGGAACGTGAGCGCGAGATAGGCGCGGGTGGGAAAATCGGCGGCGAGGCGGGCGAGCGCGCGGTCGAGCGCCACGCCGAGCTCATCCGGAACGAGGACGACGAGCAGCCCCTCGCCGGACTGGGCAAGATCGTCCCAGGAGAGAAGGCAGGCGCCCTTCCCTGCCCGGGTCTTGCCCAGCGTGAGCAGCCGGCAGAGCCGCGCATAGGAGGCGCGATCGGTCGGATAGACGAGGACGGTCTTTTTCTCCGCTCCATCCTCGAGCTCGAGGCGGCAGCCGACGACGAGGCGAACTCCCGTGGCCGTGGCTGCCTGGTGCGCGCGCACCATGCCGGCGAGCGTCGCGCGGTCGGTGATGCCGGGTGCGGGAATCCCGAGGCGGGCGGCTTCGGAGAAAAGCTCTTCCGGATGCGAAGCGCCGCGCAGGAAGCTGCAGTTGGTGGTGACCTGAAGCGCGGCGCAGCCGGGCATCACGGGCCGGCTTCATCGGCACCGCTCCCGGGAAAGCACCGCGTGGTGGGTGCCGCCGCCGCCGGGCGCTTCATCACCACGTAGCCCGAGCGCGCCAGGTGGGCGAGCAGGCGCTCGGCCGTGATGCGCGCCATCACCTCGTCGGCGTGATGGACGCGCCGACGGCCTTCGTAACGGAGCGCGAAGGAGAGGGATTCCCGGATCTCCTCGGGCGTCGCGGGGGAAAGCATTTCGGACAAGATTTCCTGGGGCATGCCGGAGCACTCAAAAAAAACCATGCAGGAACCAGCTACCATCGCCGGTCGCGAGGTCGGCACCGTCGCCGCGGCGGAACAGCCAGTAGCGACTTCCGTTCTCGTCCTCGACGCGGAAATACTCGCGCACCGCGAAGGTTTCGGCATCGCTCCGCCACCATTCGCCGAACACGCGCTCGGGCCCGTCGCCGGCGGCAACGCGGTGGCGCCGGCCGCGCCAGACGAACTGCGCGGGTGGATGGTCGGGGAGAAGGGCCACGGCGCTGACCGGCTCGGGGCGGCTGAGCAACCGGGCCGGCCGCGGCAGGCGCGGCGGCCAGGTTTTCCCGCTCGGCAGGGCGAGCGGCGCAACGCGGCGGACCGAGCGCTCGGGCACGTCGCTTTCGACCGGCGCGGCCCGGTAGAGCCGCGCCGCGCCGAGGCGGTTCGCCAGCCGATCGACGAGCGGCGAAAGATCCGCCTCCTCGCTCGCCTTGCCTGGAAAAGCGGCTGCCGTCTGCCTGGGGCCGAGCGGTTCGGCGAGCGGCACCTGAAGCCGCATCGCCTCGACGCCGAGACCCGGATCGGCCTCCTCCAGCCGCTCCGCAAGCAGCCGCGCGAGATGCCCCGCGTCGCGCACGGGCCGTGCGGTGCCGATACGCACCGCAGCGACCGCCCCGTCGATGCGTGCGAAGAAAAGCTCGAGCCGGCGCGCGCCTTTTCCCGATTGCTCGAGCTGCCGGCAGAGTCCTTCCGCGAGCCGGGCGATCGCATGGGAGAGCGCCTCGGGCGTTGCGATCGGTTCGGCGAAGGCGAGCCGCACTTCCGGCATGGCGGGCGGGGTCATGGGCGTGATCGGCTCGGCGATGCGGCCGAGCGCCTGCTCGAGGCGGTGGAGCACCGAAGCGCCGAAGCGACGGGCGAGCGGCCCGCGCGGGAGGGCGGCCAGAGCCGCGATGCGCGTGATGCCGAGGCGCACCAGCAGCGAGGCATCCTCCTCGCTCAGGCGGAGCGCGGCCGGCGGCAGCTCCGCGAGCGCCGCCTCCTGCCCGCCCGGCGGCACGAGGATCGTCTCCGCCGTACCGTAGCGGGCGAGCGCATGCGCCGCTCCCGGCGTGTCGGCGATCGCCGCGCGGGCGGAAAAACCCGCGCGGGCGAGGCGGGCGCAGAGATCGGTGAGCATCGCCGCCTCGCCACCGAAGAGATGCGCCGCCCCCGCCGCGTCGATCCGAAGCCCGTTGGGAGGATCGGCCGCGGCAAGCGGGGCGTAGCGGAGGCACCAGGCGGCGAGCCGCCGCAATGCCGCCTCTTCCGCCGCGGGATCGGCAGGAGTGGTCGCGAGGCCGGGGGCGAAACCCTCCGCCTCCGCCAATGCCATGCCGGGCCGCACGCCGAGCCCGCGCGCCGCCCTGTCGGCAGCCCCAACCACCCTCCGGTTGCCCTCCGGCCGGACGGTAACGAAGGGAGTCTCAGGCGCGGGCCCGAGCGCCCTTTCGGAGCCGCGCAGCCGCTCGGTCGGGAAGAACGGCAACCAGATCGAGACGACCCGCCGCATCAGGCGCCGCCACGACCCTCGCGGCCGCCTCCGCGCCGCGGCAGCGCAGCAGCTCGAGCCGCCATCGAGGAGCGGCGAGCGTGCGGCGGAGGCCCATGCCGGCCGGCGGCGAAGGCAGCGGCCGGACGCGCCAGCGCGTCGCCGCGGCGGAGGGCGTGTGCTCTTCCCTCTCCGGCTCCTTCCCCGTTGGGCAGCGCAGCGCAAGCGCGAGCGTCCCGGAGGCAAAGGCGGCGAGCGCGAGGCGAGCATCGGCAATGAGGAGATTTCCTCCACCACGCCGGCGAGGCCGGGCTTGCGGAGCCCCTCCTCCATGGCGAGCAGGACGGTCTTCTGCTCGCCGGCCGCGACGTGGATCACGCGGTCGGGGGAAAGCCCGACGCCGGCAAGACCCGGCGGGAAGAGGTCCGGGAACAGGTCCTGCCCACCATGGCACCAAAGCACCGGCCCCTTCAGGCGCGCGAGCAGGCTGGCGGCGAAGAGGGTCGGCGCCCCGATCCCGGGTCCCCTGGATTCGAGTATCTCGTGCAGCCGCCCGAGC
>DATJTV010000254.1:0-23270 GCA_035503055.1 Acetobacteraceae bacterium
GAGGATTTCGCCGAAATCATCGATGCGACCCTGGCTTCCTGCTCCGTATTCATCGTCGTCATCGGCCGGAACTGGTTGACCGCGGCCGACGAGTACGGAAGGCGCCGGGTCGACCAGCCGGCCGATTGGGTGCGGGTGGAAGTCGCCGCCGCGCTGAGCCGCGATCTGCTGGTGATTCCGCTGCTGGTCGAGGATGCGCAAATTCCGCCGGCGGCCGCACTGCCGGGCGAACTGGTGAGATTGCCGGAGCTCCAGGCGATGGAGGTCGATCACGAGACATTTCATCCCGATGTTGATCGATTGCTGCAGCGCATCGAGCGCGACCTGGCCACGAAGGAAGGCGGGGACGCGGCGGTGGCGAGCCTGCCCGCCGGAACGGTCCGCATCAACCGCAAGGCCGGGTGCGACTATGTATGGGTGCCACCGGGCAAGTTCTGGATGGGGCGCGTGCCGGGGGACAATGTCTCGGACGGACGGTACGACGATGAGAAGCCGCACCATCCCGTGGAGATCAGGCGCGGCTTCTGGCTTGGGCGCACGCCGGTGACCGTGGCGGCGTTCCGCCGCTTCGCTGCGGCGCGGCGCGTGGAAATGCCGCGCCCGCCGAAGGACAATCCGAACTGGTCCGAGCCCGATCACCCGATTGTCAATGTCTCGTGGGGGCGGGCGCGCGAATACTGCTCGTGGGTGGGCGGGCGCTTGCCGACCGAAGCGCAATGGGAATACGCCGCGCGCGGCGGCATCGACGACCAGATCTACCCGTGGGGCCCGTCGATCACCGCGGAGCAGGCCAACTATGACGAGAAACGGAAGGGCAGCTCGCCCGTCGCGACCTTTCCGCCAAATGGCTTCAATCTTTGCGACATGATCGGAAACGCGTGGGAGTGGATCGCCGATTGGTACGAGGAGGGGGTCTATGGCACGCGCTCGCCGGTCGATCCGACGGTCGATCCGCAAGTGTACCGGAATCAGACGGACAAACGCGTCGTTCGCGGCGGCTCGTGGCGCTCCATCGCGATCGAGGTCCGGACCTCCAATCGCGGCTTTCAGACCCCGAACGACGGGTTCGACGATTTCGGGTTCCGCTGCCTGATCGATGAGATTCCGCCGGACGCGGGCCCGCCTGCCATCTCGGCGTAGATCCGGACGTAGGATTGCGCCATGTGCACCTCCGTGAAGTTCTGGTTGTAATGGCGAAAGGCGGCCTTGGCCCTGGCGTCGCGCTCGGTTTCGGATGAGCGGATCCAGCGTATCATCGCGGATTGGAATCCCTCGTAGCTCGTATCTTTGTAGTAATAGGCGTGATCGCCGAGCGCCTCGATGAGGCCGCCCGAGCCCGGGCAGACGACCGGAATGCCGCGCGCCACGGCCTCGAGGGCGGCGAGGCCAAACGGCTCATAGACCGAAGGAACGGCAAGGACGTCGATCTGCTCGTAGAAGGCTTCGAGCCGTGGCCCGGCGCACCAGCCGAGATAATCGACGCGGGAGTCGAGCCTCTCACGGGCGAGCAGGTCCCGCGCGTATTGGCTGAAGCCGCGGCCCGCTATCAAGGTCCGGCATGCGCCGAAATGGGGATCCTTGAGGATGAGCTGGGGATATTCGGGGCGTTTGCGCGGCACGAGACGCCCGCAAAATCCGATCGTGGCGGTGCCGCGGGGCGAGCGGAAGGTGCCGGCGCGGCGCACCCCGTTGGGAACGACAGAGACATTGGGATTGAGATCGAGATAGCCGAGGGCGGAATAGGCCGAGCGCTCGGCCTCCGAGATGACGACGACCCGCGCGGCGGCGCCGATCAGCGCCTCCTGCCAGCGTATGCTCGGGGTGAGATCGATGTCGTTGGAGCGGGCCTCCCAATTGAGCAGCGAATGGATCGTGTAGAGGGAGGGACGCTCACGACAAAGCTCGAGCAATCGCTGATGCGGCTCATAGCAATGGATGTGGAGGACGGGGGCGGAGAATCGCCGCAGGTCCGCGAGCGTCCCGACCTCGACCATCGCACCTTCGAGAGAAAAGGGCGTGGTTCTACCCGGTTCGGCGGCTTCGTCGACGAGGAACCAGAGCACGCTGAGGCCGAGCTTGCGCAAGCCGCTGGCCAGGCCGTCGATCACCGTGCCGACACCGCCCAGTTTGCCGGTGGGAAGCTCGTTCGTCAGCTGGATGACGTCGAACGCGTGCTGGTCGGCGTCGGGGCCCGGCTTCATCGCGGCCGGATCGGTCATTCGCGATGCCAGGCGGCGGGCGGGGCAAGGCGATAGGGGGAAGCGCGCGTGTCCACGATCGCGAGGACCGCGAGCAAGCGACATTCCGTCGGCCAGCGTTCGGGCTCTTCCCAGGTTCCGATCTCGCGGCGGCGGGCGAGGAAGATGCCGGCGATGCACTGGGTGAGATCCGGATTGTCGTCCTCGCTCCAGAAATCCTGGACGGCGTGCACCCGGTAGAGATCGGGCTCGATGGTGTGAAGGTCGATCCGGAGCTCAGTGCGGTGAAGAAATGTCGGACGGCCTCGCTTCAACTGGAACGGCGGGATCACCAGCGTGTGGCGCTCCAGGACCAGAGCGATTTGCGACGAAGAGATACCCGGTGATGCGGACGGAGCGGGAAGAGGCAGGGTTGGTGCGCTCAGCGTAATGTCCGTAGAGCCGGGCCGGCGCATGGCCTGCATCGAAGTTCGTCCTGAGATGAGCCGACATCGGAACAAGCTACCGCTCCGACGCCGCCCGGATCAAGGCGGCGGGGGCGACGAGGCGGCACTCAGGCGGTTTCGAAGTCTCCGGGCTGCGGCGGGGCGATCGGCGTGAAGAGCGTGCGGTCGGGCTTGAGATCGAGGAGCGGGGTTCCGTCGAGGCAGTCGAGGCCGCGAACGAAGAGTGTCGGGCCTTCGATGCGGACGAGATGGGCGATCGCCGTGCCGATCGGGTTGGGCCGCACGGGAGAGCGCAGCGAGAAGGTGCCTCGGGACGTGCCGTCATTGGCCGGGCTTTGGCGCACGAGGTCGCGGCGGGAAAGGTGCAGCCAGTAGAGCACGTCGACGCGCGGGTAGCGCGCGAGCCCGTCGAGCGCGGGCACCCAGGTGGGAAAAATCTCGATGCGACAGAGCGGGCCGTCGGGCCGGCCCTGGCGCGGCGCGGTGAGGCGCGACGTCCAGGGCGTGGCGATGCGGCCGATGAAGACCAGGCCGGCATCGGTGGCGGGCGGCGGATCGATGGCGATCTCGCCCGCGCGGATCTCGTTCTCGCGGACCATGGGCCACTGTGGCACGGCGCGGCCGGCGGCGGGACCCTGCGCGGGTGCGCTCAGGCGGAGCCCGCGGTGGCCCTGCGGGCCGAAAGATGGACCAGAGAGACGAGGAGAGCGGCGAGCGTGCCGATGATGATCTCGGCGACGCGCTGCATGGGCAGGATGATGGTGGCGCCGCTGCCGGACGCGAGGACGACGATCGTGAGCGTGATGCAGGAGAGGCGGAGCGTGGGGCGGATGGCGGTGAGCAGCACGAGGGGGACGAGGCCGGCGGCGTAGAGCGGCAAGGTCGGCAGCCCGTGGTCGCGCCCGAGGAGCGCGAGGGCGCCGACCGCCGCGCCGATCAGCGTGCCGATGATGCGGTTGCGGCTCGCGCTCACCGTGCCCGGCAGGTCGGGCTGCACGACGATCACGACGGTGATGAGCGACCAGTACCCTTCCGGAAAGCCGAGCAGCAGGGAGGCGCCATAGGCGAGGATGCAGGCGGCCAGGATGCGCGCGGCGTAGCCGAGCTCGGTGGGTCCGAAGGCGGACAGGATCGCACGCATGGGCATGTCCCTTCAGAAAGCGGCCATCATGGGCGGAACGGTCTCGGGCCCGCAAGGAAGGAGGCTGCCTTGCCACGCCGCGGCGGGGCGGCCAGGGTGCCGCGCCCAGCTGGAGCGTGCGCATGACCGGCGTGCCGACATTTGCCGTTCCGCCGAGCTTTCTCGGGCTCGCCCGGCACGGGCGGGACGCTTCGTTCGTGGTCGCCGGGATTCCGCTCGATGCCGGGACGACGAACCGTGCGGGCGCGCGCGAGGGGCCGGCGGCGATCCGCCGCGCGAGCCGGATGCTGGTGGACGGTGCCCATCCGCAATTCGGCATCGAGCCGGCCGCGCTCGAGCTTGCCGATATCGGGGATTTTGGACTGGCACTCGGCGATATTCCGGGCTCGCTCGCCGCGATCGAGGAGCAGGCGGGAGGAATCCGCCATCTGGTGGCGCTCGGCGGCGAGCATGGGATCACGCTGCCGCTGCTGCGCGCGCTGGCGCGGCGCGTCGGCGGGGCGCTGGCGCTGGTGCAGTTCGACGCGCACGTGGACACCTGGCCCGAGAATTTCGGCCAGCGCTTCGCCCATGGATCGGTGTTCTACCACGCGATCGAGGAGGGGCTGGTCGCGCCTGAGCGAATGGTGCAGGTCGGCATCCGCTCGCCGGTGCAGCGGGAGGTCATGGACTGGACGGTCGGGCGCGGGGTCACGGTGCTGAGCGCGGCCGATGTGCACGAGGCGGGGCCCGAGGGCGTGGCGGGGCGGATCCGCGCGGTGATCGGCGGTGCGGCTGCATATTTGAGCTTCGATATCGATGCGCTTGATCCCGCCTTCGCGCCGGGGACCGGGACGCCCGAGATCGGCGGCCTCGCCTCGTGGCAGGCGCAGGCGATCCTGCGGCGGCTCGGAGGGATCGCCTTCGTGGGCGCCGACGTGGTGGAGGTCGCGCCCGCCTACGACACGGCCGAGATCACGGCGCTCGCGGCTGCCACGATGGCCTGGGAGTATCTTGCGCTGGTCGGCGCGGCGGCGAGCGGCGGATAAATCGCGCCCGCATCTCGGGTCTGGCAACCCGGACGAATTTGCATATCTATTTCCGGCCGGGGTGCGTATAAGCCCGCCCCCGCCTCGCTCATTTGGGCGAGAGGGTTGACGCATCGCACGTGCCGCGAGCCCCAAGGCAGAAGTCCGGGGCACAGCAACGACGTAACGCGTCCTTTTCGGTCGAGCCGGCCAACGTGGGCCGGGGTCGTTAGGGAGCCGCCTATGTTGGCTGATCGGTCCGCTGCGATGCGAAGTTCTCGCAGCTTCGTCTGAGTCGGAAGCCGGGGCGCGTGCGCGCCCGGGCCGCCGCTCTTTCTCCCTCTGTTCCGTCCCACTCGTCCGGCGCGCCCTGAGCGCACCGGCGGAGGCCTGCGAGGATTGCCGCGATGAACCTCACCCGTGTCCGTTCCGCCGTCACCCCGCTTGCACGTCGCTTTCCGGCCGCGAGCGAGCCTCTGCCCACGGTCGATGCGCTGATCGCGCGCGAGCGGCCGGAGGAGCCGGTGCATTGCCTGCGCCCGGCGGCGGCGAGCGAAGCGGCGCGCGGGTTCGTCGCCGCGTTCGCGGGCAAGGTGCTCTACGCCGTCAAATGCAACCCGGAGCCGGCGATGCTGCGCGCGCTCCGCGCGGGGGGAATAGATCATTTCGATTGTGCATCCATCGGCGAGATCGCGCTGGTGCGTCAGATGTTTCCCGAGGCGGCGATCCATTTCATGCATCCGGTCAAGGCCCGGGGCGCGATCCGCGAGGCGTGGGCGCGGCACGCGGTCAGGGACTTCGCGCTCGACAGCTTCGAGGAGCTGGCGAAGATCCTGGGCGAGGTGGGGGCGACGGGCGTGGACGGCGCGCTCGGGTTGATCGTGCGGCTGGCGCTGCCGAAGGGGGGCGCGGTCCTCGATCTTTCGGGCAAGTTCGGCGCCGATGAGGAGGCGGCCGCGAGGCTGCTCCGCGCGGCGCGGCCGCATGCGGCGCGGCTTGGGATTTCCTTTCATGTCGGCTCGCAATGCCTCGACCCGCTCGCCTGGCGGGCAGCACTCGCCGAGGTGGCCGGGGTGGTGCGGCGGGCGGGCGCGGCGATCGAGATCGTCGATGTCGGCGGGGGATTTCCGGTGGCGTACCCGGGGATGGAGCCGGTGCCGCTCGGCGCCTATCTCGCCGAGATCGAGGCGGGATTCGAGTGTCTCGGGCTGCCGGACGCGGAGCTTTGGGCGGAGCCGGGGCGGGCGCTCGCGGCGGCGGCCGGCTCGGTCGTCGTGCAGATCCAGCACCGGCGCGGCGCGGCGCTCCATATCAACGACGGCGTGTTCGGCAGCCTGGCGGATGCAGGTGCGCTCGGCTTCCGCTATCCGGTGCGGCTCATTCGTCCCGGCGGGCCGGCGCCTGCGGAGCGGGAGATCGGGTTTTCGTTCTTCGGGCCGACCTGCGACAGCGCGGATGCGATGCGCGGCCCGTTCCTTCTGCCGGCCGACGCGGCGGAGGGGGACTGGGTCGAAATCGGCCAGCTCGGCGCCTATGGTGCGTGCCTGCGCACGGGCTTCAACGGCTTCGATCGCGCGCGGCTCGTCGCGGTGCGGGATGCCCCGCTCGGGGCGAGCGCGTGGCCCGCGTCCCTCGCCGCCTGACCGGAAGGAGTACATCGAGTGAAAAAAATCCCCTTTGCCGGCCGGCTCGTCATGCTCGGCTGCGGCAGCATCGGCCAGGGCGTGCTGCCGCTGATCGTCGAGCATATCGACATGCCGCGCGAGCGCATCCGTATCCTCACCGC
Source organism: Acetobacteraceae bacterium (assembly GCA_035503055.1). Taxonomy (GTDB): domain Bacteria; phylum Pseudomonadota; class Alphaproteobacteria; order Acetobacterales; family Acetobacteraceae; genus JAKAWQ01. Next base: position 6,579 of record DATJTV010000254.1, read on the forward strand.
CGATGAGCGCGGCCACGCGGTGGCAAAGGAGTTCGGCGTGGCGATCACGATCGCGCCGCTGACGCGCGGGAATTTTCGCGAGCTGCTGATCCCGATCCTGGGACCGGGCGATTTCCTGCTCAACCTTTCGGTCGACGTCTCGTCGGTCGCGCTGATCGGGCTCTGCCGCGAGCTGGGCGCGCTTTATCTCGACACCTGCATCGAGCCGTGGGCGGGCGGCTACACGGATCCTTCGCTCACGCCGTCGGAGCGCTCGAACTATGCGCTCCGCGAGAGCGCGCTGGCGCTCGGCGCGGGGTCCGCGGACGCGCCGACGGCGCTGCTCACACACGGCGCCAATCCCGGCCTCGTCTCGCACTTCGTCAAGGTGGCGCTCTTGAATATCGCCCGCGACACCGGCCTCGAAGCGGAGGCGCCGGTCGGGCGGGACGAATGGGCAACGCTCGCCGAGCGGCTCGGCGTGAAGGTGATCCATATCGCCGAGCGCGACACGCAATCGGCCGACCTCGCCAAGGAGCCGGGCGAGTTCGTGAATACCTGGTCGATCGACGGCTTCGCGGGCGAGGGCCGCCAGCCGGCCGAGCTTGGCTGGGGCACGCACGAGCTTGCGCTGCCGGAGGACGGGCGGCGCCACGCGTTCGGCACCGGTGCGGCGATCTATCTCTTGCGGCCGGGCGCGGGGACGCGCGTGCGGAGCTGGACGCCGCTCGAGGGGCCGTTCCACGGCTTTCTTGTCACCCACAACGAATCGATCTCGATCGCCGACTACTACACGCGGCGCGACGAGACGGGCGCCGTGCGCTACCGGCCGACCGTGCACTATGCCTACCACCCCTGCGACGACGCGGTGCTCTCTTTGCACGAGATGGCCGGGAAGGAGTGGCAGCTTCAGGAGAGGCAGCGGCTGATGATGGACGAGATCGCCCGCGGGATGGACGAGCTCGGCGTGCTGCTGATGGGGCATGCGCGCAATGCCTATTGGTACGGCTCGCGGCTCACGATCGAGGAGGCGCGGCGGAAGGTGCCGTACAACAATGCGACGAGCCTGCAGGTGACGGCGGCGGTGCTCGGCGGATTGGTGTGGGCAATCGAGAACCCGCGCGCCGGCATCGTCGAGGCCGATCATATCGACCACGCGCGCGTGCTCGAGGTCGCACTCCCCTATCTCGGCGAGATGGCGGGTGCCTACAGCGATTGGACGCCGCTCTCCGGGCGCGGCGTGCTCTTCCCGGAGGACGTGGATGCGAGCTCGCCCTGGCAGTTCGGGAATTTCCGAGTGAGGTGAGGGAGCTCCGCCGCATGCATCCCAGAGAGGCCGAGCGGGAGCTGAGGGTCGCTGCGGGGAGCATCGTCGCCTACCGCCTGTTCGACATCGCGTACGCGATCGACCTGTCGGCCCTCGAGACGCTATGGACGGAGCGCGCGCCGAGCGGGAGCACGCGAGCGAGGCTCAGCGCCACGCCCCCCGAGGCGGTTTCGTTCGGCGTGCCGCCGGTGGAACTTCCGCTCGATCCGGTTTCGCTGCCGCTCGCGACGGCAAGCCTCCACGCCGAGGTGACCGCACGGTTCTATGATTTCGGTGTCGTCACGTTCGCGGTGAAGGTGCCGGCCGGCGATCTCGCCTGGGCGGACTATGCCGAGCGGATGAACGAGATGGATCGGAGCCTGCGCGACGAGGGCGCGGGGGCGGACCTCTGGGGGCGGCTGCTCGAGGACGTGCGGAGGCGGTTCGCACCGGCCCTGGTGCGGCCCGCGGAGTCGGCGGTGGAGGAGGACTATCTGATCGGCATCGTCTCCTCGTTCGACGAGAAGTTGACGGCGGAGGCGCTGCGGAGCCGGATCGACCTCGCCCCGCTGCTCTCGGGAGAGAGCAGGGCGCTGTCGGAGGGGGCGCGGGCCGATCTGCTCCGGCAGCGCTTCTCCTACTACGCGGACGACCTGGCGGTGCTGACCTGGGACCGGGCCTTCATCTACGAGCCCCGGCAGGATTCGGACGTCGCCGACGTGCTCGAGGTGGCGAACGCGCAGCTCGTCGAGATGCGCTATTACGACGAGCTTCTCGATGCCGAGCTGCCGCGCATGTACGACCTCATCGAGCGGACGCAGCGGACGACGCGGCTCTTGGCCTCACGGCGCTTCGCCGATCTCGCGCGCCGGCTCTCGGGCTTGGTGGCCGAAGTTACGGAGCTCACCGAGAAGGTGGACAATGCGCTCAAGGTGACGGAGGACGTGTATCTCGCGCGCGTCTATGAAGCGGCGCTCGACCTCTTCCGTGTGTCGATCTTCGGTGCGGCGGTCGATCGCAAGCTCGCGATCATCCGCGACACGTACGCCGCCCTCTACCAGGAGGCCTCGGCGGCGCGGGCGGCGCTGATGGAGGGCATTATCGTCGTGCTGATCCTGATCGAGATCGTGGTTGCGCTGGCGCGCCTTTGATCGGCCCGGTTGGGGTCAAGCGAGCGTGCGCGAGGCGAGGTCGACGGTGACGAGATCGTCGGGTGTCTTGGCGAAGGGGCCGTCGCTTGCGGGGTGGTATTCGATGCGGAGGGTCTCGGCCGAGACGATCACGCGCAGATAGCCGTAGTCCCGGTCGTCATAATTCTCGAGCATGATCTCGTCGCCGCCCTCGTCTGCGGCGGGGATGACGGCGGGCGTGCGCAGCACCTTGCCGCGGCGGGAGAGGCGCGCGAGCCCGTGGCCGCCGTTACCGGCGATCAGGTAGGGGATCTGCATGCCCCCGTGGCGGCGGGTGAAGCGCTGGTAGTTATGCGCGTGGCCGGCGAGGACCGCATGCGGCCACACCCCGACCTCGTCGCAGATCTGGTCGATCTGCTCGCCCATCCGGGGGCTGCCGCCGTGCTGCGAGTCGGCGACGTAGACCGGATGGTGGTGGGCGATGATGAGCGCGCCCGCAAATTTTTCATCGTTGACGCGCTGAAGCGCTGCCTCGAGGAAGCGGAGCTGGGAGTCGCCGATGCGCTCGTCGGCGATCACGCCCGGATCCTCGAGCGTGTTCGAGTAGAGCGCCAGCACGCGGAGAAAGGGAGCCTCGAAGGTGAAGAAGACGCCGGGCTCGATCTGCGCGGTGCGCGAGAGCCCGCCCGCCTCCGGCGTGACGACGAAGTGCTCCTGGCAGAAATTTTCGAGGAAGGCGGTGAGCGTCTTCGCGCCCGATTCGGGCGCCACCATCCCGTCGTGGTTGCCGGCGAGCGCGATGATCGGCGCGGGATAGTCGCGATAGGGCTCGTAGAACTGATCGTAGTAGTACGCGCCCTCGCCGAAACTGTAGACGACGTCGCCGAGATGGAGGAAGAAGCGCGGCGCGTCGTTGGGGTCGGTGTCGTCGAAGTCGGCGGTCATTTTGTCGGCGACCAGGTTCTGCGTTTCCGGCCCGCGCGTGCTGCCGGTATCGCCGACGGTGTGGAAGACGAGCTGGCCGGCCGCCTCGATGGCGGCGATGGTCTCCTGGTCGCCGTCGAGCACGTCGGCAAGCGTGAGCCGCGGCTCGAGGCCGCCGCGCGGCGGAGGGAAGGGCATCGGAGCGAGCCTGTGCTCGCGGTTGAGCACGTCGATCTCGCGGTAGGCTTCGCGGTCCGAGGCGTGGCGCACGGCGAAATGCCCGGGATCCGGCGTCGGCTCGGCCTGCGCGAAGACCGGCCCGGCAACTGCGCTCGGCTTCGTCAGGCTCCTGGGCTCGGGCTCCTCGCTGTGGCCATGGCCGTGTCCGTGCTCACGGTCGTGATCGTGCGGCCGTCTCGCCATTCCCGTCCCCATCCGTTACCCGGCGGATGATGCGACAGCGCTCGCGCCCGGTGTGTGACGATGGTGCTAATCTCTTGTTGCCTCTCGTGTTGCCTCTCGGGGCGGGAAGGATCGCGGGGCGTTGACTGATCGGCCCGTGGGGCGGTATTACTTCTAGAGAAAGGTAAGGACGAAGGATGGAATCCGCTCTGACGACCAAGGGGCAGGCGACGATTCCGAAAGCCATCCGGGAGCATCTTGGGCTGAAGCCGGGCGATCGGGTGAAGTTCTTCCTCCATCCGGACGGCAGCGTGGTGCTCCTGCCGAAGCGTCCGGTCAGCGTCCTGCGGGGCATCGTCAGGCCGCGCCGGCGGCCCGTGACGACCGACGAGATGACCGAAGCGGCTGCTGCCGGCGCGGCGGCGCGCGCGCCGCGCCGCGGACGGCGGTGATCGGGCTCGACACCAACGTCGTCATTCGCTACCTCGCGCAGGATGATCCCGTTCAATCGCCGATCGCAACCGAGCTGATCGAACGGAGGCTAAGCGAGGAGGATCCCGGGTTCCTAAGCGTCGTCGTCGTGGCCGAGACGGCGTGGGTCCTCGAGCGGGCCTACGGCCTCGGCGATATGGAAATCGCTGCGGCGATCGAGCGGATGCTCGAGGCGGACGCCTTCGTCGTCGAAAGCGAGCAGGAGGTTTTCACCGCGATGACGGCGCTCAAGGAGGGGCGCGGCTCATTTGCCGACGCGCTCATCGGCGCGCTCGGCGCCGCGGCGGGGTGTTCGCGCACGGTGACATTCGACCACAAGGCGCTCCGGCTTCCCGGGTTCGGAAGCTTGTAGCCCTCACAATCGTGCCAGCCAGATATCGATGACGGCGGCGCGGTTTTCCTGGCGCACGGCGCGGAAGGCGCAAGCGAGGGCTGCGTCCATCTCGTCGGCATGGCGGACGGTCGCGGCGAAGGCACCACCGGAAGCGGCGGCGATGGCGGCGTAGTCGGGCGGTGGATCGAAGGAGACTCCGAGATCGTTGGCGCGGCTTGCGTAGCCGGAGGGGTGGACGGCCAGCGTCGAGAGCTTCGGCGATTTCCAGCCGCGATTGTTGAGGACGATCGTGAGGAAGGGCGTGCGGTACTGGCGCGCCATCCAATGCACCGTCGAGGGGATGGAGAAGAGATAGGAGCCGTCGCCGGCGACCGCGACGACGGTCTTCTCCGGCCGCGCGAGCTTGGCGCCGATCGCGGCACCGCCGTGCCAGCCGAGCGAGCCGGCGCCGCTCGCAAAGGACGAGCCGGGGCTGAGCGGGCCGATATGCTCGTTGACGAGTGTGTAGCTCGAGATCGCCTCGTTGAGGATGATTGTTTCTGAATCGATATAAGGGCGGAGTGCTGCGATGGCGAACTCGGGGGTGATCTCGTCCGTGGGTCGGCGCGCACGCTCGGCTATGACGGCGGCGCGCTCAGCGTGGCGGCGGGCGAGGCGCGCGCGGCGGGCGGCGAGGCGGGATAGGTCGGGCGGGCGCGCGGCGAGACGGCGGTCGAGCTGGGCAAGGGCGGTCGCGGCGTCTGCGCGGAAGCTGCGGCGGGCCGGGATGTGCCAGAGAGGAAACCGTTCCTTCAGCGGATCGACATCGATGTGGTAGATGCGCGCCTCGGCCGCAGGCCGGTTGACGGTCGGGATCCAAGGCACGTCGCTCTCGATCACCAGCACGAGATCGGCCTCGGCGAGGATCGGATCCTGGCGCTGCTCGTTCCAATAGACGCCCTGCCAGGCGGGATCGTCGGTCGGGAAATTCATCGCACTTGGCACGGATTCGAGCACGCCGGCGCCGAGGTTCCGGGCGAGGGCGACGAGGGCGGGGACGGCGGCCGGGTTGCGGCCGAGATAGGAGGTGACGACGAGCGGGCGCTCGGCGGCGAGGAGCGCGGTTGCGAGCGCGTCGAGATCGGGCTCGGCGAGGGCGGCGGGAGAGATGGGCTCGAAGCGGGCGGCGCCCGGGATGGCGGGCGGAAGCTCTTCCTCGAGCACTTCGCGCGCGGCGGTGAGATAGACCGGGCCCTTCGGATCGCTCTCGGCGATCTGGAGCGCACGATGGATGATCTGCCTGGCGTTGCGGCCGGAACGGAGCTCGTTCTCGTATTTGACGTAGCCGCGGAGGATGCCGCGCTGGTCGGGAACGTCCTGGAGCCAGTGGATGAATTCGTTGCGGCTGCCGCGGAGCTCGCCTTCCTGGGTTGCGGGCGAGAGGCCGGCCACGATGAGCACCGGCGCGCGGCCGCGGGCGGCGTTGTGAACGGCCCCGGCGAGCGCCTGGGTGCCGCAATCGACGTGCACGAGCACGGCCTGGGCGCGGCCGGTCAAGAGCGCGGCGCCGTGCGCGGCGCTCAGCGCCACCATCTCGTTCGGGCAGGTGACGATCGCGGGCAGGGGCCGGCCGGTTGCGGCTGCCTCGGCGAGCGCCTCGATCAGCGCCGGATGGTCGGAGCCGAAATTGGCGAAGAGGAAGGAGACGCCGGCCTCGGCGAGCGCTGCGAGCAGGGCGGAAGCGGTGGTGTACACGAGCCCCTCGCCTTTACTTGCGGTTCTCTCGGTCTTCCTTTTGCTGCGCGCGGACCGGCACGTGGACGAAGGCGGCGGCGCGATAGACGCTCTGGTCCTCGGCGTCCCAGCAGTGATAGCCGCGGCAGTCGGTCGGCCGGGCGGCATAGACGGTGCAGCGGCGCCTCGCGTCGAGGAACTGGCAGGTCTCGAACTCGGACTTGATGTGCTTCTTGCCCCGCCGCGTGCGCTCGACGATGTGCTGCGCCTCGAATTCGCCTTTGGTGAGGCCGAGGAATTTCGCGAGGCGGCGGATGTCGTACTCGCTCACCTCGACATATCCTGCGATCTTGCAACAGAAGGCAGGGCAGCGGAGGCAGTCGAGGGGTTTCGAGTCGTCGCTCATGGGCGCGAGCTTAGGAGATATCTTGCCCCGGCGGAAACGCCGACGACGTTCAGGTGCGGCCGGCCCGAAGGGCGCGGCCGTCGCTGCCGACGTCGGGGAGGAAGACCGCGAGCAGCCCGATCGCGGGGAGGAAGGCGCAGAGGCGATAGATGAACTCGATGCTGGTCCAGTCGGCGACCGCGCCGAGGATGGCGGCACCAAGGCCGGCGATGCCGAATGCGAGGCCGAAGAAAAGGCCGGAGATGGCGCCGATGCGGCCGGGCATCAGCTCGGTTCCATAGACCAGGATGGCGGAGAAGGCGGAGGAGAGAATGAGGCCGATCAGGATGCTGAGCGCGATGGTGAGGCCGAGGCCGACATAGGGAAGCAGGAGGGTGAAGGGCAGAACGCCGAGAATCGAAGCCCAGATCACGTATTTCCTCCCCACCCGGTCGCCGAGCGGACCGCCGACGAGAGTGCCGAGCGCGACCGCGGCGAGGAAGGCGAAGAGGCAGACCTGCGCCGAGGCGGTGGCGAGATGGAAGTGCTCCATCAGGTAGAAGATGTAGAAGTTCGTGATGCTGGCGAGGTAGAAGAATTTCGAGAAGATCAGCGCGATCAAGACGGCGAGCGCGCGCCGGACCGCAGGCAGCGGTAGCGTCGACTCGGCCTGGAGGATGCGGGTTCCGCGCGGGCGCGCTTCGCCGCTCGCCTGATACCAGCGGCCGAGGCCGCTCAGGAGCACGATGCCAAGGAGGGCCAGCAAGGCGATCCAGGCGAGGCTGCCCCGGCCGCGCGGGAGGATGAAGAAGGCGACGACGAGCGGGGCGATCGACTGGCCGAGATTGCCGCCGACCTGGAAGACGGATTGGGCGAGGCCGAACCGCCCGCCCGAGGCGATGCGGGCAAGGCGCGAGGATTCGGGATGGAAGATCGAGGAGCCGATGCCCATCAGCGCCGCACCGAGGAGGAGGAGCGGGTAGTGGGCGGCATTGGCGAGGACGAGGATTCCCGCCATGGTGAAGGTCATGCCGACCGGCAGCGAATAGGGCTGGGGCCGGCGGTCGGTGAAGCGGCCGACGAACGGCTGGAGGAGCGAGCCGGTCGCCTGGAAGGCGAGCGTCAGCACGCCGAGCTGGACGAAGTTGAGCCCGAGCCCGCTGCGGAACAGCGGATAGAGCGCGGGAAGCAGCGTCTGCATCGTGTCGTTGAGGAAGTGACAGACGCTGATCGCGGCGAGAATGGCGAACGCTGTGTGCCCCGTCCCGGGACGGGCCCTGGCGATCGTCTGCCCCACGCCGAAATGCTCCTATGCCGGTCCGCGCGAATATCGCAGGCGCAACATTAGGGGAGACGCGGTGCTTGGGCACCGTGCGAGGCGCGGATCAGCCATGCCGCGCGACTTTATCGGCGGCTCGGAGTCACCCGCGAAGCAGGCCGGTCATCGGCGCCGCTTCTGCGCTTTCGGGGAAGACGCGCGCAAGCGCGGAAGCCGAGAGGCCGAATTGCGCGGCGAGCGCGCCCTTTGCGAGCGCGCGGACATCGGCGGTCGGTGCGAGGTCGCGGTTTTCGAAGAGCTGTCCCGGACCGAGACCGGGCCAGGTCGCGCGCACGCGGCCGCCGGCGACGGCGCCGCCGAGGAGGAAGGCGACCGTGGCGGTGCCGTGGTCCGTGCCGCGCGTGCCGTTCATGCGCGCGGTGCGGCCGAACTCGGTGATGACGAGCACGACCGTGTCGCGCCAGGCCGGGCCGAGCGCGGTTTTCAGCGCGACCAGGCCGGCATCGAGCGCAGCCAGCGGCGGGCGGAGAAGGGCGGTCTGGTTGCCGTGCGTGTCCCAGCCCTCGAGCTGGAAGGCGGCGATGCGGGGTCCGGCCGGCGCTGCGAGGAGCTTCCCCGCTTGCATGGCGAGTGCCGGGAATCCGTAGCCGGTGCGCGGGGTGCGCCGCGGCTCGCCGTCCATGGCGAAGGTTTGCGCGTCGAAATGCTGCTCGGCGAGGCCCTCGGCGATGGCGGGGCCGAGGAGGGGATCGGGGGCATTGAGTGCCGCGATCCGGCGGTAGAGATCGGGTGAGGGGGCGGCGAAGCCGGCGGGCGCGTAGGAGCCGACCGTTGCTTTGCCGCGCAGGAGGAGCGGCATGCCGACGCCGACGGCGAGGCCGGTTCCGGCGGCGGCCTGGCCGCGGGAGGGCAGCTCGAGGAGGACGCGGTTGACCCAGCCCGAGATGATCCCCGGGGTGATGGCGGTGTCTGTCTCCGTCGCACCCGTCTGCATGAGGTCCTGGGCCTCGAAATGGCTGCGGGTGCGATAGGGGCCGGCGATCGAGTGAACGGGGAGGAGCTCGCCCTCCCGGTAGAGCGCGTGCAGGCCGGAAAATGCCGGATGAAGGGCGAAGAATCCGCCGAGATCGAGGAGCGAGTCCTTGCCCGAGCCGGGCTCGGGCGGGACGAGGCCGGCGCGGAGCGCGCGCAGGTTCGGGTCGCCGTAGGGCACGACGGCGGCCATTCCGTCGAGCGCGCCGCGCAGCAGGACGACGACGAAGCGCCGCCCGGTCGCGGCATCGGCGAGGGCGAGCGTGACCGGGCCGGCGGCGAGGACGGCGGAGAGGCCGAGCAGCGTGCTCCGGCGGGTCAAGGGCATTGGGCTCATCTCCGCTGAAACTCGGGTGCGGCGAAGAGGAGGCTCACCGCCTCGGCCCGCGAGCCGGCGCGGCGGATGGCCGTTGCGGTTGGCGGGCGGAGCGTTGGGCCGAGCGCGGCGAGGGCGAGCTCAAGCGGGTCGGCCTCCGGGAGGCGCGCGGCGCGGCTGTGGCCGAAGCCGATGCGGCCGAGCACCGCGTCCGAGCCGGCCCAGTCGGCGGCAAGGTCGGACCAGCCGTTGGGCAGCGGCGCCGCCCAGAGCGGCTGACCGAGCTTGCGGAGGACGGCGAAGTAAGGGGGCGTGCCGCGGGAGGCGGGCGGCGTGCCACGCAGCACGGACACCACGTATTCGAGCGGCGTCTTCAGCTTGGTCAGAGGCTGCCAGGCTTCGGGCAGCTCGATCAGGGCGAGCGAGGTCGCATGGAGGTCCCCGCCCGTGTCGGCGAGGACCGCTTCGATCCGGCGGACGGCGCGCGGCGGGGGATCGTCGGCGACGAAGTGGCGGACGAGCTTTTCGGCGAGCGCGGTCCAGGTGGTCTTGTAGGTGGAGAGGAAGCGGAGGGCGGCGAGCCCGCCTTCCTCGCCGGGCGGGAACTCTTGTCCCATGACGGTCTGGGGCCCGGGCTCGTGGGCGAACGGGCGGAAGAGGAAGCCATCCGGCGGGCGCGCGGGCGAGACCGACCAGCCGGTGAGGAGCTTGGCCATGCTGGTGACGTCTGCCTGGGTGTATCGGGCGCCGAGGCTCACCGTATGCAGCTCCATGCATTCGCGGCCGAGATTCTCGTTGAGGCCGCGGCCGGTGCGGCGGCCGACGGGGCTTTGCGGCCCGACCGAATAGGCGTTGCTGAGATAGAGCAGCATCCCCGGATGGCGTTCGGCGGCGAGCACCATGTCCGTGAAGCGGCCGGTGACGTGCGGGCGGATCGCTTCGCGGATGAAGGGGCCTACGAGGCCGAGCGTGCCGCCCTGGCGGATGCTGACCGTGAAATGGTTGGCCCAGAACCAGACGAGGCGCTCGCGGAAGGGGGCCGGGGTGACGACCGCCCAGTCGAGCGCGGCGCGCGCGTCCGCGATGAAGAAGGCCAGCGAGCGCGAGCGGAAATGCCCCTTGAGGGGTTCGCCGGCGGCGAGCACAAGCCGCCGCGCGATCGCATCCGCACGCAGTGCGCCGAGCGCGGTGGCGCCGGTCGGCAGGGCACGGAACGGCGCGGTGGCGAGCGCCGGATCGGGCCCGTCGAGCTGGGCGGCGAGCCAGGCGCGCGGGTCCGCGGGCGGAAGCGCGGCGGGGCCGGCGCCGAGGCCGAAGCGGGTGAGGGCGTGGACGCCGGCGCTTTGCATGGGCGGATGCTAGCGCGGATCGCGTGGCGCCGAATGTTTCAAAGGGATACGTGAAGAGAGACCCGAGCCGGTCGCGCGGAGCTGGGCGCCGCGATTGGCGGGGCTCGTGCCCCTGTCAACCGGGCCAGGAATCCCATCTGGCCCTTATGAGCCGATCGCAGCCCGCAATCATTCTGCTTCTGCTCGCGCTTTCCGCCTGCGCGCCCACGGGGCCGGATCCCGGATACGCGGAGGCGACCGGGCCCTTCACGCACGTCACGGCCCAACCTTCGCCTGCGTCACCCGTTGCCTGCCCGAAACCCAGGCCTCCTCTTTCCCGCGCCGCCAGCGCGTCGGACACTGCTTCTTCCGCGCTCTTCAATGCGCCGACGCAGGGGATCTACCAGCCGCCCGTGATACCGGCTGCCAGCGCGCCCGCCCCGCCCGCTCAGCCGGGCGTTCCGCCCCTCGGCTCGCCCGTGTTCGGGCCGCAGGGCGTGCTCGGGACCGTCGTCAATCATGCCGGGAACGAGGCCGTCGTCGCGCCCATCGGCGGCGGGGCCTCGGGGTTGATGGTGCCGAACGGCAACGGCACGGCGACGGTGTTCGTGCCGGGCGGCGTGCCGACGGTGGTCGCGACACCACCCGTGCCCTGAACCCCCCTCGCCCGCTATCATGCAGGCATGGCGCAGCGGCACGGAAAACCGGAATGAGCGGCTCAACGGAATGGGTTCGCATCGCCTCGACCTCCGATGTCGCGGAGGGCGAGGTGCTGGCGATCGAGACGATGGGACTGAGCCTCGCGCTCTATCATGTTGAGGGCGAGTGGTTCTGCACCGACAATGTCTGCACCCATGCGCTCGCCATGCTCACCGACGGCTGGCTGGACGGGCACATCATCGAGTGCCCGCTGCACGGCGGGCAGTTCGACATCCGCACAGGCAAGGGCGTGAGCCCGCCGATCGACGAGGATCTCAAGACCTATCCGGTGCGCGTCGAAGGCGCGGAGGTGCTGATCGGGCTGCCCTGAGCCGACGGCTAAACTTCGACGACGATGTAGTCCTCTTCGACGCGCACCGGCACCGTTTCGGCGACGTAAGGACCGGCGACGACCGTCGCACCCGGGGCGGTGTCCACTTGATAGGATTTCGCGCGGATGCGCTCAGGGTCGCAGTAGGACTGCCCGGTGCGGATGTCGAATTCCCAGCCATGCCAGGGGCAGCGCAAAATCTCGCCCTTGCGCGTGTAGTGGTATTCGCCCGGGCCCGAGGAGAGCAAAAGCCCCGTGACGATGCCCTCGCACAGGCTTCCGCCCTGGTGCGGGCAGCGGTTGAGCATGCCGAAATAGTCGCCGCCGAGGTTGAAGACGGCGATCGGCCGGCCTTTCACCGTGAAGAGCTTGCGGCTTCCGGGCGGCACGTCGCTGGTCGGCGCAACGACGTGGCGGCTCACTCGACCACTCCATAGACGGCGCGGGCGTTGCCGAGGAAGAAAGCGTCCCGCTCCTCTTCGCTCACGCGGAGCGGCAGCGCGTGCGCGGGATCGTCGAAGTCCCAGTGCGGGTAGTCGGTTGCGAAGAGCAGCCGGTCCCAGCCCATCCAGCCGATGGTGTCCAGCAGGTGCTCGCGCGGCTCCGGCTCCTCCATCGGCTGCGTGGTCCACCACACATGCCGACGCATATATTCGCTCGGGAGTTGCTTCAGGTGGGGTGTCTCGGCGCGGAGCGTCTTCCACGCCTTGTCGAGGCGCCAGGCAAGCGCTGGCGCCCAGGCGAAGCCCGCCTCGACCATGATGACGCGGAGCTCCGGGAAGCGCTCGAAGATGCCCTCGATGAGCATGCTGCAGAGGCCGGCCTGGCAGCTCTGGGCGTGGCCCGTCATCTCCTCGACGTAATAGCTCGGCCAGCCGGTGCTTGTAATCGGCGCGCCGCCATAGCCGAAGGCGTGCATGGAGACGGGGAGCCGGGCCTCGGCGGCGGCTTCGTAGATCGGCCAGTAGCGCCGGTTGCCGAGTGGCTCGGCGGTGCGCGAGAGGAGCAGCACCTGCACGAAATCCTGGTGCCCGGCCCAATGCCTGATTTCCGCGGCCGCCGCCGGCGCGTTCTCGTAGGGAACCACGACGGAGGCTTTCAGCCTTCCGTCCTTGCCGGTCCACTCCGCCCGCTGCCACTCGTTCACGGCGTGGCACATGGCCGCGCTCAGCTCCGGGTCGGTGAACCCCTCGCCGCTGAAGAGCGGGTTCAGGATGCCGAGCACCACTCCATTCGCATCGAGATGCTGCTTCTGCATGAAGGAGAGGCTGCTGCCCTGCCGTCCGCCCTCGGGCGGATAAGCGTCCCGGCGCGAGGCGTTCGGCTGGCCTTTCGGATAAGCGGGCCCGGCCGCCATGCCGAGGCGGCGGCGCGCGCCGAAGAGGTGAAGCCGCTCCCGCCATTGCCCTGCCAGCCACGGATGCAGATCCTTCTCGCCGCGCCGCGGCACGGGGTGGATGTCGCAATCGGCGATCCCGAGGCGGCGCTTGGCCGGCGCCGTTCTTTGGCTCTTCAGCTGAACGTTCATCGCACGGGCTCCGTAAGCCGGGCATAGGTCGCCCTCGGGTTGTCGCATTTGATCTTGCGCACGAGGTCCGCCGGCAGTCCTGCCGGGATGGCGTCCGTCCCGGAGAATTGCCAGTGGGGATAGTCTGTCGAGAAGAGCAGCAGCTCGTCGGACTGCAAGTGCTCGAGGATGCGCGCGAGGCCGGCGGCGTCGGGTGGGGCGTCGGTCGGCTGCAGCGAGAGGCGGACGTTGCTGCGCACAATGTCCGCGGGCGAGCGGTCGACCCAGGGAATCTCCATGCGCAGGCCGCGCCAGTATTTGGTGAGCCGCCAGAGATGCGCCGGCAGCCAGGTCCAGCCGGATTCCAGCAGCACGACCTTGAGATCGGGGTAGCGGTTGAACACGCCCTCGCAGATCAGGCTGGTGAGCTGCGACTGGAAGGCTTGCGCCTGGGCGACGTAGTCCTCGGTGTAGTAGCTCGGCCACCCGGCCGCGGTTGGCGGATTGTGGTAGTTGCTGCCGGCATGGATGCCGACCGGCAGCTTGTGGCGTTCCGCTGCTGCGTAGAGCGGCCAATACATGCGCTTGCCGAGCGGATGGTCCCCGCTCGCCAGGACCAGGATCTGCACGAAGCGGGGATCCGCAGCACAGCGCTCGATCTCGTCGACCGCGAACTCGACGTTCTGGAGCGGCACCACGATGCTTGCGCGGAGCCGGGGCTCGCGATCGAGAAGCTCGGCGGCCATCCAATCGTTGAGGGCGCGGGCGAAAGCGGCGGCCATGTCCTCGCTGAACAAAAGCTGCACGCCGTAGAGAGAGTTGCAGACGGCGATTTCGCTGCCGAACGGATCGAGGCACTCGCGGCGGATCTGCTCGAGCGTGGCCGCGGGCTTGCCGCGCTCCGGACGCCAGTCGGGCCGCGCCGTGAGCGGCGAGCGTGCCGGGTAGCTGATCGGGTTCAGCTCGTCGACGCCGCGCATCTGCACGATCTCGCGCCAAGGCTCCGGCATATAGGGAAGCAGGGCGTCGATGCCGGGCACGGACGGATGGATGTCGCAATCGATGCCGCCGGGCGCGCTCATCGGCAGATCTCCGGGCCCGGGGCGGAGGCGCTGGTCAACGCCTGGCTCCGGCCGCGGAGAGCATGCGTCCTCCGGCCCCCACCGCGCAAGCCGGCTCAGGCGTGGCCGAGATAGTCCAGCCGGCCGCCATCGACCGCGAGCACCTGGCCGGTGACCCAGCTCGATTCCGGCGCGGCGAAGAAGGCCACCGCATTGGCGATATCCGAAGCCTCGCCGACGCGCCCGGTCATCGCGCGCTCGGCGAGCCGCTTCGAGACCTTCTCCCATTCCTCCGCCGAGCGCCGCCCCTCGGTCATGTCGGTGCGCACGAAGCCGGGGGCGACGGCGTTCACCGTGATGCCGGAAGCGCCAAGCTCCATCGCGAAGCGCCGGGTGAGGATGATGACCTCGGCCTTGGTCGCCGCGTAGAACGCATTGCCCGGCAGCGAAGTTCCGATCCCGGCGACCGAGCTGATATTGATGATCCGCCCGTAGCGGCGGGCGCGCATCCCGGCCATCACCGCGCGCGTCGCGTGGATCACCCCGTCCACGTTGATCTCGCGCATGCGCGCGAACTGTGCCGCATCGAACGTGTCGAGCGTTGCCTGCAAGGCGATGCCCGCGTTGTTGACGAGGATCGTGACCGGGCCGAGCTCCGCCTCGGTCCGCGCGATCATCGCCTCGACCGCTTTCGGATCGCTCACGTCCCCGCCCACCGCGACCGCGCGCGCGCCGCCGGCGAGAAGCTCCTTGGCAAGCGTTTCCGCCGCCTCTGCGTGCGCGACGTAGTTCACGCACACGGCGGCGCCGCGCTTGGCGAGAAGCTCTGCGCTCGCGCGGCCTATCCCGCGTCCGCCGCCCGTCACCACCGCTACTTGATCGCTCCACTCGGCCATCCGCCCCGCTCCTTCCTCGTATCGCGCCCATCGTGGGGCCGGCGCGGCGTGCCGGTCAAACGCGGGCGGGCGCGGAGGGCTCGCGCCTCAGGCGGCCTCGACCTGGGCCGCGGTCGGGCCGTCGCCCGCGACCGTGGTGCGCCGCATGTCGCGCACCTCACTCTCGTCGAAGCGGCGCACGCGGTGCATCGTCTGGCGATTGTCCCACATCACGAGATCGTTCGCCCGCCAGCGGTGCACGTAGACGAACTCCGGCGCGGTGGCGTGCTCGGTGAGGTCGCGGAGGAACGCGCGCGCCTCGGGCATCGGCCAGCCGACGATCGTGCCGATATGGGAGGAGAGATAGAGCGATTTCCGTCCCGTCGCCGGATGCGTGCGCACGAGGCGCTGGCGGACCGGGCGGAACATCATCCTCTCCTCGTCCGTAAACTCCGTGAAGCCGAGCGAGCCCCGCGAGTACATCAGCGAATGCTCGCAGACGAGGTCCTCGATTTCCGCCTTGGTCGTCGCGTCGAGCGCATCGTAGGCGGCGCGCATGTCGGCGAATTCGGTGTTGCCGCCGCTTGCTGCGACCTTGCGTCCCGAGAGGATCGAGTATTTGGCGGGGACGGCGCGGAAGGAGCTGTCGGAATGCCAGAGGCGGTTGCCGAGATTGAACATCCGCTTGCGGTCGTCGCGGGCGAGCGGCTTGCCGTCCATGCCGAGATTGGAGACGTCGTTCATCTCCGTGCCGAGCCGGCGCTCGTGCGCCTTGGCGACGTGCCCGCCAGCGGAGTTCTCGATCGCGCCGAAGCCGCGCGTGAAGGCGATCTGCTGCTCGTCCGTCAGCGCCTGGCCGTGAAAGACGAGCACGGCGTAGCGGTCGATCGCATCGCGCACGGCGGAGAAGTCCGCCGCCGTGAGCGGGCGCGTGATATCGAGCCCCGACACTTCGCCCACGAAATGACGGCTGATCTGGTGGACCGCGAGCGCCATGCCCGTTCCTCCCGATTTCGAAACGAGTTCCTTTCCAGGATAGCCCCTCGCCAGGGCGTCGTCACGGTCTCTCAGCCGGTGAGGGCCGCGACCTCGGCGGCGAGGGCCGCCATCTCGGCGGCGGCGAGCGAGCGCGGCGCCTCTTCGAGCACGCTCGATCCGAGCGCGAAGGAGGAGGCGAAGGCGGCGCGGTTGCCGAGCGCTGCCGCGAGCAAAGGGAGGCCGCGGGCCGCGATTTCGCTTTCGATCGCCGCGCGGAGCTTTGCCCCGGCCGGCGCCCGGTTCAGCACCAGCCGCGCGGGGCGGCGCTCGCTCGCCGCGAGCTTCAGCGTGCCCTCGGCCGCCCAGAGGTCGGGCGGGCTCGGCTGCAGCGGCACGAGCACGAGGTCCGCGGCCCGCACCGCCTGGCGCGCGTCCGTGTCGATCTGCGGCGGGCTGTCGATCACCACGAGGTCGTGCGATCGGGCGATGCGGTCGAGCTCGATGCCGATTCTCCAGCCGGCAACCTCGATGAATGTGAGTGCTGCGCCGGCCTTGTTCCGTTCGGCCCGGATGCTCTGCCAGCGCGCGAGGCTCTTCTGCGGATCGGCGTCGAGCAGCGCC
>DATJTV010000255.1:0-13612 GCA_035503055.1 Acetobacteraceae bacterium
ATCAGCCCGGACATGTTCGGGCTCGACCAGTCGATCCTGATCCTCACGATGGTGGTCGTGGGTGGGCTCGGAAGCCTTCCGGGCGCGATCACGGGCGCCTTCCTGCTCACCATCGCCCCGGAGCTCCTGCGCACGGCCGGCCATTTCCGCATGATCCTGGTGGGCGCGCTCCTCTTCGGAGCGATCCTCCTCTTTCCGAAGGGCCTCTTTCCCGAGGAGCGCTTCCTCGGCTGGCGCCCGCTCGCCCCCTCCCGCCGAAGAGCCTGACCCTGCTAGAGCGTGATGACCGAAGGCGGAATCGCCGTAGGTCTGAATCACGCGGGAAAAACAAAGACCTAGAGCGGGATGGGTGAGCGGAGGCGAACCCATCCCGCTCTAGGTAAGGCCAGGGGGACGCTGTCCCCCTGGACCCCCTGGCAAAGGCGGAGCCTTTGCAATCCATTCGTTTGGCCGCTACTGAGCCGGAACGGTTCGGAACTTGCCCTGATGTTCCCGCATGGATCCGGCCACGTCTTCCAGCAAGCTGTGGCAGAACCTCTCGAGCAGGAACTCGATGCCCTGGATCAGGACCATGCGGATCCCGTGCTCATAGAGTGCCTGCACACGACCGACGATCTTTTCCGGCGTGTTGTAGGCATAACCCGTATTCGCCGCGACAACGATGTTCCGCGCACGCGCCATGGTGACGATCCGGTCGATCGCCTTCCACACCTCAGGGTGGTCGTACTCGAACGGAAAACCGATGCATTTGCTGAAATCCGTGCACGAGATCATCACCGCTCGGAGCCCCTCCGTCCTCATGATCTCATCCAGCTCCCGAAGGGCGGAGCCGCTCTCGATCGCGGGCAGAATGAGGCTCCGCTCAAGAACGCGTTGATGCTGCGCCTCGAATTCGCCGCTCGAGCTCGGATATTCCCCGGCACCCGAACGATGCCAATCGGCCGCGACGCCGACCAGCGCCTTGACCTGGACCGCAGAGGAAACCGAGACCTGGACGATCGGGACCCCAAGGCTGAACGCGCGGGCGGCGTCCACCGTTACCTGCATCTCGTTCGCGCTGTTGGCCCACGGGTTTGCCGGAATGCGAAGGCAGCAGGTCACACCGGCCGCTTCGGAGGCGCGAAGGATGTGGTCGAGCTCCTTCCAGTCCATCGCCGAAAACATCATATCGGGACGCACATAATCGAATCCCGCCTTCGCCAGGCTGGCAACCAGATGCGGGCCGCCCTTGAGCCAAACCCCGAGCGCCAGCTCGTCGGCAGCCAACTTTGCAAAGAGCCGCGTCATTCTTCTGTCCTCTACCACTGTTTCTATTGTTTCTATGTGCTCCGGGCCGCGCTCCACCCGACCCTCAGCGCGCGCACTACGAACGGTCCGGCCAAAAAGACGAAAGCACACAAGTAAAGCGGCGCCGCGATCGGCGAGCCGACAAGGTAGAAGACGCTGCCGTTGCCGATGGAGAGAGACTGGCCGAGATAGGTCTCGAACATCGGCCCCAGAATGAAAGCGAGTAGGAACACCGGCCTGGAAAGTCCCAGTTTCTCGAACAGAACGCCCACGACGCCGAACGCGACCACCGTGCCCATATCGAAGAAGCTGTCACGCTGTCCGTAGGCGCCGAGCAGGCATGCAACCGCGATGATCGGGACCAGGATATGGGACGGCACCATGGCGATCTTCGCGAAATAGCGGCTGAACAGGAGCCCGACGATGAAAATGACGATGGTGCCGAGCAATATGGAGACGCCGATCGTCATCACCGCGGCATGATTTTGCCTGAGGAACGCCGGCCCGGGCGTAACGCCCTCCAATATCAGGGCCGACATCATGATGGCGATCGCGCCGCTGTGCGGTATCCCGAGCGCCAGCATCGAGATGAGGCCCTCCGGAACGCCGACATGGTTCGCAACCTCGGGCGCGATGATTCCCGCGGCTGCCCCGTCGCCGAACTTCTCGTGCTTGCCGAACACGCGCTTCGCCTGGGCATAGGCAATCCAGCTCGACGCGGTGCCGCCTAGCCCGGGCACGATCCCCATCACCATCCCCAGGAGGCACGAAAATGCCAGCACCTTCTTGTGGCGGAAGGTCTCGACCACGCCCGCCAGCGTATGGCGGAACTCTCCGACACGCCCTGCCGCCGAGACGACGCGCGCCGACGCCCTTGATGCCATCACCAGGCACTCGGCGAAGCCGAACAGCCCGACGACCACCGGCAGCAATTGCATGCCGTCATAGAGATCGACGATGCCAAGCGTGCCGCGATGAGCGCCGCTGAGCGGGCCGGTGCCGATGGTCGCCAGGAGCAACCCGATCAGCGCCGAGATCACGTTGCAGTAGAGCGTGCCATTGCCGAGGCTCGCCACGAACGATAACCCGAGCACGATCAGCGCACACATATCCCTGGGGCTGAAGGCGAGCGCGACCGAGCCGACGGCTTCGGTCAATGTGAGGAGCACGATGGTGCCGGCCACGAGACCGACGATGGAGCTCATGATCGAGAGGCCAAGGGCCCTGTCGCCTTCGCCCCGCCGCGACATGATGAAACCTTCGAGCGAAGCCGCCGCCGAAGCAGGAGAGCCCGGTACATTCAATATGATTCCAGGCCAGGACCCGCCGAGCTCCATGCTGCCGTAGATCGCGGAGAAGAATACCAGCGTATCCACCGGCTGAAGGTGGATGGTGAACGGCACGAGCATGGCCAGAATATTGCCCCCGCCGAAGCCGGGGATGGCTCCCACCACATAGCCGAACACCACGCCGCCGATCACAAAGAGCCAGAGATGCAGCGAGAGCACCATTGAAAGAATGGTATCGATCGATCCAACCATCGCGGCTACGCCAGGAACCCCGGGAGTCCGGGAATTGGATAAAGGAGCAGCCGCACGAACACGTAATAGGCGATGAGAGAAAGCAGCGCCCCTGCGGCACAGAGCCGGAGCCAGCTTCGCCAGCCTGCGATCCTGCCCAGCACGATCACGAGCACGAAGGTCGCGGCAATCGCGCCGGTTTGCGCGAGCGCTGCCACGTAGAGCACGGAGACCGCAGCGACCAGAGCGATCTTCACCGTGCCTTCGGGAAGGGATGATCCCGTTTCCGCCGCATGCAATTGGCGGCCTCGCTCGAGGAATGCCCGCCGCCCGGTTACCGCCAGATGCGCAAGCGTTGCGCCGATCGCAATCGCGGCAACACTGACCGGATACCAGTAATCCGACCCACTCACCCCGGCGAGCGAGCGCCAGTATGCCAGGCACGTGATCGCCAGGATCACGTCCATGACGAGGAGCCGGCGGAGGAGCTTGCCCCGCCACGGAGCCGTGCCGTCGCCGTCGCGTTCCTGCACGGCCCTTGGCAAAGGCTTCCGCGCCACCCGGACGGAGGTCCGGCTTCCCGCAACCGGAGCGGGGCGGCTCGCGCGGGCGAAGGGGGACACCCTCATTTCCCCGCTCGCATTGCCTATCCGAGCGCTGCCAGGCCTATTGGCGGAACAGGGAGCCGTACTGCTGGAGCACTGCCTCGGTCTCTTTGAGACGGGCCAGCACGGCAGAGGAATCGATGAAGTCGGAGTAGACGCCGTATCCCGCCTTGCCCATCGCGCTCTCGACGGAAGGATCGGTCAGCGCCGCCTTGAGCGTCGCGGAAAGCTTCGCCACCGCAGCGGGATCCGACCGCTCCGCCCGTGAAGAGACGAAGATCGCCGATGAGAACAGCATGCTCGGTATCTTCGCGCCGAGCTGCGTCGCCACGGGCGTCGTCTTCAGGAACGAGGGGACCGGGTTCTGGTTGGCGAAATAGCCGATCGGACGAATCTCGTCATGAAACGCAATCAAACCCTGCGAGGGAGAGATCCCCGCCGCCAGGTGTCCTCCGGCGATCTCGGTACGGAGCGTCGATCCGCCGTTGAAGGGCACGATGTTGAGATTCTTCCCGACCCCGGCCACCTGCCGCAATATCAGCGCCATCAGCTCATTGGAGCTTCCCACCCCCGCGACGCCGATGGAGATCCGCTTCTGCTTCGCGGCCTCGATAAGATCGTTCATGCCGTGATAAGGCGAGTTGACAGGCACGAACACGGTCATGACGTCGGTGCTGATGTTGAGGAGCGGGTAGAAATCCTTCGACATGGTCAGGTGCGAATGCTGCGAATAGAGATTGATCGCGGCAAATTCGCTGCCGATGACGATCATCGTGTAGGGCTCCGACTCCCGCGCGACCTCCTGCAATGCCGCCAGTCCGCCGCCCGCCGAATCGTATCGGATGATGACGTTCCTGCCGAGGAGCTTTGACCATTCCGCCCGGATGAACTGCGCGTCGGCGTCCCAGCCGCCGCCGGGTGCCGCGGGCACCAGCAGTGTCACCGGTCTGGTCGGGAAATCGGTCTCGGCCGGCTGAGCAGCTTTTGCAGCACCGGCGCTCAACAGGATCAGCCCGATCATCGCGCTCAGGATTGTTCTTGCCATGCTCATTGTCGTTTCCTCGGAAACTGGCCTGAACCGGCCGCTATCAGCCGGTTACCGCAGTGGCGCCGCCCGTGCGGTCGGTGCCGCCCGCGCGGTCCGGGATGGAAAATAGTGTGGACAAAGGTGCCGGCACCGCTAAGGCGGAGCTCCGCGTCATTATCCCAGGCACGTTTCTCTCCCTTGCGTTGATTGCTTCGAGCTTCGTTCTTGGCCGTTTCCTATCACCCGCGCGTCGCCAGCACAACAACCACGAGCCATCCTGTATCTTCCATCATAGCGGAATGACGCGCTGCGGT
Organism: Acetobacteraceae bacterium; assembly: GCA_035503055.1. Taxonomy (GTDB): domain Bacteria; phylum Pseudomonadota; class Alphaproteobacteria; order Acetobacterales; family Acetobacteraceae; genus JAKAWQ01. The sequence continues at coordinate 4,754 of DATJTV010000255.1, forward strand.
GATCATTCGGCCCCCTTCGGCGGAATGGCACGGTACACGGGCAGGGACAGCGAATCCGTGACATCGAGAAACTCGAGCGCGAGCTCCTGACCGACCGTCGGATCGGCCTCTGGTGTGGGCCAGAGCAGCACCGGCATCCGCACGCCGGGGCAGACATCAACGAGCCCGGCCACATACGGGACCACGTCCTTCAGCCACTCGAAATAGGGCTTGTGAAAGCGTATCCAGCTCGCGAGCGTCGGTCTCCCCGCAGGCGCCTTCCACGAGATCTTGTCGCCGAAGCAGTACGGGCAGCGCGGCCCGATGGGATAGAAATTCCGCTTGCATGTGTCACAAAAGGGCACGACGAGTCTGTGCTCGCGTGCAGCGTCCCAGTAGGGCCGGTTGTCGGCGGTCAATCTCGGAAACACGCTCTCCGGCAGCCGGAACGAGCCGGCATCAAGCTGCATCACGTTCAATTCGCCCCTCCGAAGATGATCGAGCACGCGCCCGGCCCGATATACTGGGCGAACTTCGGCGAAGGCACCTGCCGTTCGCCGCACTTGCCGTGCAGTTGCCGGTGGATCTCGACGAGATGGTTCCAGCCCGACAAGCCTGCTTCGGCGATGTGGCCGCCCGAGCTGTTCACCGGCAATGTCCCGTTTTGTCCGGGTCTGCCTTCCGCGAGCCACTTCCAGGCGGTCCCGTAGGGACAATAGCCAAACCGCTCCAGCTCGAAGACGACCTGGGGAGAGAAGCTGTCATAGATGCAGACAAGATCAATCTTCCCGCGAGCGGTGCCGGAACGCGCGAAGACGGGATGCTCTTCGGGAACGGGCGTCGTGCTGTCCTGGTATCCGAGTCCCATGTCGGGGTTGCCGAACGCCACCTCCTGGCGGCTCGCCTTCAGCCCTTGCGTCCCCAAGATCCGCGTGCCGTGCGGCACCTCCCGCCCGGCACTCACGATGATGGCGACGGACCCGTCATTGGGAAGCGCGAAATCGGCTCTGCGGAGCGGCTCGATGATGAGGCGGTCCTTGAGATACTCGGCTTCCGAAAGCGGCTTGCCCTTCAGCACCGCATTCGGGTTGAGTGCCGCGTAACCGCGCTGCGGCACGGCGACATGCCTCAGCGCGTCGGGGTCGGCGTCATACATTGCGACATATCGCCGCCACGCCAGAGCCGCGCCCGAGGCCGGCGCGGTTATGCCGTAGTGGCTCAACTCGCCGTGCGGCCCGCCGCCTTCGCGGAACGCCTCCCGGTCGTTCGGCCCGCCGAACTGGCTGACACCGGAGCGTGCGTGAATGCAGAGCACGTTGTTCGCCAGTCCCGCCTGCACCACCGCGGCGGCGGTCGCGATGATCGGCCCGGTGAATCTCCCGTGCGACCATGTCTGCAGGCTGTACCGGACATTCAGCCCGAAATTCGTGGCGACCAGATCGTAATCGAGCCCGCCCTCGACGATCATTCCGTCGATCTCGCCCGGCTCGAGCCCCGCATCCTCCAGCGCCTCGCCCAGTGCCTCGCTCATATGATCGACCGGCGTGCGGCCCGAGTGAAACGCGTAGGTGCTGTCACCAACGCCGGAAATAACCGCCAGACCCTCCAATGACCGGTCCTCCTATATTACCTTCCGGTTGCGCAGCTTTTCGATCGCCTCCGCGCTCATCCCAAGCATGTTCGCGTAGACTTCATCGCTGTGCTGGCCAAGCTCGGGAAGGAACGAGCGGACGCCCCCGGGCGTGCGCGAAAGCTTGGGCACCACGCCCGGAACATGAACCGTGCCTCCTCCCTTCCAAGGGACCGCAAGTAGCATGTCCCGGGCCACGTACTGAGGGTCGGCCAGGATATCGGGAGCCCGGTACACCTTGACGGCCGGCACCTCGGCCTGCCGCAGGGTCTCCAGGACCTCCTCGATCGACCGGGCCGCAATCCATGCCTCGATCACGCCGATAAGCTCGTCCTCGTTGTCCGCGCGCGCCGCCGGCGTCGGGAATTTCTCGGCCAGGTCCTTGCGGCCCATGACCTTGGCGAAGCGCGCGAAGACCGCGTCCGTGCCGGTCGCCAGGACGACATATTGCTTATCCGCAGTGCGGAATATCCCGTTCGGCACGACACGGGGAATCTTCGCGCCGACCGGTTCCTTCACGACCCCGAGCGCCTCGTAGATCGCGATGAAGTCCGACATGAGCGCGAACAATCCTTCATAGAGCGCCGTGTCGATGACCTGGCCCTTGCCGCTGGTTGCTCGTTCGTGAAGAGAGGCGGCAACGCCGTACGCGGTGAACATTCCCGCGATTGCATCGGCAATGCTGACGCCCGCGCGCACCGGAGGGCGGTCCGGGTAGCCGGTGATGGACCGGAGCCCGCTCATCGCCTCGCCGATCACTCCGAACCCGGGCCGCATCGCGTACGGGCCGGTCTGACCGAATCCCGAAACCCGCGCATAGATGAGGCGTGGATTGAGCTCGCACAGCACGTCCGGTCCAAGGCCCCAGGACTCCATCCGTCCCGGCCGGAAATTCTCGACCAGCACATCGGACCGGCTTGCCAGCTCGCGGAATATCTGCGCGCCCTCCCGGTCCCGCACATCGAGCGTCACGCATTTCTTGTTCCGCGAGACGACGGCCCAGGAATAGCTTGTATTCTCGTCATCCGTATGCGCCCAGCTCCGCATGGGATCGGGGAACCCCGGGCGCTCGACCTTGATGACCTCCGCGCCCATATCGGCAAGGAGCTGGCAGCAGAATGGCCCGGCATAGATGCTGCCGAATTCCAGCACCTTCACGCCGGTCAATGGCCCCTTCGATACACCAGCCCCGTCGTTCGCTTCTCCGGCACTCACTTGCCTTTTTCCTCCCGACCGCGTCGAACTTAGGCACGAAGATGTTTTTGCGCAGACTCCGCCTGCGCTCGCCTCTCTCGCGTTACACGATTTTCGCCTTACATTTCCTGCCCTCGACCTCATTGGCGCGGGTGTTGTCCAACTTGATATGACAACATAACCTATCCGTCAAGCGCGCCCAGCGGCCGCCCAGCCTTCCTTGACAGGATGCCGTCATGACGAGAGGATATTTTCATGCCCCTGGCGCCTTTGCCGCCTTCGCTCAACGAGCCCCTCTACGTCCGTCTGAAGGTCGCGCTCCGTGACCTCATGGGCAGGGGACTGAAACCCGGCGACCGGCTCCCGAGCGAGACCGAACTTTGCCGCGAATACGACATCAGCCGCATCACGGTCCGCCAGGCCTTGGACGCGCTCGTGAACGAGGGCGCGATCGAACGCAGGCAAGGGAGCGGCACTTTCGTTGCCGAGCCGAAGCGGGCAGAGGCCGTGGTCTATTTCGGCAGCTTCACCGAAGAAGTCGCAGCCGACGGGCATCGCGGTTCGACGCGCCTGGTCGGCGCCGAAATCGCCAACGCCGCCTCCCACGTCGCGAGCCGGCTTCGCATGCGGGCGAATCAGCCGGTGTGGAAAATCCTCCGCGTCCGCTTGAGTGATAAGAAGCCGGTCTGCTACCAGGTGAGCTATGTGCCCCAAACGCTCCTGCCGCGCGTTACCAAGTCGGAGCTGCGGAGCGGTTCCCTCTACGATCGCCTCGAGCGTACGCTGGGCGAACCTCTCTCCGATGCCGAGGAAAATATCGAAGCGGCACTCGCCGATCCTTTCCGGGCCGCGCTGCTCGATGTGCGTGTCGGTGCGCCGCTCCTCGTCCTCGAACGCGTCGTCTTCTCCAAGTCGGCGCGCGTCGTCGAATTCAACCGTTCCTTCTACAATGCTCTCGCGGTGCGCTTCACCCTGCACAGCAAGCGGGGATCTTCCGCACATACCCCGAGCCGCCTGAAATTCCGCAACTCGCTCGAGGAGGTATCTCTCAATGATTGATGCCGGCTCCGCGCAAGGTTTCAGAGAGACAATGCACGACAGTCCGCGCGTTACCCGCGCGCTGGCCGACTTCGTCGTCAACTCCCGCTACGATGCGCTTCCGGATGCGGTCCGTCATGAGGGAAGGCGCGCCTTCGTCAATTGGCTTGGCTGCGTGCTCGGCGGATGCCGGACCGAAGCCGTGGGGCTTGCCCTGCCGCTCTTCGACGAATTCAGTGGCCCCAGAGAGGCAACGGCGATCGGCCACGGCAGGCGTCTCGATATTTTCGGCGCGGCTTTCATCAACGGCATGAGCAGCGCCGCGCTCAGCTTCAACGACACCCATCTGCGCACCGTCGCCCACCCGACGACTCCGGTCGCCGCCGTGCTGCTGGCGCTCGCCGAGCGTCGTCCTGTCGGCGGCGTCGACTTGCTGCATGCGCTGATACTGGGCGATGAAGTGCAGTGCCGGGTGGGCTCGATCCTGACGACACCGCCGGCACGCAGCCATTTCGCCCTCTCCATGGCGGCACTCGTCGGCGGAATCGGAGCTTCCGTCGCCGCCGCCCGGCTGCTCGCGCTCGGCGAGCGGCGCACGATCTATGCGATCGGCCTCGCCGCCGCCCAGGCAGGCGGGACGCGGGCGGTGCACGGCTCATCGGCGGGAAGGATGCTCTCGGGCGAGGCCGCGCGGGCCGGCCTGATGTCGGCGCTGCTGGCGGAAAAATTCTTCGACACGCCGGACGAGGCTTTTGCGGGGGCCAAGGGCTACGCCAATGCACATGCCGAGAATGCCGATGCTTCGGTGGCGATCGCCGGCCTCGGAGAGACCTTCGAGATCCTTTCCCTCTCCTATAAGCCCTATCCCTGCGGCATCGTCATTCATCCCGTCATCGATGTTTGCCTCGATCTTGTCCGCCAGTTTCGCCTCGCGCCGGAGGAGATCGAAGAGGTCACCCTGGCCGTCCCCGAATCGGCCATCCAGTTGACCGGCCGGAAGGACCCGACCGACCGCGACAAGGCCGGCACGAGCCTCTATCACTGGGCCGCCTCCTCTTTGTTCTATGGCACGGCCGGCCTGGCTCAGGGCGCCACCGAATGCGTGCGCGATCCCCGCATCATATCGCTGCGCGATCGCATCACCGCCGTCGCCGATCCAGCGCTCGCACCGGATGCAGCCCGTGCGGAGATCCGCCTCAGGGACGGAAGGATCCTGAAGGCCCATGTCGCGCATGCAAGAGGCAGCGCGGCCCGGCCGCTGACCGACGAGGAATTGTCGGAAAAATTCCTCGCTCAGGCGGAGTCGATCCTGGACCCGGCGGCGGCGCAGGATCTGCTTGCACGGGCTTGGCGCCTCGTCGAGGCCAAGGATGTGCGGGGCGCGCTTGCGCCCTTGTTTCGAGAGAGCTGACCGGCTTTGACCTCTCCGCACGCGCCGCATAGCCTCGCCCCATGACGATCACCGCCGCCGCTCTCCGTGCCGCCCTCGCCGACGGGCGCGAGCTTGCCGTCCTCGATGCCCGCGAGGAGGGCGAGTTCGCCCGCTCGCATCTCTTCTGGGCCGTGCCCTGCCCGCTCTCGGTCGCCGATCTCCGCGCGCCCGCCCTCCTGCCGCGCCGCTCCGTGCGGATCGTCGCGGTCGATGACGGCGGCGGCGAGGCCGAGCGGCTCGCCGCACTTCTCGCGGGCCTGGGCTGCTCGGACGTTTCCGTGCTCGCCGGCGGCATCGCCGCCTGGGCAGGGGCGGGCGGCGAGCTCTTCAGCGGCGTCAACGTCCCCTCGAAGGCGTTCGGCGAATGGGTCGAGCATCATTACGGCACCGAGAGCATCGACGCCGCGGACCTCGAGAGAAAACGCAACGCCGGCGCGAAGATGGTGATCCTCGATTCCCGCACCTTCGAGGAATTCCGCCGGATGAACATCCCGGGCGGGATCAGCGTGCCCGGTGGCGAGCTCGTCTATCGCATCGGCGATCTCGCCCCCGACCCCGAGACGCTCGTCGTCGTCAACTGCGCCGGCCGCACGCGGAGCATCCTCGGCGCCGAGAGCCTGCGCCGCGCCGGCATCCCGAACCGCGTGCTGGCGCTGCGCAACGGCACCATGGGCTGGGAGCTGGCGGGCTTGGCCTGCGAGCGCGGAGCGGCGCGCCGATACGAGCCGGGCACGCCGGCCTCGGCGGCGCTCGCCCGCGCCCGCGCCGAGCGCTTCGCCGCATCGGCCGGCGTGCGGGCGATCGATCGCGCTGCGCTCGCCGCTCTCGCCGCCGACCCCGCCCGCAGCCTCTATCTGCTCGATGTCCGAAGCCCCGAGGAATATCGCGCCGGGCATGTCCCGGGCAGCCGCTCCGCGCCCGGCGGCCAGCTCGTCCAGGCGACCGATTCCTGGGTCGCGGTGCGGGGCGCGCGGATCGTGCTGATCGACGATACCGGCGCCCGAGCCCGCATGGCGGGCGGCTGGCTCGCCCAGATGGCGCCCTGGGACGTCTTCGTGCTCGAGGACGCGCTCTCGGGCCCGCTCGAGACCGGCCCCGAGAAGCGCCCCGAGCCGCCTTCCGCCGCACTCGTCTCCCCCGCTCAGCTCGCCTCCTGGCACGCCCTGCCCGGCACGGTGATCGTCGATTGCGCCCGCAGCCTCGAATACCGCGCCGGCCACATCCCGGGCGCGCTTTGGGGATTGCGCGGGCGGCTCGCCGTCCTCGGCCCGGCGCTGGCGGCGGCGCGGCGCGTCGTCCTCGCCTCGCCGGATGGCTGGCTCGCCGCCCACACCGCCGCCGAGGCCGCAGCGCTCACGCCAGCCCCGATCCACGTGCTCGCCGGCGGCACCGCTTCCTGGCAAGCCGCCGGCGAGACGCTCGCCGCCACGCCATCCGATCCGCCGGACGAAGCCTGCATCGATGTCAATCTCCGCCCCTATGACCGCACCTCGGGCATCGAGGAGGCCATGCACGCCTATCTCTCCTGGGAGATCGGCCTCGCCGAGCAGATCGGGCGCGAGAATTCCGTCGCCTTCGGGTTGCGAGGGCAAAGTGCGGGCGATTGAGGTTCCCTGGCGGGCCGGCCGCGCGGTTTTCGACCTCCTCCTGCCGCCCACCTGCCCGACCTGCGACGCGCCGGTCGATGCCCCCGGCCTGATGTGCGCCGCCTGCTTCGGCGCCGTCACCCTGCTCGCCGAGCCGCTGTGCCACCGCTGCGGCGCGCCCTTTCCGCATCGCGAGGCGGGCGGCCGCGCCCGTCTCTGCCCGGCCTGCGAGCACGCCCCACCTCTCTTCCGGCGCGCCCGCGCGGCACTCCTCTACGACGCCGGCGCGCAGCGGCTCATTCTGCCGCTCAAATATGCCGACCGGACCGAGCTCGCCTTCGTGCTCGCGCTGCACATGGCCCGCGCCGGCGCCGAGCTCCTCCGCGCTGCCGATTTCCTGGTGCCGGTGCCGCTCCACAAAAGCCGCCTCTTCGCCCGGCGCTACAACCAGGCGGCCCTGCTTGCCCGCGCGCTCTCCCGCCGCGCGCGCGTGCCCGCCCTGCCCGACGCGCTCGTTCGGCTGCGCGCCACCGCCTCCTTGGGCGAGATGTCGGCGGCCCGGCGCGCCGAAGAGGTCGCGGACGCTTTTGCCGTCCGGCCCGCGCGGGCCGAGAAGATACACGGAAGGCGGGTGCTGCTCATCGACGACGTGCTCACGTCCGGCGCCACCGCCAACGCCTGCGCGCACGCGCTGCTCGCCTCCGGGGCGGCTTCTGTGGACGTGCTCGCCGCCGCGCGGGTCCCTGACCCGCGCGTCCAGTAAGGGTACGATTCTTGCAGAACGATTCCGGCCGCCCAGATCCCCGAGCGGTGCCGAAGAAGGACGCGCGCATGCCCGAAGTCGAGATCTACACCCAGCCCTGGTGCCCGTACTGCGCGCGCGCGCTCAGGCTGCTCGCGGCCAAGAAGGTGCCGTTCCGCGAGATCTCGGCCCCGCACGGCACGCCCGAGCGGCAAGAATCGATCCGCCGCTCCGGCGGACGGACGACCGTGCCGCAGATCTTCATCCGGGGCGAGCCGATCGGCGGAAGCGACGAGCTGGTGCAGCTCGACCGGACAGGCCAGCTCAACCGGCTTCTCGGCATCGCGGCGGCGTAACCCAATGATTCACTATCGGGTCCGCTGCAGCGAGGGCCACGAGTTCGAGGGCTGGTTCAAGGACAGCCAGGCCTTCGATCGCCAGGCCAAGCGCGGCCTGATCGGCTGCCCGGTCTGCGGCGGCGTCGACGTGGCGCGCGCCTTGATGGCGCCCGCCCTGCCCCGCGCGCACGCGCCGGCCCCGCCGCCCGCCCCGGCCCCCGCGGCGAAGCCGATGGCGGTCGCCGGCAAGGCGATGCCGGACCAATTGAAGGCGCTCCTCCAGAAGATGCGCTCCGAGGTCGAGAGGAACTGCGAGTATGTCGGGCCCGGCTTCGCCGACGAGGCGCGCCGGATCCATCGCGGCGAGAGCGAGCGGCGCGGCATCTATGGCGAGGCGAGCCCCGAGCAAGCCGAATCGCTTTCGGACGAGGGCATCGAAGTCGCCCGCATCCCCTGGGTCGACCGCGCCGACGGCTAGGAGCCGTCAGTCGCAGCGGGCGGTCATACCGCCATCGACGACGATCTCGGTTCCGGTGATGAAGCGCGCCTCGTCCGAGGCGAGGAAGAGCGCGGCGTACGCCGTGTCGCGCCCGTCTCCCATGAAGCCGAGCGGAATCCGCGCGACGCGCTGGGCCAGCAGCGCCTCGACATCGCCGCCGGTGCGCTGCCCGGCGAGCCGCGCCTCGACCATCGGCGTATGGAGCTGGCCGGGGATGATGCTGTTGACGCGCACGTGCCTGGGGGCGAACTCGACGGCGGTGACGCGCGAGAACTGGATGACGCCCGCCTTGGACGCCGCATAACCGACCTGCGCGGAGCCGGTCCAGCGGAGCCCCGAGCTCGAGGCGGTGTTGACGATCGCCCCGCCGCCCTGCGCCACCATCACCGGAATCACGTGCTTGCAGGTGAGGAAGACGGAT
>DATJTV010000256.1:0-2953 GCA_035503055.1 Acetobacteraceae bacterium
CGCGGCCTCCAGCCACTCGCGCGGCAGATAGAGCCGCCCGCGCTCGGCGTCCTCGACGAGGTCGCGCAGGATGTTGGTGAGCTGCAACGCGCGCCCGAGCGCATTGGCGACGCGGTCCGCCGCCGGCGAGGCGTCGCCGAAGATCCGCACAGAAAGCCGCCCGACCGCGGCGGCGACGCGGTCGCAATAGAGGTCGAGCGTCTTGAGCGCCGGTGCGACGATCGGCGCTTCGGCGTCCATTTGCATCCCGTCGATGACGGCGAGGAAATCCTCGCGCCGAAGGCCGTAAAGCGGGACGGCGGCGGCGAGAACGCGCGTGACGGGACTATCACTGGCGCCGGTGTAGAGCGCGTCGATACGCGCGCGCCAGGCATCGAGCGCTGCGCGCTTCGCCTCCATCGCCTCCGGCCCGTCCGCGATGTCGTCCACCATTCGGCAGAACGCGTAGAGAGCGTACATCGCCGCCCGCCGTTCCTTCGGCAGGATGCGCATGCCCCGATAGAACGAAGTGCCGGACTCGCGCACCAGCGCCGCGACGGTTTCGTAATCGGAACGACTGTCCCGCTCGTGCGATCCGCTCATGGCAGGAACCGGAGTGCCCCGAGCACGCTTGCGGCAATGTCCGTCCGCCGGAGTTTGACCCGCCCCGCAATCGGGTCTTCCCGCCGGAGCCTTGCCGCCAGGTGGCGCGAGAGCCCGACGATCACCGCGGTCTCGAGGCGAAGCCGCCGGCTCCTCGTCCGCCGCGGCAGCGCGATCGCCAGCGCGTTCAGCGCGTCGACGCGGCCGAGCAGTGCGTCGAACACGCGCCTGAGCCCCGGGCTCGCCGCCGGCGCCGCGACGTCGGCAACGCCGGCGCCGTTCTCGGCCAGCCAATCCTCCGGCAGATAGCAGCGATCGAGCGCACGGAGGTCCTTCGCGCAGTCCTGGAGGTGGTTCAGCACCTGGAGCGCGGTGCAGAGCGCGTCCGAGGGCGGGTAGGTCGCTGCGTCCTCGCCGTGCAGGTCGAGCACGTGCCGCCCGACCGGCATCGCCGAATAGCGGCAATAATCATAAAGCTCGTCCCAGCTCGCATAGCGCAGCTTCGTCGCATCGCGCCGGAATGCCACCAGCAGCTCCCGCGAATGTTGCGCTGTCGTTCCGGTCTCGCCGAGGCTTTTCCGCAGTTGCGCCGCACTCGGCGACGCCGCCCCGTCCGCCGTCCCGAGCAGCACCGCCTCCATCGCGTCGAGCCGGGCGATCTTGTCCGCCGCTTGCAGGGTTGCGCTGTCCGCTATGTCGTCGGCATTGCGCGCGAAGGCGTAGAAGGCGTGCACGTGGCGGCGCAAATCCGGCCGGATCAGCGCCGAGCCCACCGGAAAATTCTCGTCCGCGCGGTCCTTGCCCGACCAAGTCTCGACGCTCGCGGCAGTTCCGCTCACGAGTGCGCCCCGCGATATTGCCTTCCCTTCCACACCACGCCGCGGCCGCGCCAGTGATCGATCGCCGAGCCCACGGTCGCGGCGAGGTAGAAGGTGGCGATGGCCGGCAAAGCAGGAGCCCAGAGCAGCTTGCGCCGGAACCGGGTGAGCGTCGGAACAAATGAGACAGCGCCGAGCGCCCACGCCGCGAGCCCCGCCCATCGTGCCGTTGCGGCGCCGAGCACTGCCGCGAGCGGGGGGACGAGGAAAAGAAACCCGAGCCCGAGCACCGTCCCCGCCAGCAGCAGCGCCGAGTGGCGGAGCTGGACGAAGGCCGTCCGCGCGATCATCCGCCAGATGTCCGCGAAACCCGGATAGGCGCGCCGGCTTTGCGCGAGACGCGTGTGGCCGAGCCAGATCCTGCCCCCGCTTTTGATCGCCTTGGCGAGCGCGACGTCGTCGATCAGCGCGTCCTTGATCGCCGCGATCCCGCCGGCGCGCTCGACCGCCGCGCGCCGCACCAGCATCGATCCGCCGGCCGCCGCCGCGATCCTCCGCTCGGGCTCGTTCACGGCGGCGAAGGGGAAGAGAAGCTGGAAGAAATAGACGAAGGCCGGCACCAGCGCCCGCTCGGCAAAGCTCTCGCAGCGGAGTGTGACCATCTCCGAAACCAGGTCGAGCCCTTCCTCCGCCTTCGTCGCCAGAGCGGAAAGATGTCCGGGCGCATGCACGATGTCCGCGTCCGTGAGAAGGACAAAGTCGGCCTCCGCCTGCGCCACTCCTTGCGCCATCGCCCAGGGCTTTCCGCTCCAGCCCGGCGGCGTCGGCCGCCCGGCCACCACCGTAAGCCGTCCGTCCCCGAGCGCCCGGGCGATCTCCGCCGTCCCGTCGGTCGAGCCATCGTCCACCATCAGGATGCGCATCGGGCCGGAATAATCCTGGGCGAGCAGGGAGGCGAGCGCCTCGCCGATCGTTTCGGCCTCGTTCCGAGCCGGCACGACGACATCGATCGGCACCGCCCGCCCCGGCCGGCCCGGCGGCAGTTCCGGCCCCGAGCGCCAGAACCCGTCATGGGCGAAGACGAGCCAGGCCCAGGCGGCGAGCGCGGCGAGCGCCAACCACGTCATTTCAGCATACCTTCGGCCCGGAACCAGGCGAGCGCGTCCACGATCGCCTCGCGCGCCGGCCGCGCCCGATACCCGAGCTCCGCCTCCGCCTTCTCCGAGGAGAAGAACATCTTCTCCCGCGCCATCGCCAGCGTCTCCCGCGTCAGCGCCGGCGTCCGCCCCGTGAGGCGCGCAAACCATTCCGCGCCGATCGCGACCGGCACCAGGGGCCCGATCGGCAGGCGGATCCTGGGCGGCTTCCGCCCCGCAACCTCGGCGATCAGCGCGAGCAGCGCGGAGAGGGAGAGATTCTCCCCGCCCAGGATATAGCGCTCGCCGATCCGCCCCCGCTCGGCCGCCAGCAGGTGCCCAGCCGCCACGTCGTCCACATGCACCACATTGAGCCCGGTCTCGACATAGGCCGGGATGCGCCCGCGCGCCGCGTCC
>DATJTV010000257.1:0-20161 GCA_035503055.1 Acetobacteraceae bacterium
ACCCGGCGCCGCCCGTCATGCGACGTGGTGACGAATGGTCCTCCCGCCGACGGCAGGACGCCGACCCTCTGCAATCTGTCTGTCGGAAAGGTCGGAAACCAAACGGAGACGACCCTGCGCATCAGTGGCCTCCACAATCCATGAGGCGGCCTCGCCGCCCCGGCAACGAATGAGATCCAGCCGCCAGACCGCACGCGCGAGACCGGACACCGTGGGCGCATGGAGCATTGGCGGAGGGGCGGGCAAGGGAGAGACCCGCCAGCGGGTCGTCGCGGCACTTGGCTCCGCCAGGCGTGCATCATCGAAGCGACGGCTGCGGCGCAGCAGGAAGGCCGGCACTCCGGACGTTTCGGCGGCGAGATGCAGCCGGCGCGCCGCGGTGAGCGTGACCCGGGTGGAGGTTTCGCCGACCACCCCGGCCAAGCCCCGGGTGTGCAACCCCTGCTCCATCGCAGCCAGTGTCCGGGGGCCGGCCAGGAGACAGATCACCCGGCTCGGCGCCAGACCGGCGCCGGCGAGCGCAGGGGCATGAAGGTCGGGCCATTCCTGCGCCCACAGAAGCGGTCCGGTGCGGCGGGCGAGGATGCCGGCGATGAACCGCGCCGCGGCAGCACCGTGTTCGGTCTCGGGGCCAAGGCCCGCGACTTCGTGAAGTACGGTCTGCAAGCCATTGCCCGGCAAGCGACTATCGATAGCGGGGATTCCGAACGGGATCGCCGTCCCGAGGTGTTTCGGTGAGCCAGCGGCCCGGATGCGGGCTATCTGGGACCTAAGTGCTTGGATTTCTATGGATTTGAAGCTCTCCATGGCCCTGTAGCCTTTACGTCGGGGCCAAGAACATATAGAGAACTTCATCGGCGAGTCGAGTCGAAAGGCGGGCGGGAAGGATAGGTGCCGAGACCCTGCCGCGAGCGGGGGAAGCGTGGGCTATGAGATGACGCATTCAGAAGTGGTAGATTTTCTCGTCTCGAAACGACCGGGACGTACATCAATGCGCAGAAGCATAACCTTGCCCATGTGGACCCGATTCCAGCTGTGATCCGTATCAACCGAGCCCCCGTCCTGACACTTTGGGCCGCCGTCGTCGCCGAGCGGCTAGGATTCGATTGGGAGGAGGCACTCACCCTTGGTCAGGCCGTCGCGGGGCTCAATGCGTACAGCAAGGGCGTGAGGCTCGGGCTGTTGCAGCCGACGCCCGAAGCCGAGAAAGAGCGCCGCAAAGCGGCCCGCGAGGGCCAGGCGCTGCATATCGACCTTCTCGGGCGTGCCGTGCCTGCCATTCAGACCCCCGAAGGCGTGCGCGCGCTCAAGAAGGACAAGCCCACCACTCCGGACAGTGTGGAGCGATACCTCCAAAAGGCGTTCGGCGAGCATCTCGACGAGGCCCGACAGGCAATGGAGCGGCTCGCGCGCGCCATGCCACCGCCTGACCTCGCCCGATACGCCTTTCATCTATACGAGCAATTCAGGCCAGTTGTTCCGCCCGACGTCCGTGGCTGGGGCGCGAAGGGTGAACTCGATTTGGGGACCGTTGCGAAGCTTGCCCACGCGAAGTGATGTCTCAGGCGAGCACGATGGATATCCTTGCCGACGGATGGAAAGTGCCTGTAAGGAGGATATTGCGTGGCAAGTCCAACCACCTCGCTCACGATCAACGGAATCCAGCACGACTTTGTGCTGGATCCGCGGACATCGCTTCTCGATCTTCTTCGCGAGCATCTCGGGCTTCATGGCACCAAGAAGGGTTGCAACCAGGGGGCCTGCGGTGCCTGCACAGTGCTGGTGGACGGCAAGCGGATCAACTCCTGCCTCACGCTCGCGGTGATGCATGGCGGCGCGCGTGTCACGACGATCGAGGGCCTGGCCGAGGGCGCGCGACCGCACCCCCTGCAGGCCGCCTTCATCGAACACGACGCCTTCCAGTGCGGCTATTGCACGCCCGGACAGATCCTCTCCGGCGTCGCCTGCCTGGCGGAGGGCCATGCCTCCGCGCCCGAAGAGATCAAGGCCTGGATGAGCGGCAATATCTGCCGCTGCGGCGCCTATGCGGGGATCGTCGCCGCAATCGCCGAAGCTGCGGAAAAGAACCGCGCATGACCCCTTTTTCCTACGAGGCCGCCGCGAGCGCGGCGGAGGCAATCGAAAAATCGCTCGCCGGCGGCCGCTATATCGCCGGCGGAACGACACTGATCGATCTGATGCGCGAGGAGATCGAGCGGCCCGAGCGCCTGATCGACATCAACCGGCTTCCGCTCGGCGGAATCAGCGAGGATGCGGGCGGGCTCATCATCGGCGCGCTGGCGAGGATGGCAGAGGTCGCCGCGCATCCCGCGGCGGGACGGGCGCAGCCACTGATCGTCGAGGCGCTGCTCGAAGGCGCCTCGCCGCAATTGCGCAACATGGCATCGATCGGCGGTAACCTGATGCAGCGGGTGAGGTGCCCCTATTTCCGCACCCTCGACGCGCCGTGCAACAAGCGGACGCCGGGTTCGGGCTGCGCCGCGCGCGGCGGCTTCACCCGCGCCCATGCGATCCTGGGCACGAGCGAACATTGCATCGCGACGCATCCATCGGACCTCGCGGTCGCGCTGGTGGCGCTCGGCGGGACGATCCGCACCGCGGGCCCGCGAGGATCGCGGGAATTTCCTCTCGAGGAACTCTACCGCTTGCCTGGCGACACGCCGCACCTGGAGCATACGCTGCTGCCGGCCGAGCTGATCACCGCGGTGAAAGTCCCGCACGGCGCTTATGCGCGGCGCGCGCGCTATCTCAAGGTCCGCGATCGCGCTTCGTACGAGTTCGCGCTCGTCTCGGTGGCCGCTGCCCTGGACATCGCGGACGGGCGCGTGCGCCAGGCGCGCATCGCCGCCGGCGGCATCGGCACGATTCCGTGGCGCCTGCGCGCCTCTGAGGCGGCGCTCGCGGGAACAGTCGCGAATGAGACCGCATGGCGCGAGGCCGCAACACTTGCGGTTGCGGATGCGAGGCCCTTGCCCGGCAACGAATACAAGCTCGTCCTTCTGCAGCGGACCATCGTGCGAGCCCTCGAGCTTGCGGGAGAGATCCCATGACGGATGCAGCCGTTGGAAAGCCTCTGCCGCGCATCGACGGGTTCGCGAAAGTGACAGGCGCGGCTCACTACGCCGCCGAGTTCGACCAGCCCGGGCAGGCCTACGCGGTGATCGTTTCTGCCACGATCGGGCTCGGGCGCATCACCGCGATCGGGACCAAAGCCGCCGAGGCTTTGCCGGGCGTCGTCGCCATCCTTTCCCATCGCAACGCGCCCCGCCTCCCCTATGGCGGGCACAAGGGGCCCATCGACCCGGCGCACGGCGAGCGGCTCCACATATTCCAGGACGATGCGGTCCGCTTCTTCGGCCAGCCGGTGGCCGTGGTGATCGCCGAAACGCTCGATCAGGCCGAACACGCGGCTTCCATGCTGTGCGTGACCTACGAGGCGCGGACGCCAACACTCCCCATCGAGGGCGTCGCGACCATCCCCGCCGGCGGCGGGCGCGTCGCGGCGGACAAGGCGCGCGGCAATGCGGACGCCGCGCTCGCCGCTGCGCCGGTGAAAGTCGATTCGACCTATCGGATCGCCCGCGAGAACCACAATCCAATGGAGCCGCACGCGACGATCGCGGCCTGGAGCGGCGAACGCCTGACGCTATGGAGCAAGAGCCAGTTCGTGGTGAACGAGCAGGCGGAGATAGCCGCGATCTTCGGCCTGCCGCTAGAGAACGTGCAGGTGATCTGCCCCTTCGTGGGCGGCGGCTTCGGCACCAGCCTCCGCACCTGGCCGCATGTGACCATCGCGGCAATGGCGGCGCGCTATGCCGGCCGGCCCGTCAAGCTCGTGCTCACCCGCAAGCAGATGTTCCACACGACCGGGCACCGGCCGCGGACCGTCCAGCGCGTTGCGCTCGGCGCCGAGGCGGGTGGAACGCTCGCCGCCCTCGTGCACGAGGGCACCGGCGAGACCTCGCGCTATGAGGAATTCGTCGAGGCGCTCACAGGTATCGGCAGTTTCCTCTATTCTTGCCCGAACGTGCGCACACGCTATCGGCTGGCGCCGACCGACACCGCAACGCCCACCTATATGCGCGGCCCGGGCGAGGCGAGCGGTATTTTTGCCCTCGAATGCGCGATGGACGAGCTCGCCGCCGCATTGGCGATGGACCCGCTGGCGCTGCGCCTGGCGAACGAGCCCGCGACCGACGAGGGGGCGAACCGGCCCTTCTCGAGCCGCTCTCTCCGGGAATGCTATGCGCTGGCCGCGGCGCGGTTCGGCTGGGCGCGGCGGGACGCGCGGCCGCGCGCGATGCGCGACGGGCGGCTCCTGATCGGCTGGGGCATGGCGGCGGCGACCTATCCCGCTTTCCAGGGGCCGGCGAGCGCGCGGGCCAGGCTCGCGGGCAACCGGCCGGTCGAAGTGGAAACGGCGGCGAGCGACATGGGCCCGGGCACCTACACCGCGATGACGCAGGTGGCGGCGGATGCGCTCGGACTGCGGCCAGACCAGGTCGCGTTTCGGCTCGGGCGCTCGGACTTTCCACCGGCGCCGCCGCATGGCGGCTCGATGACCATGGCCTCGGTGGGCTCGGCGGTGCATGCAGCCGCGGGCGCGCTCCGCGATCGGGCCGCAGGCATCGCGGTCGCCGATCCGGGTTCGCCGCTGTTCGGTGCGTCGGCAGCCGAGATCGCAGTGCACGAGGGAAGGCTCTTTCTCCCTGCCGATCCGGCGCGAGCCGATACCTATGTCGCCCTGGTCGCGCGCAACGGAACCATCGCGGCCGATGCCTCCACCGCGCGTGGCGAGGCGGCGCAGCAAGCCTCGATGCACGCGTTCGGCGCCGTGTTCGCGGAGGTCGCCATCGACCCCGATCTCGCAACGGTCCGCGTCCGCCGCGCCGTCGGCGCCTATGCAGCGGGGCGGATCGTCAATCCGCTTCTCGCGCGGAGCCAGTGCCTCGGCGGCATGGTGGGCGGGATCGGAATGGCATTGATGGAGCAGACGGTGCTCGATCCGCGCGACGGACGTCCGCTGAACGCTTCGATGGCGGACTATCTCGTGCCGGTCAATCTTGACATCGGCGAACTGGATGCCCTGTTCGTTCCGGAGGAGGATGCCGAGGTCAATCCGCTGGGCGTGAAGGGAATCGGCGAGATCGCCCTGGTCGGGATGGCGCCGGCGATCGCCAATGCGGTGTTCCACGCCACGGGGCGCAGAATTCGCGACCTGCCCATCGGCATCGAGATGTTGTTATAGAGGGCCTTGCGCCGGTTGTTAGATAAACAAAGCGATTCATGAACGAGGCTGGAACATGGATCACGCGGCTTTCGCATTGCGGCTCAGACTGAGCGGCCGGCGTCGTCCGGCAATGGCCGCGGCATGACACCTGCATTTTGGATTGGTGGCACATCTCCTTGCGGGTTCAGCACATCGAGCAAGCGTTACGCGGGGTCTATGCTCTCAAACCGCGGCACCGAGCGGGACTGGAGATCGTCAAGTGGAGGATTGGACGCCTGCGGCATCTGATCTGGAACGGCTGTTACGAAGAGGCTCATAACAAACTCTTCGGGATGCGCCACATGGCCTCCGAGGTCGCTTTTTTGAACGGCGAGAAGTTCCGACCTGCCATCGCCAGGCTCTTGTGGAACTGCGACGATCTACGACGTCACCTAGCAAACAACGTCGACTCGCTGATCGATTACGGGGCGCGCTACCGCTCCAAGCTTCCGATTTCGACGTCGCGTGCGGAAGGCTGCGTCGACGAGATCGCCAACGCACGCATGGCCAAGAAGCAGCGTATGCGGTGGTCTCCCCGGGGAGCCCATTGCGTCGCGATTGTTCGCGCCGCAGTACTGGAGGCGCGGTTCAAGGCAACAACCGATCGCCCGCTGGTCACCTGAGAGACCAGGTTTCCCCCCCACGATAGCCGCGCTCCGCTCTGCACACCCCCTGGCCGGTCATGAAGCGCCCACGGGAGTCGAGGCCGTCGAGGCGATGATGCGCCGCATCCGTCGCCTATACGGCGGATTGCCTGCCGGCCGAGGAGGGGAGATAATGCGCGGTGCTTGGGCGGGAGCGGCATCCGGACGAATGGCGTCGGCATGGTCGAGGATTCGGCGCGACAAGGCGGCGCTGTTTGGGCTCGCCGTCATCGCCGTGGTCGCCATCGCCGCGTTGTTCGCGCCCTTCGTCGCGCCGTTCAATCCCGACCATCAGTTCGCCAACGGCCTGACGCTGGAGGGCGCGCCGCGGCCGCCAGACGCAACCTATTGGTTCGGCACCGACCTGCTTGGGCGGGATCTCCTCTCGCGGCTGATCTGGGGCGCGCGCGCCTCGATGATCATAGGTTTGGCGGCCAATTCCGCCGCCGTGGTGATCGGCACTACGCTCGGCGCGACGGCGGGATTCCTCGGCGGCTGGATCGGCACCGCGATCATGCGCTTCACCGACCTGATGATGGCGTTTCCAGCGTTGCTGCTCGCGATCGCGCTCGCCGCAATTCTCCGTCCAAGCCTCTGGATCGTGGCGCTGGTGATCGCGCTGGTGAACTGGGTGCAGATCGCACGGGTGATCTACACCGAGACGCGGGCGCTGGCGGCGCGTGAGTTCGTCGAGGCAGTGCGGGCGCTCGGCGCGAGCCGCTGGCGCATCCTGGTGCGCCACGTGCTGCCGCATCTCGTGCCGACGATCCTGGTATGGGGCACGCTCGGAATCTCCTCGACGGTGCTGCTGGAGGCGACGCTCTCCTTCCTCGGCGTCGGCGTGCAGCCGCCGACGCCCTCGTGGGGTGGAATCATCTTCCAGAGCCAGTCCTATTTCATGGTCGCGCCCTGGCTCGTCGTCTTTCCCGGGCTCGCGATCATCCTTCTCGCACTCTCCTTCAACCTGGTGGGCGATGCGTTGCGCGACGCGCTCGACCCGACGCAGCGCGGGATCATTTGATGCTGCGCTTCCTCGCCCGGCGGCTCGCGCAGTCGGTGCTGGTGGTCCTTGGCGTCACGCTAGTGACCTTCGTGATCTCCTTCGCGGTGCCAGCCGATCCGGCGCGGGTGATCGCCGGGCGCAGCGCCTCGGCCGAGACGGTCGCCTCGATCCGCCACCAGCTCGGGCTGGATCAGCCACTGCCCGTGCAGTACCTGCGCTATCTCGGGAAGCTGGCGCGCGGCAATCTCGGCCGTTCCTATGTGCAGCGGATCGACGTCAGCGCGATCGTCGCGAGCCGGCTGCCGGCGACGCTGCAACTCATGGTTGGGGCGATCTTCCTCGAGCTGCTGCTCGGCCTGCCGGCCGGCGCGTTCAGCGCCGCCCGCCGCGGCACGCGCGCTGACAAGGGAACGATGGTGCTGAGCTTCATCGGCGTCTCGGCGCCGCAGTTCGTCGTCGGTCTATTACTGCTCTACGTGTTCGGCTACCTGCTCGACCTCTTTCCGCTCGGCGGCTATGGCGGGCTCGCGCATCTTTTCCTGCCCGCTCTCACGCTCGCGATCGGCGGCGGCGGGTGGTACGCTCGGCAGAGCCGCTCAAGCATGGTCGATGCGCTGCGCCAGGACTATGTGCGTACCGCGCGGGCCAAGGGCGCGGGGGAGTGGCGCGTGGTGCTGCTGCACGCGGGGCGCAACGCTGTGCTGCCGGTGATCGCCATGATCGGTCTCGATATCGGCAACTTCATGCAGGGCGTCGTCGTCGTCGAGGCGGTGTTCGGCTGGCCCGGCATCGGCCAGCTCGCCTGGCAGGCGATTCAGCAGCTGGACATCCCGGTAATCATGGGCGTTACGATCGTGGCGGCGATTGCCATCGTGCTCGGGAACCTTTTGGCGGATATTATCATCGGCGCGCTCGACCCGCGGATCCGGGTGCGGTGAGCGCGACGTGGCGAGAGAGGCCGGGAACGGCAGATACAAAGCAAGGGAGACGAAAGCCATGAACGAGGATTTGACGATGCGATCGATTCGCCGCCGGGGCCTGCTCGCCACCGCGGCGTCCGCCTCGTTGCTCGCCGCCGCCGGGCGGCTGCCCGGCTTCGGCGCGGGCGGCGCTTTGGCGGCGGCGACCAGCGGCGGGCACGTCCTGGTCACGTTCCAGTCGGACGTGGCGACGCTCGACCCGGCTATCGGTTACGACTGGCAGAACTGGTCGATGATCAAGAGCCTCTTCAACGGCCTGATGGGCTATAAACCCGGCACGACCGAGCTCATCCCCGATCTCGCCGAGAGCTTCACCGTCTCGGCCGACGGCAAGGTCTACACGTTCAAGCTCCGCTCCGGCGTGAAGTTTCACAACGGGCGCGTGCTAACGGCGGAGGATGTCTGCTATTCGCTCGCGCGGACGATCGACCCCAAGACCGAGAGCCCGGGCCAAAGCTTCTTCAGCGCGATCGAAGGCTACGACCGGGCCTCCGCCGGCAAGGGCCCGCTCACGGGGGTACGCCCCGTCGATCCCACGACCGTCGAGGTGCGGCTCGCCGAGCTCGATGCCGCCATCCTGCAGAAGCTCGCGCTCAACTTCGCCTTCGCCGTTCCCAAAGAGGCGATCGAACAGTACGGCAAGGATTTCGGCAAGCATCCGGTCGGGACCGGCGCCTTCTTCCTGAAGGAGTGGGTGCTCGGCCAGCACATCGTCTTCGCCCGCAACGCGGATTATTTCACGCCTGGGCAGCCGATGCTCGACGGCCTCACCTTCCAGCTCGGCCAGGACCCGACCGTGGCGCTGCTCCGCTTCGAGCGCGGCGAGGTTGATATCCTCGGCGACAGTATACCGCCCGCGCAGTTCGTGAGCGTGATGAGCAACCCGCGCTGGCGGAAGGACGTGGTCGTGGGCACGCAGCTCGAGACGAGCTACATCACGCTCAACACGCGGGTGAAGCCGCTCGACGACGTGCGCGTGCGGCGGGCGATCAACATGGCGATCGACAAGGAGCGGATCGTCCGGATGATCAACAACCGCGCAGTGGTGGCGAACCAGCCTCTGCCCCCGGCGATGCCGGGCTACGACCCGACCTACAAGGGCTATCCGTTCGATCCGGCGGCGGCGAAGAAGCTGTTGGCGGAGGCAGGCGTGGGCAACGCCTTCTCGACCGCGCTCTACTGCATGAACGTCGATCCCAACCCGCGCATCGCCCAGGCGATCCAGCAGGACCTCGCCAATATCAGCATCAAGGCCGATGTGCGGAGCCTGGCGCAGGCGACGGTCATCGACGCCGGCGGCACTGAGGGCGAGGCCGCGATGGTGTGGTCCGGCGGGATGGCGTGGATCGACGACTATCCCGATCCGTCTGACTTCTATTACCCGATCCTCGGCTGCGGCGGAGCCGTGAAGGGCGGATGGAACTGGTCCTGGTATTGCAACGAGGCGATCGAGGCGCGGGCTAAGGCCGCCGATGCGCTGGTCAAGCCCTCCGAGGCCGCGCAGCGGATCGCCTTGTGGCGCAAGATCTTCATCGACG
Organism: Acetobacteraceae bacterium; assembly: GCA_035503055.1. Taxonomy (GTDB): domain Bacteria; phylum Pseudomonadota; class Alphaproteobacteria; order Acetobacterales; family Acetobacteraceae; genus JAKAWQ01. The sequence goes on from DATJTV010000257.1 coordinate 9,456, forward strand.
TCATGGCGGACGCGCCCTGGGTGCCGGTCTTCAACGAGAAGCGCTATACTGTGCACCAGCCAAGCGTGAAGGCGGCGTCCGAGAGCATCTTCGTCGATCCGATCAATATCCCCGTCAACTACAACATGATCTACAAGACCAATGCCTGAGGACACAGAGATAGAGACGAGCGCCGGCGCGCATCATACGATCCATCGTGCGCACGCCCATTTCGGCTGGAACAACGCGCTCGCGCCCGCGCTCACCGTAGCGCCGGGCGAGAGCGTGGAGTTCGAGACGGTGGATGCCTCCGGCGGGCAGCTTTCGCCTGCCTCCACCGTTTCCGACGTGGCCGGGCTCGATTTCGGCAAGGTCAACCCGGTGACCGGCCCGGTCTTCGTGGACGGGGCGGCGCCGGGGGACCTGCTGAAGGTGGAGATTCTCTCCTTCACGCCCTCGGGCTGGGGATGGACGGCGCTGATCCCGGGCTTCGGCCTGCTCGCCGACCAATTCCCGGAGCCGGCGCTGCATCTTTGGAAATACGATCCCGTGAACCTGGCGCCGGCGGTCTTCGGCTCGGCCGGTCAGGTGCCGCTGAAACCTTTCGCTGGCACAATCGGGCTCGCCCCGGCGGAGCCCGGCCTGCTGAGTGTGGTGCCGCCGCGACGCGTGGGCGGCAATCTCGACATCCGCGACCTTGCCGCCGGAGCGACGCTCTATCTGCCGGTGGAGGTTGCGGGCGCGCTTTTTTCGGTGGGCGACACGCACGCGGCGCAGGGCGACGGCGAGGTGTGCGGCACCGCGATCGAGAGCCCGATGCGCACCGCGGTCCGTTTCGATCTCGTCAAGGGCGCGCACCGCGCATTCCCAGAGTTCGAGACCAAGGGCCCGGTGGCGCGGCACCTCGACGCCAAGGGGTATTTCGTCACCACCGGGGTCGGGCCTGACCTGATGGAGGGCGCGCGCGCGGCGGTCAGCGCGATGATCGAGAAGCTCGTGCGCGAGGCCGGGCTCCGGCCTGCGGATGCCTACATGCTCGCGAGCGTCTGCGCGGATCTGCGCATCAGCGAGATCGTGGACCGGCCGAACTGGGTTGTTTCGCTCTACTTCCCGCGCATCGTGCTGGAGTGAGTCCGCCGGGCGGCGCGCCCACCCCGCTGCTGGCGATCGAGGACCTGGCCGTCTCGTTCGCGACCGCGGAGGGACCCGTCAGCGTGCTCGAGGGCGTCGATCTCGCGATCTTGCCCGGCCAGGCGGTGGGCCTCGTCGGCGAGTCGGGCAGCGGCAAGAGCGTCACCGCGATGTCGGTGATGCGGCTGCTGCCGTCGCCGCCGAGCCGGGTCGATCGCGGGCGCATCCTCTTTCGCGGCAAGGACCTGCTCGGGCTCTCGCCACGCGCCATGCAGGCGGTGCGCGGCGATCGGATCGGCATGATCTTCCAGGAGCCGATGACGAGCCTCAACCCAACCTTTACGGTGGGATTTCAGATCACCGAGGCGCTGGCGCTGCACGGCAAGGCGCGCGGCGCCGCGGCGCGGAGCCGGGCCGCCGCGCTGCTCGAACGGGTGGGCGTCGGGCCGGCGGCGCGGCGCCTGCGGCAATATCCGCACGAGCTTTCCGGCGGGCTGCGCCAGCGGGTGATGATGGCGATCGCGCTCGCCTGCGATCCCGACCTCTTGATCGCCGACGAGCCGACGACGGCGCTCGATGTGACGATCCAGGCGCAGATCCTGGACCTGATTGGCCGGCTGCGCGCGGAGCTCGGGATGTCCGTTTTGCTCATCACGCACGATCTCGGCGTGGTGGCGGAGGTCTGCGACCTGGTAGCGGTGATGTATGCTGGGCGCATCGTCGAGCAGGCGCCGGCGGCATCGCTGTTCGGGCGGCCGCGCCATCCCTACACGGTCGGGCTGATGGAGTCCCCGCCGAAGCTCGGCCGGCGTGTGAAGGAGCTGGCGACGATCCCGGGGATCGTGCCGCCGCCCGGCAAGCGCGGGCCCGGCTGCGGCTTCGCCGGGCGCTGCCGGCGCGCGCTCGCCCGCTGCGCCGCCGAGCCACCGCCGCTCGACGCCGTCGAGGCCGTGCCCGGGCACGTGGCGGCGTGCTGGAACCCGGTGCCGTGACGAAGCTGCTCGAGGTGCGCAGGCTGCGCACCTATTTCCGCGCGCGTGACGGCGCCGGCACGGTGCGCGCGGTCGATGGGGTCTCGCTTACGGTCGAAGCCGGCACGACGCTTGGCATCGTCGGCGAATCGGGCTGCGGGAAATCGACGCTGGCGCGTTCGATCCTCCGGCTCGTCGAGCCGACTTCGGGCGAGATAGTCTTCGCGGGCGAGGATGTGCGGGCGCTCGGCACGCGCCGTTTGGCCGCGCTTCGGCGGCACATGCAGATTGTCTTCCAGGACCCCTATGCCTCGCTCGATCCGCGCCAGAGCGTGAGCGCGATCCTCGCCGAGCCGCTCGAGGTCCATCGCATCGGCGCGCGCGGCGCCCGGCAGGCGCGGGTGGCGGAGCTGCTTGGGCTGGTCGGGCTCGATGCAGCGGCCGCAGGAAAATTCCCGCACGAGTTTTCGGGCGGCCAGCGCCAGCGTATCGGCATCGCGCGCGCAATCGCGCTCTCGCCCAAGCTGATCGTCGCCGACGAGCCGGTCTCCGCGCTCGATGTCTCGATCCAGTCGCAGATCCTCAACCTGCTCGTCGAATTGCGCGAGCGGCTCGGCCTTTCCTATCTCTTCATCTCGCACGACCTCGCGGTGGTCGAGCATATCAGCGACTGGGTTCTGGTGATGTACCTCGGCCGCGTGGTCGAGAGCGGGCCGGTCGAGGCGATCTACGCCCGGCCGAGCCACCCCTATACGCAGGCGCTCATCGCGGCCATTCCGCAGGCCGTGCCCGGGCGGCAGGGGGCGCGAATCGTGCCCGCGGGCGAGGTTCCCGACCCCGAGCATCCGCCGCCCGGATGTCCGTTCCATCCCCGCTGCCCTGAGGCGATGCCGCGGTGCGCGAGCGAGCTTCCCGAGGAGCGCGGCGTGGCGGGCTCGGCGCCGGGACACAGGGTTTCCTGCCACCTGTTCTAATTCAGTTGGTCATGCCCAACCTGGGCTGGGCCGTCGTGTCGCCGCCCGGAGGGGTCTTCGTCATTCGCTGTGGTTCATTGCCATTGTAGCGCTGCCCTTTGGACGGTTCTGATTCACTTTCGGTGCAGGCCTTAGAGCGATTTCAGTTGGTTTGTCCGTATCCGCAGTGTTGGAAGTAGTTTTGGCATTCAGCGGGGGAGAAGCGATCGAGCATGGAGCCGAGGTTGTTCCATAGGCTTGTGCGTGTTCGCGGTTCGGCGCGGCGGAGCAAGGCCTTGAGCTTGGCGAAGACCTGCTCGACAGGGTTCAGGTCGGGCGAATAGGCGGGCAGGAACAGCAGGCTGGCGCCTTTGGCCTCGATCGCCTGACGCACCCCTGTGACCTTGTGGCTGCCCAGATTGTCGGCCACCACGACCTCACCCGGATTGAGTGTGGGAGCGAGGAATTGCTCGACCCAGGCGCGGAAGCCGCGGCCATTGATCGCACCATAGAAGACGGCGGGGGCGACGATCCGATCATGTCGCAACCCGGCCAGGAAGGTGCTGGTATTCCAATGCCCGAAAGGCGCCGCACCGAACAGCCGCTCGCCCCGGCGACAGCGACCCCGCAGCGGCGTCATGTTGGTCTTGGTCCAAGTCTCGTCGAGGAAGACCAGGCGCTTGGGGTTCAATCTGCGCTGTCTTCGGCGCCAGAGATGGCGGGCTGCGGCAATATCCATACGCGCCTGCTCACTGGCCCGCAGCGACTTTTTTTAAGCGTCAGGCCAAGGTCGTGCAGGGTCTTCCACATCGTGCCGAGGCTCACCGCAACGCCGTGCCTGCGCAGCAGCCAGGCCCGCAACTCGGCCAGCGTCGCCGATGACCAACGCGCGACCTGGCGCAGGATCGCTTTCTCCAATCCGGCCACTCGCCGCGGCCGGCGATAGCCCCGCGCCTTGGTCGTTACCAGGCCCGTCCGCTGCCGCCGCCATGCCAACCTGGCTCTGCGACTACAACAGCCTCAGGCCCCATTCCGCTCCCGGCGGAAAGCCACCCATCAGCCGCATCGCCAGGGACAACCTCCTCGGCAATGACAGCTAGCCCGCCGATGGCCGAGCAGCACCTCGAAGTGATTGCGGAGTCGGGCCATGGTGTACTGCTTCGTCAGGGGCTTCATCGGTTTCCCCTTATGGATCCCGCGCTGAATGAAGCAGCCATGCTCCTCGTAGAAGTCGAGCAGCTCGCGCACCGTCTTCTCGCGACGCTTCTCCTGCACGTCGCCGGCCGGGTCTTCGCCGCTGGCGGCTGCACCCAGCAAGGTCTTGGCCTTCTTCCTCGCTTGCTCGACTGTCAGCGTCCCAAAGCGCCCGACGGTCAGAAATCGTCTCGGCGCGGACCGACCGCCCCGTCGGTGCGGTAGCGAATGATGAACGTCTTCGTGCCGCTCTTCTCGACCCGCAGGCCAAAGCCGGCCAGGTCCAGGTCCCAGAGGTCGTACCGGGTGTCGCGAACCTCGGCTTTCTCGGCGACCGTTTTGGTCAATCGAACGCTGGACGACCGATCCATAACATGCCTTCACGCCCGCTTTACCAGTGGACACCAGCTTACAATGGTGTCCACCGTGATAGAAAAATGGGGCGTGGCCGGTCGTAACTTCGCTCGCGACTGTCTTTATAAGTCACTTATATTATATGCGTTTGGCGCGGTACAGAGAAAACACGGCAACCCCAGCGTAGGCAGCACACAACCTTGCCAAGGTTGGGGTCGAGGGTTCGAATCCCTTCGCCCGCTCCAAAGGTTCAAAGATAGCAGCGTGTTATGACAACGGCCGCGGCCGCCGGAAGAAGCCGGCCGGAGAGGGAATGGCTGCGGGCGTGAAGGACGCGGTTCGGCAAAGGCGCCGGCCTCAGTCCGCCGGCGGATAGTTCGAGGGGAAGAGCGCACGCTGCCGGAAGGCGTGGTCGCACCTTCTGTTGCCCTGCTCGATCGCGCGGACGGCGAGGCGATCCGGCTTGAACCGATCAGCCCGGGGTGGGTTCGACGAGCCGGTCGAGGATGATCGGGAAGCGGCGGATGCGCTGCCCGGTCGCGTGCCAGACCGCGTTGGCGACCGCGCCGGCGGTGCCGGTGATCGCGATCTCGCCCACGCCCTTGATGCCGAGCGCGTTGACGTGCGGGTCTTCCTCCTCGACGAGGATCGCCTCGATTGAGGGGATGTCGGCATTCACCGGCACATGGTACTCGGCGAGATTGGGGTTCATCGGGCGGCCCGAGCGCGGGTCCATCACGGCGTGCTCGTGGAGCGCGAAGGAGACGCCCCAGATCATGCCGCCATAATACTGGCTTCGCACCATCCGCGGATTGATGATCCGCCCGGCGGCGAAGGCGCCGACGAGACGGGCGACGCGCATCTGCCCGAGCTCGGGATCGACCTTGACCTCGGCGAAGACCGCGCCGTGCGCGTGCATGGCGTAGTTCGCCTGCGCCGCCGGGTCGGCCGCGCTGCTGCCGCTTCCTTCGATCTCGGCGAGGCTGGCGCGAGCGAGGATCTCGGCATAGCGCTCGCTGCGGCTTTCGTCGTCGCGGCGGAACAGGCGGCCTTCGCGCGCGATCACGCCGGCATTGCCGGCGCCGAAGAGGGGCGAGCGCCGATCGGCCGTGGCGAGCGCGGCCAGCTTGGCGATCGCATCTTCGCCGGCGCCGTGGATCGCCATGCCGGCCGTCGCGGTGTGCGCCGAGCCGCCGGCGATGCCGGCATCGGGCAGGTCGGAGGCGCCGGAGCGGAACTCCACCTGATCGATGGCGAGGCCGAGCCCGTCCGCGGCGATCTGGGCGAGCGCGGTCCAGGCGCCCTGGCCCATGTCGTGCGCGCCGATCTCGACGATGCCGGTGCCGTCGCTCCGGATCACCGCGCGCGCATGGCCCTGGAACATCAGCGCGGGGAAGGTCGCGGTGCCCATGCCCCAGCCGACCAGCAGCCCGGACTCGTCGCGCGTCTGCCTTGGCGCGAGCGGACGCCCGGCCCAGCCGAAATGCTGGGCGCCCTCCGCGTAGCAGGCGCGCAAGGCTTTCGAGGAGAACGGCTTGCCGGAAATCGGCTCCAGCTCGGCGTAGTTCTTGAGGCGGAAGGCGAGCGGGTCCATGGCGCAGGCCTCGGCCATCTCGTCGATCGCGCTTTCCAGCGCGATGGAGCCGGTCGCCTCGCCGGGGGCGCGCATGAAGATCGGCGTGCCGGTGTCGAGCCGCACCGCCTCGTGCGAGGTCCGGATGGCGGGGCTCGCATAGAGCGTGTGCGAGGCGTCGGAGGCGGGTTCGAAGAAATCGTCGAACGTGCTGGTCGCCGTCTTGGTGTGATGATCGAGCGCGCGCAGCCCGCCTTCCGCGTCGGTGCCGATGCGCAGCGTCTGCCGCGACGGCGCGCGATGGCCGACCGGGCCGAACATCTGCTCGCGCCGCAGCACGAGCTTGACCGGCCGGCCGACCAGGCGTGCCGCCATGATGCCGAGCGCCTGCGGCCCGGCGAGCAGCCCCTTGCAGCCGAAGCCGCCGCCCAGGAAGGGGCTGCGGATCAGGATGTTCTCGGGCGGGATGCCGAACAGCCCGGCGATGCGCCCCTGCGCCATGGCGAGTCCCTGGCTCGGCGTGTCGACGGTGAGGGCGTCGCCGTCCCAGGCGGCGACGATCGCGTGCGGCTCGATCGGGTTGTGGTACTGCGCCGGCGTCTCGTAGGTCGCCTCGATGCGCCGGGACGAGGCGGCGAGGCCCGCCTCGACATCGCCCACCTGCAGCTCGGCCGGATTGCCGACGCCCACGGCGGGCGGCACGAAGCTCTCGGCGTCGTCGAGGCCGACCCGGGCGGGCTCGGCGTCGTAGCGCGGGGCGAGAAGGGCGGCACCTTCCGTCGCCGCCTCCAGAGTCTCGGCGACCACCACCGCGATCGGCTGGTTCGCGTAGCGCACCCGGTCGTTCTGCAGGAGGTCGAGCCGGAACATGAAGGGGTTGGTCTTCGCGTCCGGGTCCTCCGCGAGCGGCGGCTTGTTGGCTGGCGTCATCACCTCGACGACGCCGGGATGCGCCATCGCCGCCGCGACGTTCAGTGCGACGACCCGGCCGCGCGCGATGACGCTCACCGCGAGGACGGCGTAGAGCATGCCGGGCGGGTGGTTGTCGGCGGCGTAGCGGGCAGCGCCGGTGACCTTCAGGAGCCCGTCGCGGCGGGTGAGCGGCTGGCCGATATTCGAGCCGTGCCGGAGATGGGACGGCGCCGTCGTGAGCGTGATTTCAGGCATGGAGGCCTCCGGGGACGGGGGCGAAGAGGGAAGCCGGCAGGGCAGGCACGCGGGCGGGCGTGCCGGCAGCGGCGAGCGCCAGCGCGCGCGCCACGACCCGGCGGGCGAGCTCGATCTTGAAGCCATTGTCGCCGGAGGGCGTGGCATCGGCGAGCGCCGCCTCGGCCGCGCGGCGGAAGATCGCGCCGCCGGGGCGCGCGCCCTCCAGCACCGCCTCGGCCGCGCGGGCGCGCCAGGGCTTTGCGGCGACGCCGCCGAGCGCCAGCCGCGCCGCCGCGATCGCGCCCCCCTCGATCCTGAGCGCCGCGGCCGCGGAGGCGACGGCGAAGGCGTAGGAGGTGCGCTCGCGGAGCTTGAGGTAACGGGCATGGGCCGAGAAGGACGAAGCCTCGGCCCGGAGGCGGACGGCGAGGATCAGCTCGCCCGGCTCGAGCACGCTCTCGCGCTCGGGCGTATTTCCGGGCAGGCGGTGGAAGTCCTCGAGCGGCACTTCGCGCTGCCCTGCCTTGCCCGCGATCTCGACCGCCGCGTCGAGGGCTGCGAGCGGGACGCAGAAATCGGACGGGTTCGTGGCGATGCAGTGCTCGCTCCAGCCGAGCACGGCGGAGAGCCGCGTCTCGCCGCCGCGCGCGTCGCAGCCGGCGCCGGGATCGCGTTTGTTGCAGGCGCTGGCGACGTCATAGAAATAGGCGCAGCGGGTGCGCTGGAGGAGATTGCCGCCGACCGTCGCGGCATTGCGAAGCTGCGCCGAGGCGCCGGAGAGCAGCGCCTCCGCGACCGCGGGGAATTTTCGGGCGAAATCGGGATCATGCGCGAGATCGGCGTTGCGCACGAGGGCGCCGATGCGCACGCCGCCATCGGTGAGCGGCTCGATCGCATCGAGCCCCGGCAGGCGCGTCATATCGACCAGGCGGCTCGGCCGGGCGATGCCGCCCTTCATCAGGTCGAGCAGGTTGGTGCCGCCGGCGAGGTAGGCAGCCCCTGGCTCGGAGGCGGCGGCGACCGCTTCGGCGATCGTCGCGGGCCGGACGTACTCGAAGCGGTTCATGCGGCCTCCGCGCGGTCGCGTTCCGCAAGCTGCCGCCCTGCCTCCAGCACCGCTTCGGTGATGCCGGCATAGGCGCCGCAGCGGCAGAGATTGCCGCTCATGGCCTCGCGCACGCGCTCGGGATCGTTGCCGGCCTGGCCTTCGCGGAGGAGGCCGACCGCGCTCATGATCTGGCCGGGCGTGCAGAAGCCGCACTGGAAGCCGTCATGGGCGATGAAGGCGGCCTGCACGGGATGCAGCGCGCCGCCCTCTGCCAGCCCCTCGATGGTGAGGATCTCGGCGCCGTCGCAGCTCACGGCAAGTGCCAGGCAGGAATTGATCCGGCGCCCGTCGACGAGGACCGTGCAGGCGCCGCATTGCCCGCGGTCGCAGCCCTTCTTGGTCCCCGTCAGCTCGAGGCGTTCGCGCAGGAGATCGAGCAGCGTGACCCGCGGATCGTCCAGCGCGACTTCCCGCGCCACGCCGTTCACTGTAAGCGAAACCGACAAGCTCATGCGGTGCTCCGTTTCGTGCTTTCGTGGAATGAAATCGGCCCCCGGATGGGCGGGGTGGTGAAGGCCGGAATGCCTCGGCGCCGCCTTCCATGGTATACGGAGGGCTCCTCCGCTTTTCAAGGGGCCTCGGCGAGATGAGCGGCGAGCGGGTGAGCCACGCGCGCGAGATGGCGCCCGGCATGAGAAAGCCACGCACCGATGCGCTGCGCAACCATGAACGCCTGCTTGCGGCGGCGAAAGCGGTGTTCAGCGCCGGCGGGCCCGAGGCGAGCCTGGAGGCGGTGGCGCGGCGCGCCGGCGTCGGCATCGGCACGTTATACCGGCATTTTCCGACGCGGGAGGCGTTGTTCGAGGCGGTCTATCGGCGCGAGGTCGAGCAGCTCGCCGAGCTTGCCGGGCAATTGAAGGATGACGCGGCGCCGACCGAGGCGTTGCGCCGCTGGCTGCGCTCGAACGTGGAGTTCGTCGCGACGAAGAAGGGGATGGCGGCGGCGCTCGCGCTTGCCGCGCACGGCTCCTCCGAGCTTTCCGCCTATTCCTTCGCGCGCCTGACCAAGGCCGCCGGGATGCTCTTGGAGCGCGCGGCGGCGGCCGGCGAGATCCGCGCCGATATCGACCCCGAGGACCTGCTGCGGACGCTGGTCGGCATGTGCATCCTCCACGACCGGCCCGGCTGGCAGGCGAGCGTGCTGCGCCTGGTCGATGTCTTCGTCGACGGGTTGCGCCGCGGGGCCGGAACGATGCCCGCTCGCGCCTCGCGGCGGCCGTGAGGCGCCGCCTTTGCTTCAGATCTGGCTCGGCGGGCGCCATCCCACAGCGGAGTTACGAAATTCAGGTGGCGCCATGATCGACGTATTCGACGACAAGCCCGTCGGCATGCCGGAAGCGCGTCTTGCGTCCGACCGGTGTCGGCTGGATTGGTTCCAGCTGCCTGGCGCGGGATTTCGTCAGCAATTCGAGAAACGGCTCGAGAGCCTCTACCCTGATCGTCAGTCGCGTCGCCTCGAAAGGGGCACGCTTCTCCGCCGGTCCGGCAATGATCAAGACCGAAAGGCGCGGTGAGGAAACGGCGGCGAGCTCCAGGCCAGTCTCGGGATAGGCGAAGCGCAGGGTTTCCTCGCCGGCGAGCAGCGCTTTGTAGAAGCCGACCGTCTCGTCCATTGCCTCCGCGTCGACAAAAACTCTCGTATAGGTCTCGCGGATCGTCATCGCTTGCATCCTCGGTCCTCGCGGAAGCGGAGCGCGGTGATTTGAATTCATTACGATCCCGTGGTTTGCGGGGCCGGTCGGTACCCGACGGTGAAGCGCTCGCGCGGGTGCGCGTTCGTCTCAAGCTCGTCCGCGAGTGCGACTTTCATGGGCTGCTCGCGCGATTTGACACCGCACGCTCCGTCTCTGACAATGGACCCGAAAGTCGGGATCTTCGCAGGAAACGTCAACGCACCGCGAGGTATGCGGATGTCGGCGCAGCCGAACGTCGATGAAGGCGCAGGAGACGGGCGAACGATCGCATGTCCGCTCGATCTCACGATCCGCGTGATCGGCGGCAAGTGGAAGATGCTCGTCCTCCGCTCGCTCTTCGTCACAGGCGCACAGCGCTACAACAATTTTCTGCGGACCGTCCCGGGCATCAGCCCGAAGGAACTGACCCGCAACCTCCGCGAGCTGGAGCGCGCGGGGTTGGTGTCGAGAACGAAAGGCGAGAGGGAACGGCCCGATATCGAGGTCTATGCGCTGACCGAGCTGGGCGCGAGCCTGCACCCGGCGTTCAAGGCGCTCGGCGCCTTCGGCGAGCGCCTGGCCCGAAGCTGCGCGGGCGATGCACGGGCTGCGTTGTCAGTA
>DATJTV010000258.1:0-4019 GCA_035503055.1 Acetobacteraceae bacterium
AGGCCGGGCTCGCGCAGCGCGCGCGGCTGATGGCGGCGATCCTCGCCGACCTCTACGGCCCGCAGCGCCTGCTCGCCGAGGGAAAGCTTCCGCCGGCGCTCGTCTTCGCCAACCCGGGATTTCTCCGGCCCTGCCACAGCCTAGCCCCGCTCCCGCCGCCCGACCTCCAGCTCTATGCCGCGGATCTCGTGCGGGGGCCTGACGGCGCCTGGCGCGTGTTGGCCGACCGGCTCGCGGGCCCCGCGGGCCTCGGCCTTGCCCAGGAGAACCGCCGCCTGCTCGGCCGCGTGCTGCCGGAGCTTTTCCGCGGCGCCGAGGTCGCGCCGCTCCGCCCGTTCTTCGAGTTCTGGCAGGACGCGCTCTATCGGCTCGCGCCGGCCGGCCGGGCCTATCCGGGGATCGCGCTCCTTTCGCCCGGCACGCGGGACCCGCTCTGGTACGAGCACATGCTGCTCTCTCGCGCGCTTGGCTCCGCACTGGTCGAGGGCGCCGACCTCACGGTCCGCTCGGGCGTCGTCTTCCTTAAGACGCTGAAGGGCTTGCAGCAGATCGACGTGCTCCTCCGCCGGCTGCCGGGCGCGGCGCTCGATCCGCTGGAGCTGGCGCCGAACAGCACCGCGGGCGTGGTCGGGCTGATGGCGGCGATGCGCGAGGCGACGGTGCGCATCGTCAACCATCCCGGGGCGGACCTCTTGGAGGCGCCGGCGCTCGCCGCGTTCCTGCCCGCGCTCTGCAAGCGGCTGCTCGGCGAAGAGCTGAAGCTCGCCTCGCTCGAGACGATCTGGCTCGGCGAGGAGGCGTCCCGCGAGCGCTTCCTTGCAGCACCCGAGGCCTGGCTGCTGCGGCCCGCCCTCGACGGCGCGGCGGCGGCCGTGGCACCGGCGGCGATGGCGGCCGAGGCATGGCTCTCGGTCCAGGCCCGGCTTCGCCACCGCGCTTGGGAATATGCCGCGACCGAGGCGGTGGCGCCCTCGGTCGCGCCTGCGGTGACGCTGCAGGGGAGCAACTCCGGCCTCATTCCCCGCCCGCTGGTGCTCCGCCTCTTCCTTGCCGGCGGCGCGGACGCGTGGCGCGCCATGCCGGGCGGGCTCGCGCGGCTGCTCGAGCCGGGCGCGCGGCTGGCGGGGCGGCTGCCGCAGAACGGGGTCGCCAAGGATGTCTGGGTGCTCGCCGAGGAGGACAGCGACCTCGTCGGCCCGACCGCGGCGCCGCTGCCGAAACTGCCGATCCGCCGCACCGTTGGCGAGCTGCCGAGCCGAGCGGCGGACGACAGCTTCTGGCTCGGGCGCTATGTCGAGCGGCTCGAGGACACCGCCCGGCTCGTGCGGGCCGCACTCGCCCGGCTCGAGCGGGGCCGGAGCCTGCCGCGCGAATATGTCGAGCGGCAAAGCCTCGACCGCATCCTGCTCGACGCGCGGCTGATCGACCGTGATGCGACCGCTTCGCCCGCCGCGCTGGCGGCACAGCTCCTCGCGGTCGTGCGGCCGGGCGGGGCGGTGAATGCCTGCCTCGAAGAGCTGGCGCGGCTCACCGAACGCTCGCGCGACCGGCTCACCTCCGATATGTACGCGGCCTTCACCCAGAGCCTGCGCGCGGCGCGAACCGAGGCCGGGCGGGTCGGCCGCAGCCTCGATACGCTGGCGCATGCGATGCAGACAGCACTCCGCTTCTCGACCATCGTCGCCGGCATCGCCGCGGAGAACATGGTGCGCGGCGGGACCTGGCTCTTCCTCGAGCTGGGCCGGCGGCTCGAGCGCGCCCATTCCGTCGCCCGGATTGCGACGCAGGCGCTCGCCGAGCCGCCGTCGCGGATCGAGACCGGGCTCACGCTGATGCTCGACCTCTGCGATTCCGCGATCACCTATCGCAGCCGCTACCTCACCCTGGTTCAACCGGCGCCCGTGCTCGACCTCGTGCTCGCCGACGAGGCCAATCCGCGCGCGCTCGCCTTCCAGCTCGCCGCCATCCATCGCCTGCTGGCGGACGTCGCGGCCGGGGCGGAGACGAGCCTCGCCGAGGAGGCGGCGGCACTTCTCGAGGAGACCGTTGCACTTGTCGCGCGCGTCTCCGCGGGCGCCGATCAGGCGGTCGAGGCGGCAGTGCTGCCGCCGAGGCTCGCGGAGATCGGCGCGCGGATCGGCGCACTCTCGGACCGCCTCTCACGGCGCTATTTCGCGCTGCTGCCGGCCGCGCAGGCGCTCGGCTTCGGCGAGGCGGTGGAGGTACGTGGCGCGGCATGAAATACCGGCTTCGTCACGTAACCGCATACCGCTATAGCGAGCCGGTCGATCTCGCGACCCACATGTTGCACCTCTCGCCGCTGGACCGGCCGGGGCAGGAGGTGCTGCGCGCGGCGATCCACACAGCGCCCGACCCGGCGCGGCGGAGCGAGGGGATCGACCATTTCGGGAACCGCGTGACCTGGCTCTTCCTGCATGCGCTGCATCAGGATTTTTCGGTGACGAGTGAGGCCGAGGTCGCGGTTGCGTTCGCGCCGCCGCCGGCGGACGAGGAGACTCCGGCGTGGGAAGAGGTGGCGAGGCTCGCCGCCGCGGCGGGGCCCGGCGCGTGGGAGGCGGCGGAGTTCCTCTTCGACAGCCCGCACGCGCCGGCGGACGCGAGCGTGCGGGCCTGGCTCGCGCCGCCGTTCACGCCGGGCAGGCCGATCCTCGCGGCACTCCGCGAGCTGCTGCCGCGCTTCAAGGCGGATTTCAAATTCTGCCCAGGCGTCACCACCATCGCGACGCCGGTCGCCAAGGTGCTGGCCGCGCGAGCCGGCGTCTGCCAGGACTTCTCGCACGTGATGATCGCGGGATTGCGCGCGCTCGGCCTGCCGGCGCGATACGCCTCAGGCTATCTGCGCACGCGGCCGCCGCCCGGCGCGGCGCGGCGGTTCGGCGTCGATCAATCCCACGCCTGGGTGGAATGCTGGCTTGGCCCGGCGCACGGGTGGCTCGGGCTCGACCCCACCAACAACCTCGTGGTGCATGACGAGCATGTGCTGATCGCGGTGGGGCGCGACTATGCAGACGTGAGCCCGGTGCGCGGCGTCATCCTCGGCGGCGGGGCGCATGATCTGACGGTGAGCGTCGATCTCGAGCCGGTGTGACGCACGTCACACCGTCGCCCGCGCGGCACCGGTATCGTTCGGGGGCGCGTCGGTTCGGGAGACAGAGGACGCCATGGCCTCATACGCAGCGCTCGCCGGTCTCGTCCCCTGCGATGGCGGCTCGCTTCCGCCCTCGGCCGAAGCCGTGCGCAGAATCACATTTTCGGGGCGGATTCTGGCACCGCTCAGGGACAATTTCGGCAGGTTCGACGGGTTTGTGCTGGAAATCGGGCGGGGCAAGGAGCGGTGCTTCGAGACCGACGATTGCGAGATCGCGGGGCTCGTGCAGCTTGCCTGGTTCGAGCGCCGGACCGTCTCGGTTCTCGTCGAGCCTGGGTTTCTCCGCCGTCCGCTCGCGGTGACCCTCGAGGAGGCTTGAGGCGCGCGGGCGCGCGGGGGAGGATCAGCGGGGGCGTGCATCGGGGCTTTCCGCGAGTGCCACGTCTGCGCGGATCCAGAACGAGACGATGATGCCCGCGGCGAGCAGCAGGATCGAGAGCAGGAAGGGCAGCACGTAACTGCCCGAAAGCTGGCTCACGACGCCGAAGGCGAGCGGGGAGACGATAGCGGCGAGCCCAGCCGCGGTGCTGAGGATGCCGCCCGCGGTTGCGGCGTAGCGCGGCGCTACGTCGCTCGGCACCGCCCAGATCGGCGCTTCCGCCATCTCGAGAAAGAAGAGCGAGAACGCGAGAGAGGCGGCGATCACCGCCGGCCCGCGCTCCAGCATCACCACGGCGAGGCAGAGGAGGGAGCCGGAGAAGGCGCCGATGACCACGTCGCGGCGTGCCTTCGCCAGACTGCCGGTGCGGCGGAAGATGAGGTCGGTAAGGACGCCGCCGGCGACGTCGCCGATCATGCCGCCGAAGAAGGCGATCGAGGTGAAGATCGCCGATTGCTTGATGTCGAGATG
>DATJTV010000259.1:0-15274 GCA_035503055.1 Acetobacteraceae bacterium
CGACGTCGCCCACGTCAGGACAACACCGGCCGGGCTGCGGTTGATGCTCCCTCGGTCCAAGACCGATGCGGCCGGCGAAGGTGCCGAGATCGGCATCACTCGCGGCAGCCAGGCCGAGACCTGCCCGGTCCGTGCGTTCCGCGCCTGGTTGCGGGCTGCGGAGATCAGTGACGGGCCTGTCTTCCGTCGGGTGACACGGTGGAGCACGGTCGGAAAGAAGCGCCTTCACCCGGATGCCGTCCGGACGATCCTTGCCAGGCGGGCCGGGGCGGCGGGGATCAAGGGGACCCTACTCGAGCCAGTGACCCCGCACGGCATGCGGGCAGGCTTCGTCACCACGGCCTACAGGAACGGCGTGCCCGACGAGGAGATTATGGGCCATACCAGGCACCGGAGCCTGACCACCATGCGGAGCTACGTCCGCCGTGCCAAACTCGGCACGGCCAGCCCATCGGGCAGGCTCGACCTTTGACACCGGACGGCCCAGCCGCGCCCACGTTGCCGCGCTTCCGTTTCGACCCGTTTCATCGCGAATCTCGTCCGCTTGGGAGGTCGCTCCGCAAACCGTGGCGCGGGGAAACCGAGGGTCCTATCGTCCCGCGCCGTGCGGAGACTCCTGCAGGTGATCGATGGGGTTTTGACGGCATTTTGCAGTGGTGATTCCGGAGGCGCTATCTATCCGGACATCCGACTCCCGACTGACCTGAATGCGATCTCTGTCGCAGCGCGAGCCCTCCAAGGAACCTCGTGCTCTCCCGCCCAACGCGTAATGACGCCCCTCCCGATCACCAGTATACCCCGCTTCGGAACCACATTTTTGGCCGTTTCGCCGCCGCCATGGTGATCGCTTCGCGCGAGAAGCCGCGAGCCCGTGCCCGGCGGCAGGCGCACTGTCCGGACATCCGCGGAACGGCTATCGTTCCCGCGAGCGAGCGGGCTGCCCGCCCGCCCCAACGTACGACCGGAAGCAAATGGAGGAATCGACGATGAGCAGCACCGTTGCCACGCCGACCAACCGGCAGATCTTCAAGGTTGCATTCGCCAGCATCATCGGGTCAGTCATCGAGCAGTACGACTTCCTGGTCACCGGCGTCATCGCCGCCACCGTCTGGGGCGGCGTCTTTTTCAAGCTGCCGGGGCTGGCCGCCGTCGCCGCCGCGATCGGCGTCTACGGTATCGGCATCATCATCCGCCCCGTCGGCGCCTACATCTTCGGCAATATCGCCGACCGGCACGGCCGCCGCGACGCGATGGTCTATGCTCTCGTGCTGATGGGCGTCAGCACGCTCCTGATCGGACTCACGCCGAGCTACGACAGCATCGGCCCGATCGCGCCCGCGCTGCTCATCATCTTCCGCCTCGCCCAGGGCATCAGCTTCGGCGCGGAGTTCGGCACTGCTGCCACCTGGGTGGTCGAGCAGGCGGCGCGCTCGAAGTACCGTGCCTTCTGGGGTGCCTGGGTCGGATTCGCTATCCCGATCGGGCTTCTGCTTGGCTTCGGCTCGGTGATCCTGGTGCAATCCCTGATGTCGCACGCAGCCTTCCTGGCCTGGGGCTGGCGCATCTTCTTCTTCCTCGGCTTCCTGGTCGCCATCGTCGGGATCGCTATCCGCACGCGTACCGAGGACAGCTTCGTCTTCTCAGAGCACAAGGCGAAGACAGCCCTGCTGAATTTCCCGGCGAGCCAGGTCTGGCAGGAGATGCCGCTCCGCATCCTCCGGACCTCGCTCGTGAACGCGATGTTCGGCGGCGCCTTCTTCCTCTGCTTCGTGTTCGGCACCGGCTACATGAAGGCTGTCGGCTTCAGCGCCCAGGAGGCAGAATCGATCGGCCTCATCGCCGCCGCCTTCATGTTGCTCTTCATGATCATCGGCTCCCTGCTCGCAGATGCGATCAACCGCCGCACTATTCTCCTGATCGCCGCGATCGTGTTCCTCGTTTTTGCGATTCCTTATTTCTACCTCATCAACACCAAGAGTTTTCTTTTCGCGACGATCGCCGAGGTCATCGGCTTCGGCTTCGTGTTCGGCTTCGGTTACGGCGCGATCCCTGCCTTCTACACGGAGAATTTTCCGACGCGCTACCGCGCCTCGGGCGCTAGCGCCGGCTACCAGATCTCGCAGGTCTATGGTGGCGGGCTGATTCCGATCCTAGCCGGGCTGCTGCTCCGCGCCTACGGGATCCACGAGGCCTACATCTATATCGGCCTGATGGTGATGATCTATGCCGTGCTCGCGATCTACGCGATCCTGTTAACGCCGGAGACCAAGGAAGTGAACCTCGAAACCTAAGCGCTCGCGAAGCGGCAATGCTGGCGCCGAAATGTAGGAGCCTCCCACCGACGTCCTCCTCTCCGACGCGGGCAACGCAGCGCGGTACGGCGCCATCGCCATCCGCCGTTCCGGCGTTTCCGTGCCGGTGCTGGGGGGCGCGCTTTTATTGCGGCGGCAATCCCCGTCACACGCGCACCGGCGCATGATTGGCGATGCCGCCGCCGAAACCCTGACGGGCCTCTACACGGAGGCGGAATTCCGAGACAATTTCCTGCGCGTCAGGGGCGGCGCCATCGGCGGAAACTTGGCCCGCCTTATGATCCGCGAATCGAACGATATGCCGGGCTGGATCGCCACCGAGGGCGTGTATTTGCGGCCCTCGCGCCCGCTCTGGCCGTCGAGCCTTTCACCAACGCCGTGGCATTTCAGCTTCGCGAATCGCGTTCCCGAATCGCCGCGGTCGTGCTCTGAAGCGGGGTGCGTTCGCTTGCGCTCACTTATCCTGCTTTAGCGCCGCCGGGCCGGCATCAGGTCCGTTATGTCGCCCGTGAACATTTCAGCGGCCATGGCAATGGTCTCGGAGAGCGTCGGGTGCGGGTGGATGGTCAGCCCGATATCCTCGGCGTCGGCCCCCATTTCGATTGCCAGTCCCGCCTCGGCGATGAGATCGCCGGCGTTCGGTCCGACAATACCGCAACCGATGATCCGGCGCGTGGCCTCGTCGAAAAGAAGCTTGGTCATCCCTTCATCTCGGCCGAGCGAAAGCGATCGCCCCGAGGCGGCCCAGGGGAAGAGGCCCTTGCCGTACTTCAGGCCCTGCGCCTTCGCCTCGTTCTCCGTAAGGCCCGCCCAGGCAATCTCCGGATCGGTATACGCGACCGAGGGGATCACCCTGGCGTCGAAAGCACTGTTGTGGCCGGCCGCAACCTCGGCCGCTACCTTGCCCTCATGCGCCGCCTTATGCGCCAGCATCGGCTGGCCGACGATGTCCCCGATCGCGAAGATGTGGCCGGCACTGGTGCGCATCTGCTTGTCGACCGGAATGAAGCCGTGCTCGTCGACGCGCACGCCCGCATTCTCCGCCCCGATCAGCCGGCCGCTCGGCCGCCGCCCGACCGCGACCAGGATTCGATCGAAATTGTCCCGGGCCGGCGCCTTAGGCCCTTCGAAGGAAATGGTAACGCCGTCCGGTCCCGCGGCGGCGCCCGTGACCTTGGTCTTGAGGTGAATCGCCTCGTAGCGCGTCTCGATCCGCTTGTGCAGCGGCGCCACGATATCCTTGTCCGCGCCGGGAATGATCTGGTCCATCAGCTCGACGATCGTCACCTTCGCCCCGAGCGCGTGGTACACTGTCGCCATTTCTAGTCCGATGATGCCGCCGCCGATCACGAGAAGGCGCTTTGGGATCCCAGCGAGTTCGAGCGCTCCGGTCGAATCGATGACTCGCGGATCGGCATGCGGAATGAACGGCAGCGTTACCGCCTCTGAGCCTGCGGCGATGATCGCCTGCTCGAAGGTCACTGTCTTCGTTCCGTCGCCGTTTGCTTGCTCGACCACCAGTTGGTTCGGGGCGGCGAACTTGCCGCTGCCGGCGACCACCGTCACCTTGCGCTGCCGGGCGAGCCCCGCGAGCCCGCCGGTCAGCCGCTTGACGACCCCGTCCTTCCAGCCGCGCAGCTGGTCGAGATCGACCGAGGGTGCGCCGCCGCCGTTGAAGGTGACACCGAAGTGCCTCACCTCTACCACCTCGTCGATCACCTTGGCCGCGTGCAACAGGGCTTTCGAAGGGATGCACCCGACATTGAGACAGACGCCGCCGAGCGTCGCCCAGCGCTCCACCAGTACCACCTTCTTCCCGAGGTCTGCGGCGCGGAACGCCGCCGTGTAGCCGCCCGGGCCGGCGCCCAGCACCAGCACCTCGGCTTGGTAGTCCCCGAGGCCGGCGGCGCGTGGCTTTGCGCCTGCTGCGGCCCCCATGGCCCCAGCAGGCCGCGCGCCCTGCTCCTTCGCTCCGGTTACGAGCGTGAGGATTAGGTCGCCCTCGGAGACCCGATCCCCCTTCTGCACCTTCACCTCGCCTACCCTGCCCGCGGCCGGCGAGGGAATGTCCATCGACGCCTTGTCGCTCTCGAGCGTGATCAGCGGATCGTCGGGCTTGACCTCCCCTCCCGAGGCGATGTGCACCTCGATGATCTCGACATCCCTGAAATCGCCGATGTCCGGGACCCTGACCTCGATCGCCTCGTAGACACCGCTCGGCGAGCCGTAGTTGGGCGGCCCCGGGATGGCCGGTGCCGCGTCTTCGCTAATCCGCTCTTTGGGCGGAATCGCAGCCGCGCCTTCGGCATCGAGCAGCAGAATCGTGCTCCCCTGGCTTACCCGGTCGCCGACCTTGACCCTGAGCTCCCGGATCGTCCCGCTCTGTGGAGCGGGGACGTCCATCGTCGCCTTGTCGCTCTCGAGCGTGACGAGCGGGTCGTCGACGGCGATCTTCTGCTCCGACCCGACATGCACCTCGATGATCGGCACGTCCTTGAAGTCGCCGATATCCGGGACCCTGATCTCGATGCTCATCGTTCACCCCCGCTCACAGCATCAGCCGACGCACGTCCTCGAGCAACGTGCAGAGCTGTCGCGCAAAGCGCGCCGCGAGCGCGCCGTCGATCACGCGATGATCGTAGGACACGTAGAGCGGCAGCATCAGCCGCGGGCGGAACGATTCGCCGTCCCAGACCGGCACCATCTTCGATCGCACGACACCCAGGATCGCGACTTCGGGCGCATTCACGATCGGGGTGAAATCGATCCCGCCGATCCCTCCGAGCGACGAGATGGTAAAGGTTCCGCCCTGCATCTCGGCCGGAGCGAGCTTGCCCTCACGTGCCTTGGCCGAAGCTTCGGCGAGCTCCCGACTGAGCTCGACGACGCCCTTGCGGTCCACGTCCCGGATCACCGGCACGACGAGGCCCTCGGGCGTATCGACCGCGATTCCGAGATGGTAATATTTTTTGTAGACGAGCGCGTCCTTCTCCGGGGTGAGAGAGCTATTGAAGTCCGGGAACATCTTGAGCGCCGAGACGCTTGCCTTCATCAGGAAGGGCAGCAGCGAGACCCGGTAGGGCTTCTTCTTGTCTGCCTTGGCATCGGCGTCGAGCTCTTTCCGGTATTCCTCGAGCCCGGTGACGTCCGCTTCGTCGCCGTGCGTGACGTGCGGCACGTTGAGCCAGGCGCGATGCAGGAACGGGCCCGAAATCCGCCGGATCCGCGCGAGCGGCCTGGTCTCGACCGGTCCGAACTTCGCAAAATCGACGGGCGGGATCTCGGGAATGCCCGTCCCGGCCGGTGGGCCCGGTGCTACCGGCCCTCTCAAGAAGGCCTTCACGTCCTCCTTCGTAATCCGCCCCTTTTCTCCCGTGCCCGTGAGCCCCGCGAGATCGATGCCGAGTTCGCGGGCGAGACGCCGCACTGCCGGGCTGGCGTGCACGCCGGCAAAGTCTGCGCCGCCTGCTGTCATCGGCGCGGCGGCCGGAGGCGGTTGCTGGCGCGGCTGTGGGACCGGTTCTTGCAGGGCAATCACCGGAGGCGGCGGGGTAACCGGTGGCTCGGCCGTTCCCGCCTTGAGCCGCAGGATCGGCGAGCCCTCGCTTACCTTGTCTCCGACCTTGACCAGCAGCCGGTCCACCGTGCCGTCCCGCGGCGCCGGCACGTCCATGGTCGCCTTGTCGCTTTCGAGCGTGATCAGCGGATCATCGGTTTTCACCGCCTCGCCGGGACTGACATGGACCTCGATGATCGGGACGTCCTTGAAGTCCCCGATGTCAGGGACGAGGATTTCGTTGCTCGCTTCCACCCTTGGCATCTCCCCTTGATCCCGGCGCACGGGCCGCCGGCGTGTCGCAGCAATCAGCCTTGCCGGCGATCGGCCCTCAGAGGGTCCATGGCGGGGGCTTTTCGCTCTCTATGCCGTACTTGCGGATCGCCTCCTGCACCCGCGCCCGCGGGATCGCTCCCTCCAGAGCCAGGCTTTGCAAGCCCGCCAGCGCCACCCATCGCCGATCGACCTCGAAGAAGTCGCGCAGCCTCCGCCGATAGTCGGAGCGGCCGAAACCATCCGTCCCGAGCACGCAGTAACGCCGGCCGACATAGGGACGGATCTGGTCGGCAAACAGCCGGACGTAGTCGCTGGCCGCGACGGCCGGCCCCACGCGGTTCTCAAGGCAGCGTTCGATCCAGCTCTGCCGCGGCTCCGCCGTCGGATGCAGCAGGTTCCACCGCTCGACTTCCATCGCCTCTCGCCGGATTTCGGTGAAGCTCGGGCAGCTCCAGACGTCCGCGCCGACACCCCAGTCTTGTTCCAGGAGGTCCGCCCCGGCAATCACTTCGCGCAGAATCGTACCCGAGCCGAGCAATTGCACCCGCGGCGCCGTCGTTCCGGTTTCCTTTCCTTCACGGAATAAGTACATCCCTCTGGTGATGCCATCGGCGGCACCCTCCGGCAGCGCCGGGTGTTCGTAGTTCTCGTTCATCAGGGTAATGTAATAGAAGACGTCCTCCTGCTCCGCGAACATCCGTCTCAGGCCGTCCTGGACGATCACTGCAACCTCGTACGAGAAGGTCGGATCGTATGCGACGCAGTTCGGGATGGTCGTCGCGTAGACGTGGCTCTGCCCGTCCTCGTGCTGCAGCCCCTCTCCGTTGAGCGTAGTCCGCCCGGCCGTGGCGCCGAGCAGGAAACCGCGCGCGCGCATGTCGCCCGCTGCCCAGGCGAGGTCGCCCACGCGCTGGAAGCCGAACATCGAGTAATAGATGTAGAAGGCGATCATCGGCATGTTCGATGAGCTGTAGGAGGTCGCTGCCGCGATCCAGGACGACATCGCGCCGGCCTCATTCAGTCCTTCCTGGAGGATCTGCCCGCTCTTGTCCTCCTTGTAGAACATGAGCTGATCGGCGTCCTCCGGCCGGTAGAGCTGGCCAACCTGGCTGAAGATTCCGAACTGGCGGAACATGCCCTCCATGCCGAAGGTGCGCGATTCGTCGGGCACGATCGGCACCACCCGCTTGCCGATTTTCTTGTCCCGGAGCAGCGCGTTGAGGATGCGCACGAAGGCCATGGTGGTCGAGATCGTCCGCCCTTCGGTTCCCTTGAGGTGCGCCTCGAAGGCGCTGAGCGGCGGCACTTCGAGCGATTCCGACCGCCGCCGGCGCGCCGGCAGATAGCCGCCGAGGGCGCGCCGCCGCTCGCGCAGATACTCGAGTTCGGGTGAGCCTTCCACGAAACGAAGGAACGGCACTGCCTTCAGCTCTTCGTCGGCGAGCGGAAGGGAGAAGCGGTCGCGGAACTCCTTGAGATGGGTCTCGCCCATCTTTTTCTGCTGATGGGTAATGTTCTGGCCCTCGCCGGCCTCGCCCATGCCGTAACCCTTCACCGTCTTCGCGAGGATGACCGTCGGCAGGCCCCGGGTGTTCACTGCCTCGTGGTACGCAGCGTACACCTTCAGCGGGTCGTGGCCGCCGCGCACGAGCCCCCAGATCTCCTCGTCCGATATGTCGGCGACCATCGCCCTGAGCTCGGGATATTTTCCGAAGAAGTGCTCGCGCACATAGGCGCCGTCCTTGGACTTGAAGTCCTGGTACTCGCCGTCGACACACTCCTCCATCCGCCTGAGCAGGATGCCGTTCGTGTCCCTCGCCAGCAGCCGGTCCCAGCCGGTGCCCCAGATTACCTTGATGGTGTGCCAGCGCGCACCACGAAAGATCGCCTCGAGCTCCTGGATGATCTTCCCGTTCCCGCGCACAGGCCCGTCGAGACGCTGGAGGTTGCAGTTGACGACGAAGATCAGGTTGTCGAGACGCTCGCGCCCCGCGAGCGAAATCGCCCCCAGGCTTTCCGGCTCGTCGGTCTCGCCGTCGCCGAGGAACGCCCAGACCTTGCGCCCTTCCGTCCCGGCCAAGCCGCGCCCCTGCAGATATTTCAGGAAGCGCGCCTGGTAGATCGCCATGATTGGCCCGAGACCCATCGAGACGGTGGGGTACTGCCAGTACTCCGGCATCAGCCACGGGTGCGGGTACGAAGAGAGGCCGTTGCCGTTCACCTCCTGGCGAAAGTTCAGCAGCTGTTCCTCGGTGAGCCGGCCCTCGACAAAGCTCCGCGCATAAATGCCGGGCGAGCTGTGCCCTTGGAGATAGACCAGATCTCCGCCGTGCCCATTGGTCGCGGCATGCCAGAAGTGCATCGCGCCGGTGTCGAAAAGCGTGGCCATCGACTGGAAGCTCGCAATGTGGCCGCCGAGTTCGGAACTCTCCTTGTTGGCGCGGAGGATGATCGCGAGCGCGTTCCAGCGGATGTAGGAGCGGATCCGATGCTCGATCGCGCGGTCGCCCGGGTGCGGTGCCTGGCGCTCCGGCCGGATCGTATTGATGTAGGGCGTATTCGGCGAATAGGGGACGGGCGCGCCGAAGCGCCGCGCCCATCCCACCAGCTCGTCGAGCAAAAAGCCGGCCCGGTCCGGGCCCTCGACTTCGACAACGCCCGCCAGGCTGTCGAGCCACTCCCGCGTCTCGACAGGATCGGCATCGGACATAGTCCGGTCCATGATCTCCTCCCTATGTTTTCCTGACGGCACCTCTGGCGACCGCCTGCCGATCCTCCCGCCGCCAGGCTACTGTACGGAAGTCATACCTCATCAGCAACCGCGCTTGCATCCATGCCGGATCGACATGCTGCAAGGGCACAATCCGACGCGACAGGGGCGCACCCGGCGCCCGCCGCCGGCAGCCCCGCACACCCGCCCGAACATGGCCGGCTTTCGCTTCCAGGGACCTGCGGCGCACGCTATGCTCCCGTGCACGAGAAAGCAGGTAGACGGTCGCAAAGGGGAAACGTTGGCCGGACGAAGTGGTTCGCTTCGCCGCGGCTATCTCCCGCAACCCGGGAAGGACTTGCCGCCATGCAGCTCACCGGACTCCTCCACAGCGCCAGGCTTCTCCGCCATGTCGAGTTCCCGGTCACCGAGGTGCTCGGCCCCGGCGCCAGCGAAGCCGAGATCCAGGACCTCATCCGGCGCCATCGCCTGATCTTCATCAAGCCGGTGTTCAAGGGCGGCGTCGGCAAGAAAGGTAAGGCCGGCCTGATCGGTAAGGCAACCGACCTGCAGACGGCGCTCGCCGAGAAGGAGAGATTGTTCTTCGTCGAGCACCGCCACGGCAACGCGACCGCCAAGGCGAACGGCGTCACCTTCGAGGCCGGCGTCCCGGCCCGGCAGGAAGTTTATTTCGCGATCAACGATTCGACTGTCTACCGCGCACCCGCGATGACCCTCACTCATCAGGGCGGCGTCGATATCGAGGAGCTCGACAGGAAGCTCGTCGCCAACGTGCCGTTCGACGCGCTCACCGGCCTCAAGGCCTTCGTCGTCGCCAATGCTCTCTCCGATATCGGCGCGCCCAAGGAGATCATTTCACCCCTTGTCCAGCACCTGCCCAAGCTCTGGGAGCTCTTCCACCATTACGGCATGACCACGCTCGAGCTGAACCCCATTCGCATGGCCGAGGGGCGCGAGGGGCGCCTCACCCCGGTTGCATGCGACTTCAAGGGCGGCTTCGACCGCGACGATCCGCGCTGGCAACGCCTTGACCTGCCTCCCGACCTGTTCACCGCCGACACGTCCGCCTTCGAGCTCGAGGTCAATCAGCTCCGCACCCACCAGGGCCAATCCGATGTATTCGTCATCAACGATCGCGGGAGTATCCTCGCCCCCACCTTCGGCGGCGGCGCCAACTCGCTCGTGACCGAGGTGCTGGGCGAGGCGGCGATCATCTCCTCGGATTTCGGCGGCAACCCGCCCTACGAAAAAATGAAGGAGGTTGCCCGCATCTGCTTCAAGCATTGGTTGGCCCAGGCGAACGTGCTTTTCATCATCGGCGGAAAATCCAACAACACTGACATCTACGAAACGTTCCGTGCCATGGCGGATGCGCTACGCGAGCATTGCAGCACGCACGGCACGACGCCGGTTTACGTCGTTGTCGGCCGCGGCGGCCCGAACCTCGTCCGCGGCATGGGTGCACTCGCGGAGGCGTGCGACAATCTCGGCCTTCCCTACCTCTTCTTTGGCTTCGACAGCGCGATCTCCGAAGTCGTCAACTATGCCAAATCGGTCGATCAGTGGATGCGGTCGGGCGGGCGCGCCGCGCTCGCCGCCCGCCTCGGGCTCAAGGAAGCCGCCTGAAAGACGAAAGGACGGGGAGGGGAAGATGCCGCAGAAGGGAATAGTCGGCTTTCCTTACTATCTCGGGATTGCCTCGCTCGGCGATATCGCTACCCGCGCGGACCGCGTCGCGGTCCTCAACATCCTCGGCAGCGAATCCCGCCAGGTCACGCCGGTCAGCCACGCCTTCTCCGGTGGAAACGTCGTCTTCGGAACCTCGCCGGGCCGCCGCGGCCAGGTCCTCGCCACACCCGCCGGCGACGTTCCGGTCTACAACAGCGTGCGCGAAGGCATCGATGCCGGCCACAGTTTCAACACCGGCGTCGTCTATCTCCCGCCGTCCGGCGTGCGCGACGGTGTAGCCGAGCTCGCCCGCGTCAACCCGGACCTTCAAAAGATCATCATCATCACGGAAAAGATCGCCGTCCATGACGCGCGCGAGATTCGGGCCATCGGGCAGTCCTTCGGCATCGACATCTTCGGCGCCAACTCGCTCGGCGTCGCCGATTCCTGGAGCCGCGTGCGCCTCGGAGGCGCACTCGGCGGCGACGCGCCCGACGAGTCCCTGATCAAGGGCTCGATCGCCCTCTTCTCGAACTCCGGCAACTTCACCACCACGATCGCCCAGTATCTCGCCACGGCAGGCTGGGGAACGACGACGCTCGTCTCTTCCGGCAAGGACGTCTACATCCATTACGCCGCGCCGGATTTCGCCTATGGCCTGCGCAACGATCCACGCTCCCGGGCCGCCGTGCTCTATTGCGAGCCGGGCGGCTACTACGAACGCGGCCTCGATCTCGCCAAGCCCGCCGTCGCCTGCGTCGTCGGCCGATGGAAGTCGCGCCTTACCCGTGCCGTCGGTCACGCCGGCGCCATGGCCGGCTCGGGCGACACGGCAGAGGAGAAGGAAAGCTGGTTCATGGAATCCCTCGGCGTGGACGGCATTTTTACGCCCGAGCGCCCAGTGGTTTCCGTCCAGGGCGCGGTCGTCACTAACATCGCCCACATCCCTGCCGCGCTCACCGCGGTGATGCGCCTCAACCACATCCGCCCGGATTTTCCACCGCGCGGCACGCTTGCCCTCAAGCCGTGGCTTGCCAACGACCAGGGCCTCGCGCTCCCCGCGGCGCTCGCCCTCGCCCCGGTCACCGCGCCCGCCCCCTACGACGAGCAGATCACCGCCCTTGGCCGGCAGATCGGCGCCGTTATTCCACGCCAGAACATGAAGGACGCCTCCGGTGCCTCGGTCATGGATCCGGCGACCCAGGTCACCTACGTGCACGGCCATTCCGTGCTCGATCTCGCACTCCTGCCGCTCGAGGCCAACTTCGCGCTCCCCCTCGTGCACGACATCGCCGCCGAGAACGACCGCTCGATGCTCGACATCGCAGTCGCGGCCGAGATCAATCTAGTCGGCGATCCCGCGCTCGCCGCCGCCGATGCCGCGCGCGAGGCCGGCAATTCCCCCAACACCATCATGGCGGCTGCTGCAGCCATCATCGGCCCCAAGCGCGTTGGCCGCACGCTCGCGTGCGCACGCGCGCTGATCGAGCTTTTCGTGGGCTCCGGCCTCGCCGACGCGCACGATGATTCGTTCCCGCTCTCCTCCATCCCGATCGATGAGGAAACAAAAGCCCTGTTCCTCGCGGACGCCTCCGAACTCGCCGATCCCCGGCCCGCCGCCATGCTCGCCGCCGTCGCCGCCCGCGGCGGCCGGTCCGTCTTCCTCGAGTTCCTCGTCCGGCTCGGCGGCCCGCTCTCGCGTGATGCGATCCTCGCGGCCATCGCCACCACCATCGCCTGGGGCGCCTTGATGCGCAAACGCATCTCACGCCTGACCGCCGAGACGCTGCCCTGGTACCTCCGCCTCTACGGCGTCATGATCGGCGCCTCTATTCCGGGCGAGCATCATCAGCACGGCAGCCTGTGCGGCGTTGGGCGCGAAGAGCGTTTCGGCCACTGGACGATGGCGGATTTTCTCTGCCTCGCCCTGATCGGCAAGAAGCCCACCGAGGCCGAGGCCCGCCCGCTGCAGATCCTCATCGGCCTGCTGATCTCGAACGGGCCCGGCTCCATCACCGCCATCGGTGCCAAGGGCGCCGTCTCCGCCGACGGCCCGCAAACGCCGGGCCGCGTGCAGATTAACAAGGCGATGATCGGCTTCCTTTCGCACAGCGGCTACAGCCACGGCGGCAACGGGTACGAAGGCATGGCCTTCCTGCTCGAGCGCTTCCGCGGCATCGACCTCGTCGATCCTACCGATCCCGGCCACGGCATCGACCTCAAGGCCATGGCTCGCGACTTTGCCGAATCCTACTGCGAGCAGAAGACGCAATCGCGCGAGTCCGGTACGCTCGAGCTGCGGGCCCTGCCGGGCGTTCACCACCCCGTCTTCCGCGGCAAGCCTGTGAACTACGATCCACGTGAGCGCTTCATCGCCGAGTTCATGAGCCGCCGGGGGGATTACAACATCTTCCACGCCTTTTACCGCGAGCTTGTGCAGGCGCTTCACGAGGCGGGCGCCTCACCCTATGTCTTTTGCGTCAATGTGGATGCGGTCATCGCCGCCCTTCTCCTCGCGTTGCTCTGGAAGGACTACCGCGCCGGCCGCCTCACCGAAAAAGATCTCGAGACTGCGGCCTTCAACGTCTTTCTCTACGGCCGGATGATCGGCGCCGCCGCCGAGATCGATGATCATCTGAACCGCGGCCGCAACATGGACACCCGCACGCCGCAGGAGCAGTGCCGCTTCGTCGTCTGATCCCTCCGGGCCAGCGTCAGCCCAGCCGTTCGGCGTTCGCAGCGCGCGTCTCGCGTCTCACAAACGGGCCGGCATCGACCGCAATTTTTGCGATTGGAGCAGGTCCCGATCGGATGGAATCACCCGCTCGGGTGCGGACGCTCGCAAGGACGACGCTTGCCAGGAGAGGGAGCCGGGGCTTGCCATGGTGGCGGCGGCGCGCTCTGCTCCGTGGCGGACTGGGGAAACCCGGCCCCAGCAATGGGAAATGCTCCATGAAAACCCTCGTCCCGGTGGTGTGCTTCGCACTTGCCGCCTCCTGCGCGCCCGCCATGGCCGCGAGCCTCACCACCGCGCCGTTCGGCACCACGCGGGACGGAAAAGCGGTGACGATCACGACCATGACCGCGCGCGACGGGCTGACCGTGCGGTTCATCAGCTATGGCGGCCGCATCACGCAGATCCTGGCACCGGACCGGCAGGGCCATCTCGCCGACATCGTGCTCGGCTACCCCACGCTCGCACAGTACGAGGCGACGCTCCCGACCGGCGGTCCGTTCTTCGGCGCGCTGATCGGCCGCTACGCCAACCGGATCGCAAAGGGCCGCTTTACGCTCGACGGGCACACATACACGCTGCCGATCAACAACTCGCCGAATTCGCTGCATGGCGGCGCACACGGCTTCGACAAGCAGGTCTGGGCCGTGCAGCCGCTGGTTGTCTCGGGGCCGAGCGTGAGCGCCGTGCTGCGCCTGACGAGCCCGGACGGCGAGGCGGGCTATCCTGGCACGCTTAACGTCGCGGTCACCTACACGCTCGACGATTCCGGCGTGTTTCGCGTCGACTACCGGGCGACCACGAACGAGGACACGGTGCTGAACCTCACCAACCACTCCTATTTCAACCTGGCGGGGGTCGGCGCGCCGGACGGCGTCGAGAACGAGATGCTGACCATCGACGCCGACCGCTACACGCCGACCGACGCGACCGGCATCCCGACAGGGCTGCTCGCGCCCGTCGCCGGCACGCCGTTCGACTTCCGCACCCCGCATATGATCGGCTCGCGCATCCGCGACGACGACCAGCAGCTTCTCTGGGCGCACGGCTATGACCATAACTGGGTGCTGAACAAAAGCGGCGACCCGACCGTGCCGCAGCTCGCGGCGACCGTCTACGACCCCGCGAGCGGCCGGACCCTGGAGTGCCTGACCACCCAGCCCGGGATCCAGGTCTATACGGGCAATGCGCTCGCGGGCCAGTTCGCCGGCTATGGCGGACTCTACCGCCAGACCGACGCCGTGACGCTCGAGACGCAACATTTTCCGAACAGCCCGAACGACCCGGATTTTCCCACGACCGAACTGAAGCCCGGGCAGGTGTTCCGCGGCACGACGATCTTCCGCTTCGGCGTGCGCCGCTAGCACTACGTTGGTAGAAAATAGCTACGGGGGGTGTTTTTAGGATTCCCGAATCGGCTTTTGAGTGATTCGTGGGAGTTCGGCGTTGGCGAGACCGATCCTTTCCATCGTTCATTATGATAGGAAAATTCTTCGAAGAATTTGCCGCAAGGGTGATACTCCCGGCGGGATTTCAGTCGACTAGCAGCAGATCGGCATGAACTGGGCCCGTTCTTTGGACCACGGGGCTGGCCCTTTTCGGGCGGGGGGTCCCACCGCCGCACCACAGCCGCCGCACCACACCGGACCGCGAACCTCCCCCTCGCGACCACACCACCAACAGCTTCAGCCTCCTGGGGTCCGCACCGACCGCTGGGAAACTACTGAACGAGTGGGGTTGGCGGCCCCGGAGGCGAACGCGGGTGCGACATCGGGCCCACGGGACCGGCAAAATGCTGAGAAGGCGCGGTCGCGGTGGTGAGCGAGGGAATTGGGCCCGGCCCTTCGGAGGCGCTTCAGGGCGGGCCGCCGAGATTGGGGTTGTCGGGACCAGTGTTGACCAACGACAGCGCCTCGGCGCCGCCACCAAGCGCCGCGCCGATCAGGATGCCGGCCGGCCTGGCGATGAAGCCGATCGCGCCGCCGGTTGCCGCGCCC
>DATJTV010000260.1:0-26341 GCA_035503055.1 Acetobacteraceae bacterium
GGATCGGCGATGCGGTCTCGAGCCGGAACGTACACGCCGCGATCTACGATGCGCTGAGGTTGTGCATGGCACTTTAATGTTACGCCAGGGGCTCTGCCCCTGGACCCCGGCAAAGGCCGAGCCTTTGCAATCCATTACTTAGAAGGATCGGGGGTCTGGGGCCTCAAGGCCCCAGTGGGGGTGTCGGGGGCAGAGCCCCCGAGTGGGGCGCAGGGGCAAAGCCCCTGCAGAAAGAAACAACATCCAAGGAGCCAGCTCGTGCGCCTTCATGATTTCCGTGTGCTTACCTTCGATTGCTACGGCACGCTGATCGACTGGGAGAGCGGCATCTTCACCGCTCTCGGACCGCTGCTTGCCAGGCTTCCCGTTCCGCTCGGGCGCGATGCCGCGCTCGAGGCATTCGCCCGGCACGAATCGGCGCAGGAGGCAGAGACGCCGCGCATGCGCTATTCGGATCTGTTGGCCAAAGTGCACGGGCGGCTTGCCGAGGAATGGGGGATCGCGGCGGACGAAGAGGCGGAACAACGTTTCGGCGCTTCGGTGCCGGACTGGCCGGCCTTTCCCGATTCGGCGGAGGCGCTTGCCGCGCTCAAGCAGCACTACGAGTTGGTCATTCTCTCCAACGTGGACCGGAGGAGCTTCGCCGGCAGCAACCGCAGGCTCGGTGTGACCTTCGATGCCGTTTACACGGCTGAGGATGTCGGCTCGTACAAGCCCGATCCCGCCAATTTCCGCTACATGCTCGAGCATCTGGCGGAGCGTGGGGTGCGCAAGAACGAAATCCTGCATACGGCGCAGAGTCTTTTCCACGATCATGTTCCGGCGAAGCGCGCGGGCCTCGCGACCGCCTGGATCGATCGCCGCCATGGCACGGCGGGCTTCGGCGCGACCATGCCGCCGCCCGAGGATGCGCGCTACGATTTCCGCTTTCCGAGCCTTGCCGCGATGGTCGAGGCGTACGGGGAGGAAGAGCGAGACAGGCTGCCGCAGGGAGCGGGCTGAGGCTTGCGCGCGATCCTCTATATCGGGCGCGCGGACCGTGGCGAGGCGTGGGCGCGTATCACGGAGGCCGAGGCGCCCGATCTGGACTTCCGCATCTTCCCGGAGATGGGGCAAGCAGCGGAGATCACCTATCTCGCCGCATGGAAGATACCGCCCCGGCTTTTTGGACAGCTGCCGAACCTGCGCGCGGTTTTTTCGGTCGGCGCCGGTGTCGATCAGCTCGATGTCGCTTCGATCCCGGCCGAGCTTCCGCTGGTGCGGATGATCGAGCCCACGCTTGCCTCCGAGATGGGGGGCTTTGCCGCGATGGCGGCGCTGATGCTGCAGCGGCGGATGCCCGAATATCTCGCGCAGGGACGGAACGGCACTTGGCGTGCGCTCATAGCCCCGTCTGTTGCGGAGACGCCGGTCGGACTGCTCGGACTTGGAACCATGGGGCAGGCAGCCGCGTCTTCGCTCATGGCGCTCGGCTTTCCGGTGCTGGGCTGGAGCCGCTCGCCGCGACGGATCCCCGGCATCGAATGCTATTCGGGGCGGGACGGACTCGACAGACTGGCGGCACGGAGCCAGATCCTGATTTGCCTGCTGCCGCTCACCGGAGAGACGCGCGGCATTCTCGATGCCGCGCTTTTCGCGCGCCTGCCGCGCGGCGCCGGGCTCATCAATCTCGGGCGCGGCGGCCATCTGGTCGAGGCGGACCTGCTTGCGGCACTCGATTCCAGCCAGCTCGCCGCTGCCGTGCTGGACGTGTTCGAGACCGAGCCGCTGTCGGCTGGGCATCCGTTCTGGACGCATCCGCGCATCGTCGTCACGCCGCACGTTGCTGCGAGTTCGGGACACGAGACGGGTATTGTGGTACTGCTCGAGAACATTCGCCGCCTGGAGCGCGGCGAGCGGCTCCAAGGCGAGATCGACCGCGCGCGGGGCTATTGAGGGGCAGCGAAGCGGCTGATATGGAAGGGCGCGATCGGCGTTGTAGTGGCGCCTTTGTCGATCAGCTCCGCCATCACGTCGCCGACGCCGGGGCCGAGCTGGAACCCGTGGCCGCAGAATCCGAAAGCGTAGTAGAGACCGGCGATTTTGGCGCTCGGACCGATCACCGGAATATCGTCCTCGATATAGCCTTCGATGCCGCTCCAGGTACGGATGACACGCAGTGCGGCAAGAGCGGGCACGATTCGGCGAAGTTCCTTGAGCTGGCGGAGCGTGTTCGCGGGATCGACATAGGCACGGATTGTATCCGGCAGGGCAGGGCCGCGGCGGCCGCCGCCGAAGACGATGTTGCCGCGCGTGACCTGGCGGAGATAGATGCCCTCCTCCAGAACACCGGAGAAGACGCCGATCACCGGCGCGATGGCATAAGGAAGGGGCTCCGTTACAGCCATCTGCGGGCCGCGCGGCTCGTGCGGCACCGCCTCGCCGAATTGCCGCGCAAGGGCCGCTCCCCACGCGCCGGCGGAGATCTGCAGGATGGGCGCGCGAAATTGCTCGCCCGAAGAGGCTTCGACAACGAAGTCGGTCCCTGCCTTCGTGATTGACGCGACCTCGGTGTTCTCGAAGACGAGCGCCCCAAGCCGGACCGCGGCGCGGGCGAAAGCCGGAGCGGCGAGGCGCGGGTTTGCGTGCCCGTCATTCGGTGAGAAGGAACCCGCGAGCGCATTGACGGAGAGATAGGGGAAGCGTGCGCGGAGCGCGTTGCCGCTGATGAGCTCGAGATCGAGGCCATAGGGGCGTGCGGCCTCGGCATATTGCTCGAGGCGGCCGACCTCCTCGGGGCGAAAAGAGACGCGGATATGCCCGCTTACGAGGAACTCGGCATCCTCGCCGAGGAGTTCCTTGAGCCGGCCCCAGATTTCTCGGGAGCGGTTGGCGAGCGGAAGCTGAGGCAGGAAGCGGCCCTGGCGGCGGACATTGCCGAAATTGACGCCGCTCGCCTGCTGGCCGACGAGACCGCGTTCGAGGAGGATGACGGAGCGGCCGCGGCAGCGGAGGAAGAAGGCAGTGGCCGCGCCCATCAGGCCGCCGCCGACGATTATCACATCCGCTTCCGCAGTCACGATGCGACGCTCTCGATGGCGACGGGAAGCGGCTTGACGGGGGCCTGGCCGCGGAGCCTTCCGACCTCTCCGAGCGGAACGCCCCGGGCGGCCGCGAGCACTTCCGCGCCGGCGAGGCCGCAATAGCGGCCCTGGCAGCGCCCCATGCCGGCACGCACGAGGGCTTTCGCGCGATTGACCTCGGGCGCGCCGAGGGCGGATGCGGCGCGGCGGATCTCACCCGCAGTGATCGCTTCGCAGCGGCAGACGAGCGTTTCGTCCGGCAGGCTTGCGGCGAGGTGGGCGGGCCAGGGGAAGGCGCGTTCGAGCCCTGCGCGAAAGCGGGCGAGGCGGGCGAGGCGGCGGCGAAGCGTGGCGGTCTCCGCCGCGGGCACGGAACGGCCGAGATCGGCGAGCACGGCACAAGCGGCGAGGCGGCCGGCGAGCTCGGCAGCATCCGCGCCGGCGATGCGCGCCCCGTCGCCCGCGAGATAGATGCCGGGCACCGAGCTGCGGCCATCCTCGTCCGTGACCGGCAGAAATTGGCGCGAGAGGGAATCGAAGGCGAAGTCGGCGCGCGCGAGATCGGCGAGCTGGGTCTCGGAGCGCAGGCCATAGCCGAGCCCCACCGCGTCGCCGGCGATCTTTCTCTCGTTGCCGCGCGCGTCGCGGAAGCGAACTCCTTTGACCCGCCCCTCGCCTTCGATGGAGAGGGGGGTGATGGAGGACAGCATCGGGATGCGATGGGCAGCGAGCCAGGCGGAATAATAAAGGCCCTTGGCGAGCATCGAGGGCCGGGCCGAGAGGGAAGGAAGTGCGGCGAGGCGGCGGGAGAAGGGAGAAATATCGAGCACGGCGGCGGGTGGGGCGCCGGCACCGGCGTATTGATAGGCGACGAGATAAAGAAGCGGGCCCGTGCCGAGGAAGACCGGGCGGGCGCCGATCGCGCAAGCCTGCGCCTTGAGAGCGATCTGCGCGCCACCGAGGCTGTAGACGCCGGGGAGAGTCCAGCCGGGGAGCGGCATGATGCGGTCGGTCGCGCCGGAGCCGATGATCAGCGCGTCGAAGCGGAGCGCTTCGCTTTGCGTGCCCCGCTGGAGATGAATCGCGCCCTCGTAGATGTTCCAGGCGAGGGTTTCGGGGCGGTAATCGATGCGCGGGACGAGGGCATCGAACATGCGGTGCAGCGCGGTCGCCTTCTTTGCCTCGAAGCCGTAGAGGCGGGCGGGCGGGCGGCGGAACTGGCGTGGCTGGCGCCGATAGATCTGCCCGCCGCTTTGCCTCGCTTCATCGACAACGACGGGACGAAGCCCGGCTTCGACAAGACGTTCTGCCGCGCGGGCGCCGGCCGGACCGGCGCCGACGATCACGATGCTGGGGCGAGCCACGGGCGGTGCGTGGTGAGGATGGACATGCCTTCGGCGATCTCGGTGGAGCAGGCGCGGAGACGCTCGCCGGATTCGGTTGAGACCCAGCAATCCTGGCAGGCGCCCATCAGGCAGAAGCCGGCCCGCTTGCCGTCGCCGAACTCGCTTTCGCGCAAATTGGCGCCGGCGGTGAGAAGGGCGACGAGGAGCGTGTCGCCCGCGAGCGCGGTGACCGGCGCGCCATCGACCGTGATGTGGACGGGCGCGCGGGCGCGCTCGTCCAGCCGGCGGAACAGGCCTCCAACACCTGCGCTCATGAAGGGAACGAACCATTCATCCGCAGGCGCTGTCCAATCGCCATTCTCCTTGCGATCATAAGCCCGCATTATATACTAGCCGAATGAATGCGCGTCAGCTCGAAGTGTTCCGCACCATCATGCGTTGCGGGACGCTGACCGGCGCGGCGCGGGCGCTCAATGTCTCGCAACCGGCGCTGAGCCAGAACCTTTTGCACACCGAGGACGAACTAGGCATTGCGCTCTTCCAGCGCGTCAAGGGCCGTCTCGTGCCGACGCACGAGGCGAAGCTTTTGTTCCCCGAGGCGGACAGGCTGTTCCGCGAGCTCGAAAGGCTGCGCCGCTTTGCGCGCGACCTGCGCTACGGCAAGGCGGGGCTGGTCCGGCTCGCCGCTTCCACCCCGCCCTCGCTCTCGATCGTACCGCGCGCGCTCGCGGCCTTCCGCGCCGCCCGCCCCGGCGTGCAGCTTCGCTCCTATGTGGTGCCGGCCGCCGTCATCGCCGAGATGCTGGTGCGCCGGGAGGCGGAGATCGGGGTGGCGATGAACGACCAGCCGACGCCGCTTCTGGAAACCGAGCTGGTGGGACGAAGCGAGGTGGTCTGCCTCATGCAGGCAGAACATCGGCTCGCGGAGCGGAGCACGATCGGGCCCGGAGACCTCGCGCGCGAGACGCTGATCTCCTACCGTGCCGATTCGCTCCCTGCGCTCTTGATCGAGCGCCGGCTTTCCGAGGAAGGGGCGCGGCTTCGCCCGGACGTCGAGATCGATGTCTCGATCACCGCGATCGCCTTCGTCCGCCAGGGGATCGGGGTTGCATTGGTGGACGGGCTCCTGCCGTGGAACGAATTCGCCGGCCTGGTGACGCGGCCTTTCCGCCCTTCGGTCAGCCTGCCCGTCTGCCTGCTGACCTCGAGCGAGCGGCCGCTTTCGCGCAACCACGATGTGCTGCGCCAGCATCTGCGCGAGGCAGTGCTTGGGTATGTCGCGGATCCTGGGCATCCGGGAGTGCTCCGGACAGTCTAGAGACATAAGGCGGGCTTATCGGCGTCGGGAGAGATCGTCCTGGACAGAAGAGGGCAGTGCCGGGACACTCGCCCGGTCGCAGCTCCGCGGAGAGAGGATGGCCTGGCGCATTGGTGTCGATATCGGCGGCACCTTCATCGATTTCTGCGTCTTCGATACGCAAACGGGCCACCTGCACACGCTGAAAGTGCTGACGACCCCCGAGAACCCGGGCCAGGAGGTGATGAACGGGCTTGCTTTGCTCGAAGCGCATCATGGCCTCGTGCCCGAGGCGGTGAGCGATTTCGTGCACGGCACGACGGTCGGCATCAATACCGTGATCCAGCGCAAGGGCGCCGAGCTTGCCCTGCTCGCGACCGCGGGATTCGAGGACGTGGTCGAGCTTGCGCGGCTCCGGATGCCCGAGATGCACGGGCTTTTCTGCGAACGGCCCGAGCAGCTCGTGCCGCGCGATCGCATCTTCGGCATTCCCGGGCGCATCCTCGCCGACGGCAGCGAGCAGGTGAGGCTGGATGAAGAGGAAGTGCGGCGCGCGGCGGCGGCCGCACGGGCGAAGGGCGTCGCGGGCATCGTCGTCGCCTTCATCAACGCCTACCGCAACCCGGCGCACGAGCGCGCGGCGAAGGCGATCCTCGCGCGCGAGGCGCCGGAGCTCTTCGTCTTCATCTCCTCCGAAGTCTGGCCGGTCATCCGCGAGTATGAGCGGAGCACGACGGTCATCCTCAACGGCTATGTCCATCCGCGGGTCGCGCGCTATCTCGGCTCGCTGGAGGCGGCGCTCAAGGAGCGCAGGATACGGGCTCAGCCGATGGTGACGAAGTCGAACGGCGGGATCATGAGCGTCGGGCTCGGCAAGAGGGCCTGCGTGAACATGCTGCTCTCGGGCACCGCTTCCGGCGTGATGGGGGCTGCGTTTCTTGCCCGGCAAGCGGGCATCGGCAATGTTTTGACGCTCGATATCGGCGGCACCAGCGCCGATGTGGCGCTGGTGATCGACGGGCGGCCGCAATTCGGCATGGGCGAGACGATCGGCGATTTTCCGCTCTATGTGCCTTCGGTCTCCGTGACCTCGATCGGCGATGGAGGCGGTTCGATCGCCTCGGTGGACGGGTTCGGCGTGCTCAAGGTCGGGCCGGAGAGCGCAGGCTCCGTGCCGGGGCCGGCCTGCTACGGGCGTGGCGGAACGCGGGCCACCATCACCGACGCGATGGCGGTGTGCGGCTGGCTCGGGCACGCGCCGCTGGCCTATGCGACGGTCGCGATGGACCGCGGGCGCGCCGAGGCGGCGGTCGGGCAGCTTGCGGCTCTTTGCGGGCTCGGGTTGCAGGCGACGGCCGCGGCGATTATCGAGGTCGCCATCTCCAACATGTACGTGGAGGTCAACAAGCTGATCGCGCGTTATGGCGTCGATCCGCGCGATTTCACGCTGATGCCTTTTGGCGGCGCCGGACCGATGCTGGGCCCTCTGCTCGCGCGCGAGCTTGGCATGGAGCGGGTGATGATCCCGCGCCGGCCGGGCGTTGTCTCGGCGCTCGGCGGGCTCATCGCGGATGTGCGCAACGACTTCATCCGCACCCTCTTCGCCGATGCCGTGCCCGCCTCGATGGCTGCGGTGGCCCAAGGATTTTCCGCCCTCCGCGCCGAGGCCGAGCGCTGGCTCAGGAAGCAGCAGGGTTTCACCGGCCCCGCGCACGCCGCCCTCTCGGCGGATATGCGCTACGAAGGCCAGTCCTTCGAGATCGAGGTTGGGCTCGAGGAAGCGTGGATCGCGGGGGGCGATATGGAAGCGATCACCGGGGCATTCCATCGCCGGCACGCGGAGATCTACGATTTTTCCGATCCGGGCGCGCCGGTGCATATCGTGAACCTCAGGCTCGTCATCACCGGGACGACAGAGGCGCCTTCGTTCCCGATGGAAGCGCTGCGCGAAAGTACGCTGGAGCCCGAGAAGCGGGTGGATGTCTGGCAGGGCGGGGCGATACGATCGATGCCGCTCTATCGGCGCGAGGCGCTGCATCACGGCCAGTCGATCGCCGGGCCTGCGATCGTGGCGCAGGAGGATGCGACGCTCTGCCTGCCCGCCGGCTTCGGGGGCACGGTGGACGCATATGGCAACCTGCATCTGATCTCGCAGGAGTGAAGGGCATGGCGATCGACAAGGTCACGCTGCAGATCCTCGCCAACCATGCGCGCGCCGCGGCCGAGAACATGGCCTATACGCTCTACCGCACGGCGCACTCCACCTTCGTCAAGGAGACGGAGGATTTCACCACGCAGATCACCGATGCGGCGGGCCTCGCGGTCGCGGTGCCGATGGATCTCGGCGCCACCTGGTATCCCGGCATCAATTACGCCCGCGCCATGGCAATGATCGATTCCTACGAGCCGGGCGATATCGGCATGACCAACGATCCCTATAGCGGGTTCGTCGCCACGCACGTGCCGGATCTCCATCTGTGGAAGCCGATCTTCCACGAGGGCGAGATCCTCTGCTTCGCCTGCGGGCACATCCACAACACCGATATGGGGGGCGCGGTGCCGGCAAGCCTCTCGCGCGCCCTGACCGAGGTGCACCAGGAGGGCGTGCGCTTTCCGCCGATGAAGCTTTACCGGCGGGGCGTGCTCAACGAGGAAATCCTCAAGGTGATGCTGCTCAATGTGCGCAAGCCGGAGCAGAACCTGGGCGACCTCAAGGCCTTCATCGGTGCCCTGAACACCGGCGAGCGCAAGGCGCGCGCGATGATCGCGAAGTTCGGTCCCGAAACTTTCAAGGAGGGCCTCGCGTCGCTGCTCGACTACGCCGAGCACCAGGCGCGCGAAGTCCTGCGGGAGATTCCTGACGGCGAGTACGTGTTCGCCGACTATGCCGACGAGGACGGGGCCAACGGCAACCCCTGCCGGCTCGCGCTCAGGCTGGTGATCGAGGGCGACGCAGCGACGCTCGACTTCAGCGGCAGCGACCCGCAGCTCACCTCCGCGCTCAACGTGCCGACGGGCGGGGATCCGCGCCATACGCTGCTCCTGGTCGGCATCTATTACGTGCTCTACACGCTGAACCCGGCGCTCGTGCTGAATGCCGGACTGACGCGCCCCTTCACCTGCCTCTGCCCCGAGGGCACGGTGCTCAACCCGGTGTTTCCCGCCGCGGTCGGGATGCGGAGCCTCACCTGCGCGCGGCTCAGGAGCGTGATCTTCGGCGCCTTCAGCCTGGCGATCCCCGAACGGATGCCGGCGGCGCCGGCGGGATCGAGCTCGATCGTGAACGTGATGACGACGGACAACCGCACCCATCGGACCATTCTCGCCGCGATCAACCCGGTCGTCGGCGGTGCGGGCGGGATGCCGCACCGCGACGGCACCAACGGCTCCGGCGCGGACGGCGCCTATTTGAAGAACACGCCCGTGGAGATCACCGAGGCCGAGGTACCGGTGCAGATTTTGCGTTACGGGCTTTTGCCGGATTCGGGCGGCGCCGGAGCGCATCGCGGCGGGCTTGCGACCGTGCTCGATTTCAAAGTGTTCGCGCCGAACACGCGCATCACCGCGCGCAACCGTGACCGCTCGCGCTTCCGGCCCTGGGGCACGCTCGGCGGCCAGGCCGGCAAGCCCTCGGACTTCATCCTTAATCCCGGCACCGCACGCGAGGTACGGCTCGGCAATGTCGATACCGTGACCTGCGATCCGGGCGACGTGCTGCACATCCATTCACCGGGCGGCGGCGGCCGCGGTGATCCGCTCGAGCGCGATCCGGAGCGGGTGCGGCTCGATGTCGCGCGCGGATATGTCTCAGTGGGGGCCGCCGGGACGGAATACGGTGTCGTGCTCTGCGACGGTGCGGTGGATGCGGCGGCGACCGAGGGGCGCCGCGCCGCGATGCGGGCTGGGCGGAAGAACCGGCATTTCGCCTTCGGCCCGGAGCGCGAGCGCCACGAGGCGGTATGGACGGCGGAGAATTACGCCGTGCTCGGGGATATCCTCTCCCGCCTGCCCGTGCATTGGCGGTTCTTCGTCAAGACCAAGCTCTTCGAACGCGTGGCACGGGCCGAGGCGCAGGCCAACCGGCCATGGGTGAAGGGGGCGTTCGACGAGCTCTGCGAGAGCTATCCGGAGCTCGCCGCAATTCTCTGACCTTGTCTGCCATGGACGCTCGATCACCTTTCAGACGGCCGAGGCCATTGCATCGCGCGATCTGCTCGAGAAACTCCTGGGCTGTCAATCGGTGCGGCGTTTGACCGCCTCCTTGATCACCGGCAGGAATGGCGTGTTGCCGGAGGAGGTGAGGAGGTCCCAAGTTCTTCTGGCAGTTTGCTGAAAAGCCCCTGGATTCGGCGTAGGATGCGATGATTCCATAAGTGTCGGCAGGGTTGGGGGCCGGATGGGCGGCGGGTTCCGGGATCAGGGTGGCTTGTTTTCTTACATCTCACCCGAGAGCCGAGTAGTGCCGAGCGGACATCCTTTGCGGCGGGTGCGGAAGCTTGTTCGGACTGTATTGGGGGAGCTCGGCCCGAGCTTCGGCCGGCTGTATGCGAGCAAAGGTCGCCCGTCAGTGCCGCCCGAGCAGGAGCTGAGCGCCTTGCTGCTGCAGGTATTCTGCGGCATCCGCTCGGCGCGTCGGCTGATGGAACAGTTGGACTATAACCTATTGTATCGGTGGTTCGTCGACCTCTCGCCGGACGAGGCCATTTGGGACGCCACCACCTTCACCAAGAATCGCGAGCGGTTGCAGCGAGGCGACATTTTCGAGAAGTTCATGGCACGGCTGCTGAACCATTCCGAAGTGACGCCGCTGCTATCGGACGAGCATTTCTCGCTGGACGGCACGCTTATCGAGGCGTGGGCATCGCAGAAGACTTTCCGTCCCAAAGACGGCAGCAACGATGGCGACGGCACCGATTTCTGCGGCCAGAGACGCAAGAACGATATCCATGCCAGTGTGACCGACCCGGAAAGCTGGCTTTACCGCAAAGCGGTCGGCCGTGAGGCAAAGCTCTGCTACACGGGCCATGCCACCATGGAAAACCGACACGGCGTAACGGTGGCGGGCAGGGTCACGCAAGCGGATGGCACCGCCAAACGGCGGGCGTCAGAAGCCATGCTCAAGGCCAGACCGAAGATGGCCGGGCATCGCATCACGGTCGGCAAGGACAAAGCCTACGGTACCGCCGGGCACGTGGCGACTTTGCGCCAGCTCGGGGTGACGCCGCACGTGGCACGCAATAATGCCGAGACCAAGACCGGCAATCGGCGGCGCAGCGCGATCGATGGCCGCACGACGCGCCATGCAGGCTACGGGATATCCCAGACCCGGCGGGCGATGATCGAGTGCGCGTTCGGCTGGGGCAAGCAGCACGGCACGATGCGTCGAACCAAACATCGCGGTATTGCAGGGGTCGCTGCCGATTTCTTGCTGAACCTGATCGCCTACAACCCGATCCGGATTCCTAGACTGGTGGCCCCGTAGCCAAAGCCGCACGCCCGCAATGGCCCCAGAACCACACTCGCCGACAGACAGCCCCCAGCCCCCTCCGCCAAGTCACCCCCGGGTGATCGCGAAGGATACCAGGAAGCGAAAATCAGGCTTTTTCAGCGAACTGTTAGAGACGATCCTCCTCAACCACGGACCGCCGCCGCGTCGAACCCGTCCGGCACGACGCCGCGCGGCTCGATCAGCGGATAGGCCGCGCGCGGCAGGAACCGCCCCTCGCCCGGCTCGGCCTGCACGCAGCCCTCGCGCATCACCACCCTTCCTCGCGCAATCGTGGCGACCGGCCAGCCCGTGACCTCCAACCCCTCATAGGGCGTGTAGTCCACCGCGTGCTGCAGCATGGCGTTGTCTATCCTCACGCGCCGGCGCGGATCCCAGAGCACGATGTCGGCGTCCGAGCCGGGCGCGATCGTCCCCTTGCGCGGGTAGAGGCCAAAGAGCTTCGCCGGGTTGGTCGCGGTCAGCCGCACGAATCCGTTCGCATCGATCCGCCCCTTGCCCACCCCCTCGCTAAAGACGATCGGCAGCCGCGTCGCCAGCCCGGGAATGCCGTTCGGCACCACGGGAAACGGCGCGTTGTCGCCGCGCACCCGCTTGCCCCTCCCGCCCGCATAGCTATAGCCGCAATGATCGGAGGAGACGATATCCACCGTTCCGCGGCGGACCTCCTCCCACAGCGCCTCGGCACTTGCTTCATCGCGCGGCGCGGGGCTGCACATGAATTTTGCGCCCTCGAAACCGGGACGGTCGAGATCCGCTGCCCCCAGCAGGAAATATTGCGGGCAGGTCTCCGCCCACACCTTCACGCCGCGCCGCCGCGCGCGCGCCACCTCCAGGGCGACCTCCGCGCAGGAGACGTGAAAAATCTGAATCGGCTGATCGACCAGCTCGGCCAAGGCGATCGCCCGGTGCGTCGCCTCCCGTTCGACGATCTTCGGCCGCGACCAGGCATGGTATTTCGGTGCCGTCAGCCCGGCCGCCATCAGCGCCTCGGTCCGCCATCGGATCGCTTCGTAATTCTCGCA
Source organism: Acetobacteraceae bacterium (assembly GCA_035503055.1). Lineage (GTDB taxonomy): Bacteria > Pseudomonadota > Alphaproteobacteria > Acetobacterales > Acetobacteraceae > JAKAWQ01. The sequence goes on from DATJTV010000260.1 coordinate 12,237, forward strand.
GTGCACCGTCACCAGCGCGCCGTTGCGCCGCGCGGCGGCCAGCACGCGCAGATATTGCCCGTCGTCGAGATGCACCTTGTCGTAGGTCAGAAACACTTTCAGGCTGCGAATGCCAGAGGCGACGAGCGCCGGAATTTCCTTCTCCACGACATCGTCCGTTGGATCGGTGATGATCTGATGGAAGCTGTAATCCATCATCGATCGCCCGGCGCGGCGGCGGTACTCGGCGAGCGTGTCGCGGATCGGCTGGCCCCGGAACTGCGAGGCAAACGAGATCACGCTCGTCGTGCCGCCGGCGAAGGCGGACGCGCTGGCCGTGACGAAGCTCTCCTCATGCACGGAGCCATCGGCCTCGAGCTGCTCGACATGGCAGTGCGTGTCCACCCCGCCGGGCAGCACCAGAAGCCCATCGGCGTCGAGCGCCTGCGCGCCGTCCAGCCGCTCGGCGAGCGCAACGATCCGCCCGCCGCTCACGCCCACATCGCAGCGCACGGAATCGGAGGAGGTAACGACTGTACCGCCGCGCACCACGAGATCGAGTCCGCTCATCCCTATCGCCACTCCCAAGCTGCCTCGCCTCGCCCCCTACCCCTCTCCAAGGGCAGCATCGAGGAGTGTCGCACCGCCTTCCTCGCGACGGAAGGCGTCATGGGCGCTCGCGGCCGTCGCTTGAAAAGCCGCAACGTCCGGCTCAGCCACACTCAGGCCCGCCGCTTCCAGTGCTTGCCGGGCGCGCGCGTCCGCCGCGTGGTAGCTCTCGCGCCGGACGATGTGAATCGGCGCCCAAGTTGGCCCCCCGCAGAAAGCGCTGTATCTCCTTGATAAAGCTATCTTAAATCGTTCGCCCCGGCGTCCCGCTCGGCGCCGATCAGGACCCCGGGGCGAACGAAATTCCTGGCGCAATATCAATGTTTTGAGCCTGATCGGGGGCAGGGTCCCACTTTGGTGCCGATTCACAGGCAGCAAGCCTCACCCAACTCAACAATCAGCGACAGGCGGCCCTCCCCGAAGGGATACGAATGCTGAGCGCCCGTCTGAGATTGAAGGCAAGAGGGGTCGGGCTGAATTTGGCGCACATCCGAAAGGCGGCGCCACGTGTCGGCACCAAGCAGGCAACGTCCTGCGTGATCGCCGCGATCCGCTCCTCGGCGCGGCCGATCGTATGATGGGGGGCCCGCCACGCTCCGGCAGATCATCAGCTGGTAGTCCATGTGCGCGGCACACAGGCGCGCGAGGCGCGCGATCCCGGCCTCGAGACCCGCCTTCCGCATCAGCCGGCGGCCGCCCGAAGCGATCGCCCTGGCCAGGGCGAACTGGTTGGCCTGACTGCCGGGCGTCCTCGAGGCAACGGATCGAACGGCCCTCGGAGAGTCTGGCCTCGATCAAGAGTTGCTTGCGCTCGGTCGCGCGCCACGTCGTGGCGCCCATGCTGATGCGAGTGGCGTAGGTGTAGATCTCGACCCCCGGATTTTGACTGCCCTGGCATACGATCCGGTCCTCCAGCGGTTCGATGTCGGAGGGAAACCGGGGCGCAGTGATGGTTCGGCACCTAGCCTGATTAGCACGCGTATGGCACCAGCCGAGGGCCGCAGGATGTGCGCGCCCCCGCCATCAACCGGCCGAGAGCAATGCTGACGCGCGCCAGATCAGCTTGAGCGCCGACTCGGTTGGAGGCAGTAGTGACCCAATTTGCACCAGCCGCCCGATTGCCGGTCGGTTCGGCTGCGCCCCGGAAGAGGAGAAGGGGCGGTGTCATCCAGCGGGGGACATACCGCAAAGAAGAAGCCGGCGCGGAAATCAGCGATCCGCTTGCAATACGGTGCTCGTCCCTTTCGTGAGAGCAAGGCTGAAGGCCTTGAGGTGTTGTTGGTCACCAGCCGCCAAACCAAGCGGTGGATCATCCCCAAGGGCTGGCCGATAAGCGGGCTGGGCCCGAGCAAATCGGCGGCCCGCGAGGCGTACGAGGAAGCAGGCGTGCACGGCGATACTCGCAGCAGGTCGATCGGCCGGTATCTCTACGGCAAGTTGTTTGATGACAGGGCAGTCGCGGTACACTGTGAGATACGAGTGTTTGCATTGCGCGTACGGCGGCAAGCGAACGCTTGGCCCGAGTGCCAGCAGCGGAAGGTCCGATGGTTCCTGCCCGCCGACGCGATAGAAGCGGTGGAGGAAGGCGGGCTGAAAGCACTGATAACTTCCTTCGCGAGCGACCGCACGAGCAACCGCAAGGGCTAGTCAGCCAGGATCTGCGTCGCGCTGCGCCCCTCTGCCCTTGTCGTCGGGCGAGGTCGCGCGCACGTTGGGCGCACGACCTCTCATGCTCGGCCCCGCCATCCTTGACGGAGGACGCTCGCCAGGAAATGAGTACCACGCTGACCCTGCTCGATCTCGCCGGCATGGTCGCTCTGCTGCTCTGGGGCGTGCGCATGGTCAAGACCGGCGCGCGGCTGCGGCAGATCCTGCGCGTCGCGCTGCGCGACCGGTTCCGCCCGTTTCTCGCCGGGCTCGGAATCACCGCAATTCCGCAGAGCAGAACCGCGACCGGCCCGATCGACCTCGTCCCCACCCTTGGAGTAATGGCGGAGCGGAACGTTGGCATTACGCTGATCGTCCACATGCTCTCCTTCGATATCGTATAGGTCCGTCCGGCACTAGTCCTGCGTGGCGTGCTGCTGTGCCCCCAGGCAAGTTGTGACGCCAGTGCCAGCTCGGCAGCATCTTCAGCGGCCTATCCCTACCCAGGGCCTCTCCGCCCGCCAGATTTAGTCAACGTGACCTAACCCGCCTGTGGGTGTTCAAGAATCGCTGGAGCACTTCGTTGAACCGACGTGTCTGCTCGATGTTCGGCAGGTGCGCTGCATGGTCCAGAACGGCCAATTCGGAACCGCGAATTGCCGCATGCAGCTCACTGGCATCCTCGACCGGGGTGGAGCGGTCGTCCCGACCGACGAGGACGAGCGTGGGCACGACGATCGTGCGGGTTAGCGGCTCAAGCTCCATGTCTCGGATCGCCATCGCGCAACCCAGATACCCCTGCTTCGACGTCGTGCGGATCATGTGTCGCAGTTGCTCAACGATCTCTGAATGTGCCGCCGAGAATGACGGCGTAAACCAACGATCGATTGAAGGATGCACCTGCGGCTCGATTCCTTCCGCTTCGATGGCGGCGATTCGGGCATCCCACATTTGGCGGTTCATACGCATCGTGGTGTCGCACAGGGTCAGCGATGCAAAACGATCCGAGTGACGGGCGACAACGTATTGCCCTATCATGCCGCCGAGCGACAGGCCAACGTAATGCGCGCGCCCGATGCCCAGGCGATCCAGCAGGCCAACAACATCATGTGCAAGCTGTTCCGCGGAGTAGGGCGGCTCCGAGGCGCCCGTGCTTCCATGTCCCCGCGTGTCATAGCGTAGTACCTGCCAGTGCTGGGAAAAATAGCGAGCTTGCTCGTCCCACATCTCTGTGCTAGTGGCCAGCCCATTGCCAAACATTAAAGTGGGGACATCTGGCGGGCCTTTCAAGGAATAGTGTACAAGAATGCCATTAACCGATATTACGTGAGCACCGCTAGAATGCGACATCGCCACTCGGTTGTTCCTTCATTTCTATCAAACAATGGGCGATGTTCAGCACGCAGGCGCGGCGATATGGATGGGTGCACGCCACGTTACCGGGCAACGATCGTCGATACGTATGAGGATCGGGCAGCCGGTGTAGTCGCTCGCAGCTTTGTGCGTAACGGTCTCCAACCAAGCCGGAGCCTTGCCAAACTCCCACCGACCTCCGTGATCGTGACCTGTCGTGCGGGGCTGCTCCCCCATAAACACGGGAGCGGCTTGCTGAGCCAGCGCTACGGGTCCGATTCGGGACCGCTATCGGCACCGCTTGCGTAGAAGCACCATGCGCGACCGATCCTCGCATCTTAAGCCGGCCCGCTGGCCTTCCGGCCATGTCAGCACGATCGACAGCATTCGCCGCGCCCTGGAGGACCTGAACCGCGCCGAACGCCAGGTCGCCGAGGTTGTCCTCGCCGATATCGCCGTCTCCACCCGGATGAGCACGAGGGAACTGGCGGAGCGGGCCGCCGTGAGCGAGCCCACCGTGGTCCGCTTCGCCCGTCGGGTCGGCTGCCGCGGCTTCACTGATCTTAAGCAGCGCCTCGCCGAAGATTTTGCCACCGCGCGAATGTTCGTCCCGTCGGACAACGCAAAAATTTCGCACGATTCGGACCTGGTTGCCAAACAGGTGTACGAAGCGACTGCACAGGCGCTCGCCTCCAGCTTCACCCAGCGCGACCCGGGGGCGCTCAAGCGAGCGGCGGCCGCGATCGACGCGGCCCAGAGGGTTTTCTGCATGGGCACTGGCGGCAGTTCGGCCAACATCGCAGAGGAGGCTGAGAACCGGCTGTTTCGATTCGACGTCCATGTCACGGCTCTGACCGACTCGTACAAACAGAGGATTGCCGCTGCGACCTGCAACGCTCAGGATGCGCTGCTGGTGTTCTCTGTGACGGGGCTGCCGCGCGCACTCGTCGAAAGCGCCGGCTCGGCCCGAGAGGCAGGAGCGGAGGTGGTCGCGGTCACCAGAGTAGGCAGCCCCCTTGCAGCCGCGAGCACCATCCTGCTGCCGCTCCATATTCCCGACAACGATCAGCATTTCGAGATCCCGAACCGGAGCCGCTACGGTCAGCTCTACGTTCTGGACTGCCTGGCGACGTTGGTGGCGTCGCGGCGGCTCGAGAGCTCGGTACCCAAGCTGCGTCGCGCCCGGGCGGCGCTGCAACGATTGCACGGTGAGACGGAGCACCAGCCGATTGGGGACTGATCCGTCAGGCGGAATGTAGTCGTATTTCATATGGAGCGGTCCTGGACGGCCACTCTGAGCGCATAGCGCCCAATTTCAAACAAAAAAGTTGCAACACTACATCCGCGTTTATATGGTGGCGGTGGGCTTTCACGGCCGTGCTGGCCGAATAAGCCGCTGGAGGTGCCTGAATGGCCCCGACCGTCGCGGCCGGACCGAACAGAATCAACGGCTTGCACGGGGGCCTGGGTCGCCGCCGGGGCGTCTTCGGGCTGCGCCGCCTCCTCACCTACGAAAGCACCTCCTTTGCCTACGTGCTGAACGCTCCCTCGATCGCAGCGATCGCGATCCTTGTCGCCTTCCCCATCGTCGACTCGGCCTGGATCAGCCTGCACCATTACAACCTGATGCGGCCACACGTGTTCGCGTTCGTCGGGCTTGGTAATTTTCTCCAGATTCTCGCCTCGGCGGAGTTCTGGGCTGCCCTTCTGGTGACCGCGGAGTTCACGAGCCTTGCCGTGGTGCTGGTGAGCCTGCTTGGCGTGGGCGGTGCGCTGCTACTCAGCTCGCCCTTTCCGGGCCGCGCCGTCCTGCGCGTTCTGATCTTGATCCCATGGGCCATTCCGCCGGTCGTCAATGGCCTGATGTGGCAATGGATCTACGACCCCAAGGTCGGCGTCCTGAACGGGCTTCTCAAGGCTCTGGGAGTGATCGGCCACTATCAAGGCTGGCTTTCCTCCTCCTCGGGCGCGCTCCTCGCCCTGGTCTCCGCGCACGTGTGGAGCATGTTCCCACTTGCGGTCATTCTCCTGACTGGAGCGTTGCAGCGCATCCCGGGTGAACTCTACGACGCGGCGCGCATCGACGGATCCGACGAGCTCGGCCTGTTCCGCCACGTCACCTTGCCGTGGCTTGCGCAGCCGCTACTGGTCGTCCTCATTATCGAGACGATGTATGCTCTGCATGCCTTCGATGTGATCTATGTGCTCACGTCCGGCGGCCCCGGGACCGCCACCACCACGCTGACCTGGCAGACGTACATCACGACCTTCGAGAACCTCGATTTCGGCCTCGGCGACGCCTACGCGTGGCTGATCAGCCTGCTCACGGTCGGTCTTTCAGTGATCTATTTTCGCGCCCTCTACCATCGCGGTGAGTTCGAGGCATGAGTTCGCTCAGGGTGGCCGCTTCCTGGCGCAAGCGCCGACGTACGGCGCTCCTCGTGGTATTTGCCATTCTCCTATCGATCTTCATTCTGGCACCATTTGCATGGCTGGTGCTGACCAGCTTTATGCATGAAAAGGACGCACTTTCGGTGCCACCGCAATGGATCCCGGCCCACCCAACGTTCAGCAACTACCTTTCCTTTTTTAATCCTTCCGGTGTCCGCGCGCTGGTGGGGAGCCAGGCAGCTGCGGACACCCTGCCCGGCATCGTCAATTCATTGATCGTGGCAACCGGCGCCGCACTCCTCAATGTCATTCTCGGTGCCTTGGCGGGCTACAGCTTCGCCCGTCTGCAATTTCGGGGCCGGAGCAGTCTCCTGATGCTCTATCTCGGATCGCGTATGGTCCCGGGTATCGCGCTGATCATCCCTCTTTACTTGATGGTCAGGCTGCTCGGCCTGCTCGACACTTTGCCGGCACTGATGCTCACCTACCTGACATTCACGCTGCCGTTCACCATATGGCTGTTGAAAAGCTACTTCCAGGCCATACCGCGCGCCATCGAAGAAGCGGCTCTGGTCGACGGCTGCACATGGGCCCAGATGCTGTTCAAGGTGCTGCTTCCGATGGCCAAGCCAGGCCTGGCGGGGGCTGGGATGTTTGCGTTCATGACGGCGTGGAACGACTATCTGTTCGCCGTGATCCTGACCAACACAATGGCGTCCAAGACCGTGACGGTTGTCGTGGCCGGCTTCGCGACCGACGTAACAACGGCGCGCACGTTGATGACGACGGGCGGCGTGCTGGCGGTGATTCCACCGCTGGTGCTCGCCTTTATCTTTCGTAAATTCGTCGTCGAGGGACTGACCGCAGGTGCGGTCAAGGGATGAAATGGGCCACACGCCGTTTGAACCGCGCTCAACAACGGAGGCACCAAGCATGCAAGGCGACACTGGGAAGGGTACGGGACTTGCCCGGCGGACACTTTTGCTCACGGCGGCAGCAGCGGGGGTAGGAGTCGGCGTCGAGGCCGCTGGTCTCCGACCGGCTGCCGCAGCGGCCCAAACTACGGTGACATTCGATGGCTGGGCGTTCGAGCCTCAGATTGTCGAAGCTTTCCTGAAGCGGTTCATGGCCGAAAATCCTGATCTGCCCGTCAAATATACGCCGCTCGACCTACAGCTCTATGCCGAGAAGATGATTGCCTTGCTCAACGCCGGTGACCAGTCGGACGCTTTCTATGTTCGCGATATCGACCTTGGGGCATGGGTCGAGGCAGGGTGGCTGCAGCCGATCGACGGCATGGCGGGCCTCACCGAGCTCGACAAGGACATCTATCCGTTCAACCTAGAGGCCCTCTATTACAAGGGAAAGCAATACGGCACACCGTACTACGGCGACATTTTCGTTTATATGTACGACAAGAAGGCACTCGCGAAGGCCGGTGTGGCGAAGCCCCCAGTGACGCTGGAGGAACTCAAGAATGCAGCGCTGGAAGTCAGGAAGGCCGGAATCGCGGACTATCCGATCCTGAAGGGATACAAGATTGACGTCGACGGGCTGGACGAGCTTTGGTCCATGGTTTTTGCATCCGGTGGCCATCTCTTCACTCCGACATTAGATCCGGTCTATCCCGATGACGACAAAACAGCGCTGCTGGTTCTCGAATGGATGGTCGAGGCGATGCACGGCTGGCATATCCTTGACCCACGCGGGCTGCAACTCGATCAGACCCAGGCGCGCGACGCGTATCTCAGCGGCCAGGGAGTTTTTACCTCGAATGTCGGGAACGTCATGCCGCGAGCCAATATGGCTGCCTACAGTACCCGTGCCGGCAGCATCGCGATGACTCAGTTCCCTGGCCTGACCAACACGGGTCACGGCCCGATGGGATGGACGCGCCTCTATGGGCTCAGCCCGAAGACGAAGGTCCGCGCGGCCGCGGAGCGACTTCTCTACTACGTCGGCGGCAAGGACGCGAGCGGCCACTATTACACGGCCAAGGAGTGGTACCTGAAGTACGGCGTAGGGTACGCTTTCAAATCGCTTGACAATGACCCCGATATCATCCGCGCACAGAGAGGATGGGGCTATGATCTGGCCTTACGGAGCCAGCAGTACGGCTCGGCGCGAGCACGCGAGAACATCACGGCGACATGGTATGCGGAGTGGGACCGCTTTACCCAGCAGAGAGTGCAGGAAGCGCTTCTGCGCCAAATCACACCGCACCAGGCGCTGACTGCGTCCGCCAATAAGGCAAAAGCGCTGAAGAAGAGTCTTTAGGCCATGCACTGCGTCAACCGAAGCGGTGCGGGGCTTCCGGTGGTCTTCCTGCACGGATTCTGCCAATCGAGCGAGTACTGGACACCCACGCTCGACCAGCTTGCCAACACCGGCAGAGCCGGATTTGCCGCCGACCTGCCGGGATTCGCCGGGTCAGCGCAACTTGGCGGCCCGTACACGATGGAAACCTACGCCGATGCGCTGGCTGGAGTCCTGGACAAACAGCGAATCCCCTGCATTGTCCTCGTGGGGGGATCAATGGGCGGGGTGGTGGCGCAGCAGTTCGCGCTACGCCATCCAGACCGTTTAGCCCGCCTCCTGCTTGTTGCCACTGGTGCCTACACTGCCGACCCGGAAACCGCGCTCAGCAAGGCGGATGCTCTGGCGACGGCCGACTGGAACGAGGCGACAGTTGCGCCGGTGGTAGCTGGATTTTTCCACCAACCCCCGCCGGCCGAGGAGATGGGTCGGTTTCGCTGTATTGCCCTGAGCGCCTCGCAGGCGGCAGCGGTCGATGCCGCACGGTCAAACGCGCGCACCCGGACGTTTGAACGGCTTGGCGAAATTGCCGTGCCTACAATGATCATGCAGGGTCGCCACGATCGCGCGCGCACGCCCGAGCACGCGATCGCTATGCAGGAGCTGATTCCCCAATGCCAGGTCGTGGTTCTGGAGCGCTCTGGCCACACGCCTCAGCTCGAGGATCCCGTGGCATTCCACGCAACCGCGGTGCCCTTCTTGACGGCGGACGCGTAATCAGGCCGGCATCGGTCATCACCGCACAAATAACATTCTCGCGACCAAGAGGACGGGTGTAGTCATTTCCATGGAAGATTTGTGCGGCAAGGTCTGTCTCATCACTGGCGCAAGCCAGGGGATCGGCGCGGCCGCGGCACGCGGTTTGGCTGCCGCAGGCCTCCGTGTCGGTGTTCACTACCATCGCAGTGCCAGGGCCGCAGCGTCAGTTGCCGCCGATATCGCAGCGGCGGGCGGAGAAGCGCATGTGCTGCAGGGCGATATTCGGGTGCCTGGCACCCTGGAGCGATTGATCGACGAGATCGTCGCCCGCTTCGGAAGGCTGTCGATCCTGATCAACAATGCCGGTGACTTGATCGAGCGCCATCCAGTGGCTGAGACGTCCGACGAGATGTTCGATCAGCACGTCGCACTCAATATGCGTCCGGTGTTTACCGGATGTCGCGCCGCCGTGCGACAGTTCCGGACGCAAGGAGGCGGGGGCGTCATCATCAATCTGAGTTCGGTCGCGGCCCGTACCGGAGGTGGGGGCGGTTCGTCGCTTTACGCTGCGAGCAAGGCATTCGTTGCCACCTTCACCCGCGCGTTGGCAAAGGAAACAGCGCCGTACGGGATTCGGGTGAATGCAGTCTCCCCGGGCGTGATTGCAACACCGATGCAGGATCGAACCACCTCGCGCGAGGCCCAGGAGGCGGCGCGAAAGATGATCCCGCTCGGCAGAATCGGAGTGGCCGAGGAGTGCGTCGGCGCATTTCTTTATCTGTGTTCGGAGCGGCTGAGCGGCTATGTGACTGGGCAGATACTGGAGGTGAACGGCGGACTCGTGATGCCATAGCCCGGCAATGGGCGCCCGAATGTCGGGGGGACCCGACTGAGCCTATCCCAGAGCGCCGCCTGGGTTCTCCTCGGTCGATTTGCCTGTCCGCAAGGCGTCGCTCGTACTCGCCTTGTACTTGTTCACTTCGAACAAGGCCTGAGCCGCCAGCTTCCGCGCGCTCGGTTGGATCGACCAGCTAGGCATATCGCGTCAGATCGTAATGAATGTGTTCAGCTTTGCACGGACAAGGTGTGCGATCTGCGGTGGCACGGCGATGCCAGCATACCGGATGGGCCGGGCCTGGGTGTCGATGCTGCGGATGTGGCTGATCAGAATCTCTCCGGCTATAGCTAGGCCCGATGGCAGAACAACGCCGGTGGGAAACGGCCGAATCCTCGACGTGACCGGGCAGACGATGGCCAGGCCGGTGTTCTCGGTGAAAGCAGCCGGAGAGACAACGAGGGCCGGCCGGCGTCCGGCCTGCTCGCTGCCTTTCGTCAGGTCGAAGTCGGTCCAGACCAGATCACCGGTGTCGGGGATGTAGGGCGGGGGCATTACTCCTCGACGACCTCACGGCCAATATCCGGCCCCCAATCAAAGGCACCGGCATAGGCCGCCCGCCACTCCTTCGGGCTCTTGCTCTGGAACAGCTCCTCAAGCGTGAAGCGCGGCACTGCCCGGCGGATGACGATGTCCCCGTCGTGCGTCTCGATCTCGACGTGCTCGCCATCGGTGAGGCCGGCAGCCTTTACGATCTCGCCGGGAAACCGAATGGCCAGGTTCCTTCCCCACTTGCCGACCGTGACTTGTGACATGCCGCCCTCCGGCTCCGGAGATATTCGAAGAATATCCCATTTGGAGGCCCACCGCCCGCCTGTCAACCAAAGCTGGGCCTCGACCAACGGAGAAATTACGGACAACGCGACATCGCCCGTCGGGCTCGTCGAGCCGCCGTCGGGATCGTAGCGGCTCGCTATTGCGGCGGCACGTCACTCAGTGGTTCCCATCCCGGGTCGGGGGACGTGCCGATCATGCCGAGCATCTGACCGCTCGGGCCAATCCATTGAATCTTCTGCCTGCCGCACGTGACGCCGCGGCGGGCCGATTTGGCTCAGTCCTTCATTGCACAACCAGTGTTCGCGAAAGGTTCATGCCTCGCGTTGTCTGTGTGACAACCGGCGCGATGCCCTCTGGGGGACGCCGGGCGCCGATGCCGAATGAGCCACCGCCGCCTGTGCTGTGGGTCGGGCCGATGGCACTGGGCACCCCTTCTTGCACAACGGAGGGACGCAGGCAGTCCGCGAGATGCCCCGGTTCACGCTCGAAATTACCTTCTCTGCCTGGGCGGAAGGCCCGCACGCGCCGGAGCGCCTCGCGCGCTCGAGAAGCTCATCACGATCCGGCTCGGCCTTCCGGTACAGCTTGGAGTTGCTCTACCACGGCCGTTGCGTCCTGCGCTACGACAACGAGGCGGCATACGGCGACCGCCGACGCATCGGACACAAGGAACAATCATGCGTCTTCATCGCCTTTCCGGTAAACGCAACGCCGAGCGCGGCCAACGGTTGCGCCATCAACTCTTGAACGCGAACATCAGAACGGCAATGCGGCACCCGGCATTCGCCCAATCACGGCGAACGCGACAGCGGTGAGCGTGCCGGATGCCTCGCTGTTCCGTTCCGGCCGCCAATTCGCAGCTCGGCCGGGCAGGACGCCAAAGGCGCACAACGGCGGCGGAACCGAGCGCCAACGTCGCATCGGCAAGCAGGGCGACGGAGATCTGCGTCGCGCCCTGGTGGCCGGCACGACCCCTCTAAGCGCAGCGCGACAGGGCCTGCTTGCGCGATCGGCAAATGACCGCTGGGCCTGACGGTGAGCGTAGCGGCAGCAGCTACGCGCTCGCTTCGTCGAGCAGGCGCATCGCGTCGGCGCCCAGATGCAGGCGGGCGCCGCGCTCCATCTCCTCCCACTGCCTCACGCTGGTGGCGCTTGCAATCGGCGCGGTGATGGTCGGACGGGCGATGAGCCACGCGAGTGCCACCTGCGCGGGCGTCGCGCCCACGCCCGCCGCCACCCTGTCCAGGGCCGCGAGCACGCGATGGCCACGCCCGTCGAGATATTTCTTCACGCCCTGACCGCGCGGGCTTTTGTTCAGGTCCGCCTCCGAGCGATATTTGCCGGTCAGGAATCCGGCGGCAAGCGAGAAATATGGGATTACGCCCAGGCCGTTCTCGAGGCAGATCGGCGCAAAATCCCGCTCGTAGTCGGCACGCTCGACGAGGTTGTAGTGTGGCTGCAACGTCTCATAGCGCGGCCAGCCGTATTGCGCGCTCGCGGCAAGCGACTCGGTGAGGCGAGCGGGCGCGATGTTGGAGGCGCCGACCGCGCGTACCTTGCCCTGTCGGATCAGCGTCGCGAACGCTTCCATCGTCTCCGTGACCGGCGTTGCCTCATCGTCGAAGTGGCTCTGGTAGAGGTCAATGTGGTCGGTCTGCAGCCGTTCCAGGGAGGCTTCGCAGGCTCGCATTATGTAGTGGCGCCGGAGCGACTTCCCCTCGCCCATGTCGGACCCGACCTTGGTCGCGATCACCACCTCGTCACGCTTGCCGCGCCGCTTCAGCCACTTGCCTATCACGGCTTCGGACTCGCCGCCCTTATGGCCGGGCACCCAGCGCGAATACGAGTCGGCCGTGTCGATGCAGTTGAAGCCGGACGCGACGAAGGCGTCGAGCAGGGCGAAAGACGCCGCTTCGTCGGCAGTCCAGCCGAACACGTTGCCGCCGAAGACGATCGGCGCGATGGAAAGGCCGGAGTGGCCGAGCGGACGACGTTCCATACAATGCCCCCGTTCCGTCAGAAGATAGAGGATGTGACCTTCCCAAGATAGACTCTGGTTCAGCCGAGTTCCTCGCATCTGTAGCCGCCAACCGAGGCGCTCCGCACATCCTCTGCCCTGGCAGGGCGCCGAAAGCCTGACGGAGTTATGGGCAAGCACGGCGCCGCGGTTCCCCGCAAGGCGCCCGCACCGCTTAAACCTCAAACCCACTTTCTCCCCTCGAAGCCCTCTGGCATCATACGCCAGGGTGCGGTGAGGAAATGGCGCGATGTCGTTCGGTCTCACGCCGGAGCAAAGGCGCCTTCAAGGCCTGGACAGGGAGATGGCGGAGACGTTTGTGCGCGGCCGGGCCGCGGAAATCGACCGTACAGAAGCGTATCCGTGGGACAATGTCCGCGAGCTCGCCAAGGCGGGACTGACCGGCTGCACCATTCCCAAGAACTACGGCGACGGCGCGGCAGCTTCCTCGATGCGGTATTGATCATCGAGGAACTCGCCCGGGTGTGCGGCGTCACCGGACGCATGGCCGTCGAAGCCAACATGGGCGCCATCTCCGCCATCATGCGCTACGGCACCGAGGGGCAGAAGAGGTTGGCTGCAGGACTTGCGCTTGTTGGCGACAAGCCCGCGATATGTATCACCGAGCCGTCTGCCGGATCCGCCGCGACGGAGATGAAGACCTCGGCGGTTGGGTGCGGCGACGCATACGTGCTGAATGGGAAGAAGCACTGGATCACGGGAGGAGGCGTATCCAAGCTTCACTTGGTGTTCGCACGCGTCTTCGATGAAGATGGCGTGGAGCAGGGCATCGGCGGCTTCATCGTCGTCCGTGATGGCGGGCCGTCGGCTGCCCGGGCGGGATTCCAAATGGGAGAGCGCGAACCCGCCATGGGGCTTCGCGGCATCCCGGAAACCGAGGTGATCCTCGAGAACGTACAGGTCGAGAGCAAAATGGTCTTGTGGCCGCCCGGGGGATTCCGACACGGCGTCGCCGAGCTGATGAGCGCCTACAACAGCCAGCGTGTGGGGGCGGCGACCGTTGCGCTCGCGATCGCGCGAGGGGTCTTCGACGAGAGTCTCGCATTCACCAAATGCCGCAAGCAGTTCGGGCGCCCCATTGCGGAGTTTCAGGGCCTGCAATGGATGCTGGCGGACATATCCATTGCGCTCAACGCGGCGCGCCTTGCCATCTACGACGCGGCCTGCAGTGCGGACTGGCCGGACTCCAGTTCAGCCCGGATTAAACGGCGGGGGCAACGTCAGTTGTTGGGAGGCATCAATGGACGGTGCCGAGATGAGCGGGGCGGCGCCAATTCGCGCGTTTCTGTCCGGGTTTCGGTGGGAGGGGTCGAGCACCGGCCGTACAAAGAAAAGGGGGCGGCGCCGTTCCGCGCGATCTCGCGCCGGGCGCTGTTCGAGGCGGCGGCGCTCGATTGCGAG
>DATJTV010000261.1:0-14052 GCA_035503055.1 Acetobacteraceae bacterium
ACGGCGGCCGAAGCGGCGGCGGCGGTCGGCTGCACGGTCGCGCAGATCGCCAAGTCGATCGTCTTCCGCGCCGGCGAGCGCGCGGCCGTCGTCGTCACGTCCGGGGCGAACCGGGTCGATCCGGCGAAGGCGGGTGCGGCGCTCGGCGTGGCGCTGGCGCGCGCGGACGCGGATTTCGTGCGCGAGACGACGGGCTTCGCCATCGGCGGCGTCGCCCCGCTCGGCCATCTCTCGCCGCCGCTCATCCTGCTCGACGAGGACCTCTTCTCCCTCGATCCGATCTGGGCGGCGGCGGGCTCGCCCACGCACGTCTTCCGCACGAGTGCCGCCGAGCTTGCACGGATCAGCGGCGGCATGACGGCCGCGGTGAAGGCGGGGTAGCCCGGGCGGTTGGCGGCGGCTAGGGTCCGCCCGAAGGAGAGGCACCATGCTCGCGGGACGCGCGTTGAGACGGACCGGCGCGGCCGGGCTTGCCCTGCCGCTTCTGCTCGCCGCCTGCGCCCAGACGCCGATGGGCCCGACCGTCCCGGTCATGCCGGCCCCGGGCAAGCCCCTCGAGCAGTTCCAGACCGACCAGATCGTCTGCAAGCAGTTCGCCGAGCAGTCCGTCTCCGGCCAGGCGCAGAACGCGAACGTGCGCGGCGTCGGGGCGGCGGCGCTGACGACGGTGCTCGGCGCCGGGCTCGGTGCCGCCATCGGCGGCGGGCAGGGCGCGGCCATCGGCGCCGCGAGCGGCGCGCTCGGCGGCGCGGGGATCGGCGCCACGACGAGCTCGCAGGCTCAAGGCTCGATCCAGTACCAGTACAACCTCGCCTACGCCCAATGCATGTATTCGAGGGGCAACCAGGTCCCCGGCTATGCGCCGGCGCCCGCCGCCTACGCCCCGCGGCCGCCGCCGCCGCCGCCGATGACCGGCGCCCAGCTCACCCAGGCGGTGCAGGTGCAGCTGATCCGGATCGGCTACCTCCAGCCCCCGGCGGACGGGGTGCTCGGCCCGCAAACGAGCGCCGCCATCGGCAATTTCGAGCGGGCCGTGGGCCTGCCGGTGGACGGGATACCCTCCCCCGCCCTGCTCGCCCGCCTCCAGGCCACCCAGTAGCCGTTTCTCCGTAAGTCGCGCCCGCGGTTTGACGTTATATCCGGCGGGCGATATCGTCCCCGCGACATATCGGCCCAATCCCTCGCCCCGGAGAAAACGCATGCGCGCACTCCTCGCCGGCCTTTTGCTGCTCGCCGCTTCGCTTTCCCCGGCTGCCGCCCAGGGCACCATCCGCGTCGCCTTCGCGGGCTCGATGGGCGTGGTGATGGATCGCTTCATCGGCCCCGAATTCGCCAAGGCGAACGATGCCACCTACCAGGGCATCGGCCAGCCCGCCTATGCGCTCGCCCGCCTGCTCGCGGCCAAGAAATTGCAGGCGGACGTCTTCATCACCATCACGCCGGGGCCGGCGAAGCTGCTCGAGACGGCAGGGCTGGTGAGCCAGGCCGTGCCCGTCGCCAGCACCTCGATGGTCATCGCCTATAGCCCGAAGAGCAAATATGCCGCGGCCTTCGCCGGCTCGACTCCCTGGTGGAAGGTGCTGGAAACGCCGGGCCTGCGCTTCGGCCGCACCGACCCGGCCACCGACCCGCAGGGGCAGAACATCATCTTCGCGTTCCTGCTCGCCGAGCGGTACTACCACCAGCCCGACCTCGTCGGGAAAATCCTCGGATCTTACGAGAACCCGGCGCAGATCTTCACCGAGCCCTCGCTCCTGAGCCGGCTCGAGGCCGGGCAGATCGACGCCAGCTCCGGCTACGAGAGCGCCGTCATCTCCGACCATCTCTCCTTCGTCGCCTTGCCCGACGAGATCAATCTCAGCAACCCGGCGATGGTCCCGGGCTGGTACAGCAAGGTCCACTTCTCCATCATGCGGGCGGGCAAGGAAGAGACGCTGAGCACGCAGCCGCTCGTCTTCTACGCCAGCGTGCTGAAGAACGCGCCGAACGCCGCCCTCGCGCAGAAGTTCGTCGATTTCCTCGCGAGCCCGGCGGGCCAGAAGGCGTTCCGCGAGAACGGCTACGGCGTGCCGAAGGGCGGGTCCGTTTGAGCGCACGGTCCTGAGCGCACGCCAGGCAGAGCTTCTCCTCCGCCGGCCGGCGGCGGGCGGCCCGCTGCCCGGCGGGCATGGCCTGCCGGTCGCGCCCGTCCTCGGGTTCGCGGCACTCCTCTTCCTCACCGCGCCCTTCGCGGCACTCGCCTTCGTGACCAACTGGCGCGGCTTTCAGTTCGCGCCCGGCGATTTCGGCGCCGCCTTCGTCTCGGCGCTCTACAGCCTGGTCGCCCTGCCGATCATCGCCCTGCTCGGCACGCCGCTCGCGTGGTGGCTGGCGCGGCGGGATTTCCGCGGCAAGCCGGTCCTGGACGCGCTGCTCCTGCTCCCGCTGCTGACGCCGCCGCTCGCGCTCGGCATCCTGCTGGCCTCGCTCTACGGCCCCTACAGCGCCGCCGGCGAGCTGCTCGCCCGTCTCGGGGTCGTCCTCACCAACACGGCGCCCGCCTTCGTCCTCGCCCAGGTGTACGGCGCGATGCCGTACTACGTCGTCACGGCGCGGGCCGCCTTCGAGGGCGTGCCGCGCGAGCTCGAGGAGATCGCGCTCACGCTCGGCAAGGAGCGCTGGCAGGTCTTCCTCGAGGTGAGCGTGAAGCTCGCCCGGCTCGGCCTCGCGGCAGGCCTGGCGCTCGCCTGGGTCCGCGCGCTCGGCGAGTTCGGGATCGTGCTCATCATCGCCTACTTCCCGCACGGCATCCCGGTGCAGCTCTGGGTCAACCTCCAGGATAGCGGGCTCGACGCGGTCTACCCCCTGCTCTGGCTCTTCCTCCTCGTGGCGATGCCGCTGCCGCTCTGGCTCGGGATGGTTTCGCGCCGGCGTGGCCTATTGTGAGGCATGGAGATCGACTACCGGCTCGAGCAGCCGCTTGCCATCGAGGCGCGGCTCACCGTGGCGGGCTTCACGGTGCTCGCGGGCAGGAGCGGCGAAGGGAAGACGAGCCTGCTCAAGGCGATCGCGGGGCTGCTGCCGGCCGCCGGCACGCCTTACGGCGCGCTCGCGCCGCAGCGCCGGCCGATCGGCTACCTGCCGCAGGGCTACGGGCTCTTCCCGCATCTCCGGGCATGGGAGAACGTCGCCTTTCCGCTCGCCGAGCGGCGCGGACGGCGGACGCGCGCGCAGGCGCTGATGGAGCGGCTCGGCATCGCCGGGGTTGCCGAGCGCTACCCTGACGCGCTCTCCGGCGGCCAGCAGCAGCGCGTCGCGCTCGCCCGCGCGCTCGCCCGCGCGCCCGAGCTGCTGCTGCTCGACGAGCCGACCTCGGCGCTCGACCCGGCGACGCGGGACGCCGTGCTCGGCGAGCTGATCGAGGAGATAAGGCGGATCGGGCTGCCGACGCTCGCGGTGACGCATGACGTGCAGCTCGCCGCCATGGCGGATCGGATGGCGCTGATGGTCGGCCACCGCATCGTCCAGGAAGGCACCCCGCGGGAGGTGTTCGCCCACCCCGTGAGCGCGGGGGCGGCGCGGCTGCTCGGCTACCGCAACGTCCTTGGCGGCCGCGTGCGGGGCCTCGACGGGCTCTTCGCGATCGTCGATCTCGACGGCGTCACCCTTCTCGCCCCCGCGCCGGCCTGGGCAAGCCCGGGGACGCGCGTCGGCGTCGCGATCCGCTCCCAGGACATCACGCTCTCGCGGCGAAACGCAGCCGCCCCGGCCGAGAACGCCTTCCCCGTCACGCTCGCCTCGGTCCACGAGGAAGGGCTCTCGCTCCGCGTCCTCGCGCGCGGCAGCATCGCCCTCGACATCCTCCTGCCGCGGGGAACCGACACCCCCGGCGAGGCGGCGCTCGCCGCGGTCCGCCCCGCCCACGTGCATCTCTTCCGGCCGGAGGAATAGAGCGGGACGACCCGAACGCGCGGGGCATAGGGCGGTTCTTCGACCGCCCGGCCGGCGAGCAGCGGCCCTCAGCAACCGCGATCCGAACGCGCCGCTGCATGGGGCGGGACGGCTTCGCCCTCGCCATTCCCGGCCGACATCGCCGGCGCCGGCACCACCCGAAGAAGATAGAACCCGCCGAGAATGGCGATCAGAGGCGGCAGCGCCAGGCCCACGAAGGCGTACCGCCAGCCGATCCAGGCGATGAGCGTTCCGCCCAGCGAGCCCGAAAGCGAGGCGCCGATGCCCTGCACGGTCATCACCGCGCCGAGCGCGGTCTGCGTTCGCCCCGAGCCCCAGGAGAGATCGGCGATCAGAGTGGGCGTGATGACGCCCAGGGTGCCGGCGCCGAGCGCGTCGAGAATCTGGATCGGCACCAGCCAGAGCGGCGCCTCGCCGTACGCGGCGATGATCCCCCGCGCCACCAGAGCGCAGCAGGCGAAGAGAAAGAGCGGAACCTTGCCCCGGTGCTCCGCGATCCTTCCTGCCACGAGCGCGACCCCGATCATGCCGAACTGCGCGACGATCACGCAGGCCGACATCCATTGCGTCGCCTCCCCGTGGGCGAACTCCGCGAGGCGCAGCCCGAGCAGCGGCAGCATCGCCGCATTGCCCAGATGGAAGAAGAGAAGCGAGATCGCGAAAACGAGCAGCGGCCTCCCTTCCAGCGTCTTGAACAGCCCCTCCGGCTTGGCGCCCGGCCCGAGGCCGATTCGCCTTGTCTCGCCACCGGGCCCGGCGAGGAAGAGCAGTGCCGCGATGGTCGCCACGGCCATCACGCCCAGCACGAGAAGCGGCGCGTTCACGCCGAGCCGGGTTGCCCCGAGCAGGATCATGAGCGCGGCGGCCACGTTGCCGGCATTGGTCCAGGCGGCGTTGCGGCCTTGCTGGAGGGGGAAGTCGCGCCGCCCGACATAGGCAAGGCTCGCCGCGGCGATCGCCGGACCGATCACCGCGCCGCCGAGCGCGGTCAAAAGGAGGCCAAGGAACACAAGCAACGCGCGCTCGCCGCGGACCAGGGCGGCAGCGCCGAGCAGGATCAGCGCCGATCCGGCCGCGATCATCAGCCTAGGCCGGCCGAAACGATCGACCAGAGCGCCCGCCGGCGTGTTGCAGACGAGGCCGGCGATTCCGCCCGCCGTCATCAGAAAACCGATCCGTTCCGGATGCCAGTGGAGCGCGGTCGCGAGCCAGGCCGGCAGGAAAGGGCCGAGCCCGCCGGCAACATCCGCGAGGAAGAAATTCACCGCATTGAACGCGGCCGGCGCGCGGCGAGCTTGCGTCATTTCGCCCTAATACCAAGCGCCGGAGAGGCCGGCAGCTTCAAAGCAAGACCAGGAGAACTCCGCCCCCGGCCTTTCTCTCAAGGGCCGGGCGATCCGGTGGTCGAAATCACCGCGCCGCGAGGCGCGATTCGATACGATCCCAGATCGTCGCCTCGAGATGGATGCCCTCGAAGCGCGCCACCTCCTGCAACCCGGTCGGCGAGGTGACGTTGATCTCGGTGAGCCAATCGCCGATCACGTCGATGCCGACGAAGATCAGCCCCTGTTCGCGCAAGGTCGGGCCGATCGCCGCGCAGATCTCGCGGTCGCGCGCGCTGAACCGGGTCGGCTCGGGCTTGGCGCCGACATGCATGTTCGCGCGCGCCTCGCCCGCGGCCGGCACGCGGTTGATGATGCCGAGCGGCTCGCCGTCGACCAGGATGATGCGCTTGTCGCCGGTCCGCACCGCGGGCTCGTAGCGCTGCAGCATCAAGGGCTCGCGCGTGCGCGCGAAATGCATCTCGAGCACGGCGTTGAAGTTCTCGTCGTCGGGGCGGATATGAAAGACGCCGGCGCCGCCGTTGCCGAACAGCGGCTTGATGACGATCTCGCCCTGCTCGGCGCGGAAGGCGCGCATCGCGGCCGCATCCCAGCTCACGAGAGTGGGCGGCATCAGCTCGGGAAAATGCGTGACCAGCAGCTTTTCGGGCGCGTTGCGCACCGCGCGCGGATCGTTCACCACGAGCGTTCCCGGCTGGATATGCTCGAGCAGGTGCGTCGCCGTGATGTAGGCGAGGTCGAAGGGCGGGTCCTGGCGCATCAGCACCACGTCCATCGTCGCGAGATCGAGCGTCTCTTCCGGGCCGGTGCGCCAGCTTTCCGCCGGCGGGCGCGCCACATGGACGCGCCGCGCCTGCGCCGCGAGGCGCTTGGTCTCGCCCTCGCTCGCGAAGGCGAGGTCCTTCACCTCGTAATGCCAGAGCAGGTGGCCGCGGGCCTGGCCCTCCAGCATCAGCACGAAGGTGGAATCGGCGTCGGGCTTGATGGACACGAGCGGGTCCATCTGCACCGCGACCTTGAGCGGGCGGGTCATGCCGGAGGAGCGCGAAAGATCTTAGTCCGCGGCGGCGGAGTCGGGCACATAGAGCGCGCCGCCATGCTCGCGGAACTCGGCGCTCTTGGCTTCGAGACCGGCCATCCGCTCGGCCTCCGCGCGCAGATCCTGGGTGATCTTCATCGAGCAGAATTTCGGCCCGCACATGGAGCAGAAATGCGCGAGCTTGTGCGCGTCCTTGGGCAGCGTCTCGTCGTGGAAGGCGCGCGCGGTGTCGGGATCGAGCCCGAGATTGAACTGATCCTCCCAGCGGAATTCGAAGCGCGCGCGCGAGACCGCGTCGTCGCGGAGCTTGGCCGCCGGATGGCCCTTGGCGAGGTCCGCCGCGTGGGCCGCGATGCGGTAGGCGATCACGCCCGCCTTGACGTCGTCGCGGTCGGGCAGGCCGAGATGCTCCTTCGGCGTGACGTAGCAGAGCATGGCGGTGCCGAACCAGCCGATCATCGCCGCCCCGATCGCCGAGGTGATGTGGTCGTAACCAGGTGCTATATCGGTGACGAGCGGCCCGAGCGTGTAGAACGGCGCCTCGCCGCAGACCGCGAGCTGCTTCTCCACGTTCACCTTGATCTTGTGCATCGGCACGTGGCCGGGCCCCTCGATCATCACCTGGCAGCCTTTCTCCCAGGCGATCTTCGTGAGCTCGCCCAGCGTCTCGAGCTCGGCGAACTGGGCGGCGTCGTTGGCGTCCGCGATCGAGCCCGGGCGCAATCCGTCGCCGAGCGAGAAGGAGACGTCGTAGCGGCGCATGATGTCGCAGATGTCGGCGAAATGCTCGTAGAGGAAGCTCTCGCGGTGATGGGCGAGGCACCAGCGTGCCATGATCGAGCCGCCGCGCGAGACGATGCCGGTGACGCGGCGCGCGGTCAGGGGGATGTAGGCGAGGCGGACGCCGGCGTGGATCGTGAAGTAGTCCACGCCCTGCTCGGCCTGCTCGATCAGCGTGTCCCTGAATACCGCCCAGTCGAGCTTTTCCGGCTCGCCGTCGACCTTTTCCAGCGCCTGGTAGATCGGCACGGTGCCGATCGGCACCGGCGCGTTGCGCAAGATCCAGCCGCGGATGTTGTGGATGTTCCGCCCCGTCGAGAGGTCCATCACGGTATCGGCGCCCCAGCGGATCGCCCAGACGAGTTTTTCCACCTCCTCCGCAGCACCCGAGCTGACGGCGGAATTGCCGATATTGGCGTTCACCTTGACGAGGAAGTTGCGGCCGATGATGGTGGGCTCCAGCTCGGCGTGGTTGATGTTGGCGGGGATGATCGCCCGCCCGCGCGCGATCTCGGCGCGGACGAACTCGGGCGTGATGAATTCCGGGATCTCGGCGCCGAAATCCTCGCCGTCGGTGCGCCGCTCCGCCGCACCCTCCGAAGCCGCGGAGCGGCCGAGATTCTCCCGGTGCGCGACGTAGCGCATCTCCTCGGTGACGATGCCCATCCGCGCGAATTCGAGCTGCGTGATGGGCCGCCCGTCCGCCGCCGCCCGCACGAGGTGCGCGGCCGGGCAGGGCGCGAGCAGCTTCTCCGCCGGGACATTGCCGTTGTCCTCCGGCTGCACCGCGCGCGGCGCGCCCGCCACGGGCTCGCGCGCCGCGATCCAGGAGGCGCGCAACGGTGCGAGGCCGGCGGCGAGATCGATCGCGGCCGCCGGGTCGCTGTAGGGGCCGGAGGTATCGTAGAGGCGGAACGGCGGCTCCGCGGCGGACGGATCGAGCAGCACCTCGCGGAACGGCACCGCAATTTCGGGCCGGCCGGGGAGCGGAACATAGGTCTTGCGCGAGCCGGCGATGGGCCCGGTGGTGACGCTCTCCGGCCGGGTTGCGGACTTAGCCTGGGCCGTCATCGGCGCCTCCTCGCTTGCGGGCGCCGGGAAGGGGGGTTTTGCGATGAAACACCCGTCCCTCCGCCGGCATGACCCGGTTCAGGTTCGCAGGGTCACCACGCTGTCCGCGGCGGTTGGCCCGCGCGGACCGGCGGTATCTCAGCCCCCTGGCGGGGCTCCCCTCGGTGGCTCAAGGATCGGTGCTCGGACCTTCCGTGTCAATGCTGGTCCCTTGGGGCTGTCCCTTTGGGCTGCCCGTTGGGCCGTCCCTTGGGGCCGTCTCTTGGGGCCGCCGCGCGAGCTGCCGAAAGTTATTGTGTGCCGCCGGGGGAGAAGACATTATCAGAGCGCAATCCGCGCTTGGGCGCGGCATGGGAAGCTGGCGCGTACTCAAATCCGGCCCATGCAGAGAGGGAGGAACGGAATGGTTCAAGGGAAACCGTTGGGCCGGCTTGGCCGGCGCGGCATACTCAAGGCGGGGGCGGCGCTTGGCGCGATGGGCGCCGTCCAGGTCACTTCGCCCTTCATCGTCAAGGCGCTCGGCGACCAGCCGTTCAAGATCGGCTTCGTCGACCCCCTCACCGGGAGCCTTTCCCTCCTCGCGGTCTCCGAGGTCCAGGGCGCGCACTACGCGGTCGACGAAATTAACAAGAAGGGCGGCATCGCCGGCCGCCAGGTTCAGCTCTTCGTCGAGGATTCGGCGAACGATGTCGGCACCGGCGTCGAGAAGATCCGCGAGCTGATCGAGAAGGACCATGTCGATGTGACGATGGGCGACGTCAACTCGGGCATTGCCTACGCGGTCTCCCAGGTGGCGACCGAGAAGGGCATCCTGCATATCGTGCCGGGCGGCCATACCGACCCGATCACCGGCAAGGACTGCGCCTGGAACGTCTTCCGCATCTGCAACACGACGTCGATGGACGCCAATGCGATCTCGCAGATCCTGATCAAGAAGTTCGGCAAGCGCTGGTACTTCATCACCCCCGACTACGCCTACGGCCATACGCTGCAAGCGGCCTTCATCAGGAACCTCGAGAAGGCCGGCGGCACCTACGAGGCGGAGCTGCTGCCGATCGCCAACAGCGATTTCTCGGCCAGCCTGATCCGCGCCAAGGCGTACAAGCCGGACGTGCTGCTCAACAACATGGGCGGGCTCGCCCAGATCGACTGCATGAAGCAGTTCGTCCAGTTCGGCATGGCCAAGGACATGGCGCTCGGGGGCGCGCTCTTCGAGTGCGAGGAGGTCGTCGCCGTGCCCGCCGCGGCGCAGACCGGCTGGTGGGACATGGAGTGGTGGTGGAACCAGCCCGGCGTGCCGTACGTCAAGGAATTCGTCACCGGCATCGTCGATCGTTACAAGAAGCCCTGCTCGGCGCGGCACTGGTTCGGCTATGTCTCGATCTACTCGGTCAAGCTTGCCGTCGAGAAGGCGAAGAGCACGAAGGCGATCGACCTCGCGCACGCGCTCGAGGGCATGGAACTGCCGCCCGAGGTCGCGCTGCAGCCCGGCAAGGTCTATTATCGCGCCGGCGATCACGAGCTGATGCCCAACATCTTCGCGGGCGAAGTGCATCCCCCGCCGGCGAACGACCCTTACAACTTCTTTAACGTGGCCGAGCTAGTACCCGGCGATACGGCAGAACCGCTCGCCGATACCGGCTGCCACATGACCTACCCGAGCTAGCGCGGGAAGGCAGGGAAAACCCCTGTCGCCGGCCCGGCGCCGCGCGGCAGGGGTTTCTTTTACCCGGAAGAATAAAAGAATAAACGAACCACAGGGACGCCGATGCTCCAACTGGTGCTCTTCAATCTCTTCAACGGGCTGATCATCGGCGCCTTCTACGTGCTGACCGCGCTCGGCCTCTCGATGATCCTCAACCTCAGCAACGTCATCAACTTCGCGCACGGCAACTTCCTCGCCCTCGGCGGCTATCTCGCCTACGTCCTCATTCCCTATATCGGCTTCTGGCCGTCCCTCCTCGTGGCGCCGCTGCTCACCGCGGTCCTCGGCTACATCGTCGAACGGACGATGATCCGCCGAATCTACGGCCGCGACCCGATCTACAGCCTGCTGCTCACCTTCGGCCTCGCCTTCATGATCCAGGACGGCTGCCGCTACATCTGGGGCGTGAACGGCCTGCCGCTCACCACGCCCCCCAGCATCTCCCAGCCGCTCAGCCAGGAATTCTTCTTCCTCACCGGCTATCGGGTGTTCGTCGTCGGCATCGTCATCATCGCCGTGGCCGGGCTGTTCGCCTTCCTCCGCTACTCCCGCATGGGCATGCGCATCCGTGCCGGCGTGCTCGACCTCGAAACGGTCTCGGCGCTCGGCATCAATGTCCGCCTGCTGCGCTCGCTCAATTTCGCCTTCGGCATCTTCCTGGCCGGCCTCGCCGGCGTCCTCGCCGGCGGGCAGATCGGACTCAACCCGAACATGGGCGATGACCTGCTGCTCCCGAGCTTCGTCGCCATCATCGTGGGCGGCATGGGCAGCCTGGTCGGCACGCTCCTTGGCGGCCTTCTCATCGGCGTCGCGGCGGCGATCACCACCATCTTCTACGCCTCGGCGAGCCAGGCGGTGATCTACGTCATCATGGCGATCGTCCTGCTGCTCAGGCCGCGCGGGCTGCTCGGCGAGGAGGGCATGCAATGAGCGGCACCGCGGGCGCCGCCTCCCTCGTGCCCACCGAACGGCGGCCGCTCGTCACCCTCGCCTGCATCTGGATCGCACTGATCGCCGCACCTTTCTGGATGCCGCTCGTCGGCGGCTACACCGCGCTCGGCTCGCGCATCCTGGTGATCGGCCTGGCCGCGATGTCGCTCAACTTCCTGATCGGCTTCACCGGCGTCGTGAGCTTCGGCCACGCCGCCTATTTCGGTCTCGGCGTCTATGGTGCCGGGATGATTCTCCGCTACGTCGCGCCCTCCACGCCGCTCGCGCTGATCGCCGGCATCGTCCTCGGCGGCGTGGTCGGCAGCGCGGTGGGGGCGCTGATCTGCCGGCGCCGGGGCATCTATTTCGCGCTCGTCACCATCGCCTTCGAGGAAGTCTTCTACTACATCGCCTACAAATGGGATTCCGTCACCGGCGGCTTCGACGGCTTGCGCGGTTTCCAGCGCCAGCCCCTCCATTTCGGCGCCTTCGTCCTCAACATCGAGAAGAGCGACCTCGCCTTCTATTACTTCGTCCTCGCCGTCTTCGCGATCGTCGTCGGCGTCATGGGCTTCGTCCTCCGCTCGCCCTTCGGGCGCACCCTGCTCGCGATCCGCGAGAACGAGCGCCGCGCCCGCTTCCTCGGCATCCCGGTCGACCGCCACATCTGGCTCGCCTTCACCATCTCCTCGTTCTGCATCGGCGCGGCCGGCGCGCTCTATGCGCTGCTCAACAACTTCGCCGATCCTTCCTCGCTCTATACCGACCTCTCGGGCGAGCTCGTGATCATGGCGGTGCTGGGCGGCATGCGCAGCTTCTGGGGCCCGCTGCTGGGTGCCGCGGTGTTCGAGGTCCTGCAGGACTATATTTCCGGCATTACGGTGAACTGGCTCTTCTTCATCGGGGCCATCTTCGTCCTCGTCGTGATGTTCTTCCCCCGCGGGTTGCTCGGCGTGCTGCGCCGCCGGAGTGCCGCATGAGCATGCTCGAGGTCCGCAACGCGTCGAAGCATTTCGGCAGCCTGATCGCGGTGCGCGAGGTCTCGCTCAGCGTCGCCAAGGGCGAGCTCCGCGCGATCATCGGCCCGAACGGCGCCGGCAAGACCACTTTCTTCAACCTCATCACCGGCTTCTTCCCCCCGACCGCGGGCGAGATCCTCTTCGACGGGCGGAACGTCACGCAGCTCACCGCCGCGGAGCGCGTCAAGCGCGGCATGGCGCGCACCTTCCAGATCACCGAGGTCTTCCCCGAGCTCTCGGTGCGCGAGAACGTGCGCATCGCGGCCGAGGTGGCGGCGGGCTACGCGCTCCGGCCCTGGCTCGGCGCGACCGCGATACGCGACATCGCCGCGACCGTCGAGGAAACCGTGGGCCTCACCGGGCTCGCCGGCAAATCCCACCGCCTGGTGGGCGAACTCGCCCACGGCGACCAGCGCGCCGCGGAGATCGCGATGGCGCTCGCACTCCGCCCGCGGCTCCTGCTGCTCGACGAGCCGACGGCCGGGATGGGCGAGCAGGAAACCTTCGAGATCGCGGGGCTGATCCGCAAGCTCCACCGCGACAAGAGCTACACCATCATCCTCGTCGAGCACGATATGCGCGTCGTCTTCCACCTCGCCGACCGCATCTCGGTGCTCGACCAGGGCGCGCTGCTCGCCGACGGAACGCCCGAGGAGATCGCCGCCAACCCCGCTGTGCAGGCGGCCTATCTGGGAAAAGCGGCATGAACGCCATCGAGGTCGAGGGCCTCAACACCTATTACGGCAAGAGCCACATCCTCCACGGCGTCAGTCTCGCCGTCGAGGACGGCAAGCTGACGACGTTGCTCGGACGCAACGGCGCCGGCAAGACGACGACGATGCGCAGCCTCATGGGCCTGACGCCCGCCCGCGAGGGAACCGTGCGCATCTTCGGCCGCGAGACCACGCGCTGGCCGAGCTTCCGCATCGCCGCCCTCGGCGTCGGCTACGTGCCGGAGGGCCGCCGCATTTTTCCCAACCTCTCGGTCGAGGAAAACCTGAAGGTCCCGCTCGAGCGCCCCGGACCATGGACGATCCCGCGCGTCTACCAGCTCTTCCCACGCCTTCAGGAACGGCGAATGAATCGCGGCCGCCAGCTCTCGGGCGGCGAACAGGAAATGCTCTCGATCGCCCGCGCGCTCCTGCTCAACCCGCGGGTCCTGATCCTCGACGAGCCCTCCCAGGGCCTCGCACCGCTCATCGTCCGCGACGTCTTCCGCATCGTCGCCGAAATGCGCAACGAAGGCATTTCCGTCCTGCTGGTCGAGCAGAACGTGCGCATGAGCCTCGAGATCGCCGACTTCGCCTACGTGCTCGACGACGGCGCGATCGTCCACGCCGGCCCCGCCGCCGAGCTTGCCCGCGACGAGGAACGCATCCAGGCGCTCGCCGGCGCGACCGCCGAGGACTGGCACGCAACCGAGCCGGCCGGCTGATCCGACCCCCGACATGCTAGCTTGGACGGCGAAACACGTCGTCAGGGCGCGTCGGCTATGGCAAGCTCGCGACTGACGCGGTTCATTGCCGGCCGGTGGACGGGCGCTCGCTGGGGCGTGATCGGGGCACCCCGCGAACTCGTTCGCGGGGTGCCCCGGCGCCGGAGGCGTGGATCACCCGATGCGACAGAGAGTTGGAGCGGGATGGGCGCGTGCCCGCGAACCCGTCCCGCTCTAGCCCGATGGCGAGGACCGGCTTGCCGGCGGAGTGAGGCAATTGGCGCTTTCCTCTCGTTTCGGCGCAGAGCGGGACGGCCGCCTCCAGCTCTTGTGGGCGGACGGCGAGCGCCAGTTCTGCAGGCTTTGGCTCGAGGGGGACGGCGGGGAGCGGAAAGCGGTGCTGGCCGTGGTGCCCGCCTCGGAGCATCCGAGCCCGGGCTGCCTCGATCGGCTGGCCCACGAATACGGGTTGAGGGACGCGCTGGACGGGGCGTGGGCGGCGCGGCCCCTGGCGCTCGAGGGGGACATGCTGGTGCTCGAGGATGCGGGCGGCGAGCCGCTCGAGCGCCTGCTGGGCGCCCCCATGGCGGTGGGCCGGTTCCTGCCCCTGGCCGCCGGCATCGCCGCTGCCGTGGGCAAGCTGCACGCGCGCGGCCTGGTGCACAAGGACCTGACGCCCGCCCATCTCCTGGTGAACGGCGCGGACGGAAAGGTGCGGCTCACCGGGTTCGGGCTCGCCTCGCAGCTCAGGCGCGAGCGCCAGGCTCCCGGGCCGCCCG
>DATJTV010000262.1:0-15416 GCA_035503055.1 Acetobacteraceae bacterium
GCGCGTTTCGCGCAAAGTCAAACCGGCCCTCAGCACCCGCCAAGCGAATGGGGTCCAGGGTCCCAGACCCTGGTGGGGGTCCAGGGGGCGAAGCCCCCTGGTCTTGGCGGCGGTGGGTAGGAGAGCCGGGATGAAGAGCAGGGCGCGAGGTTCCGCCGAGGACGGGTTCACGCTGCTCGAGATCCTCGTCGTCATCGTCATCATTGGACTGCTCATCGGTCTTGTGGCTCCTGCCGTGCTGCGCCAGCTTGGCGGCGCGCGCCTTTCGATCGCGAAGCAATCGATCGAGCGGCTCGGCTCGGTGCTCGATCTCTACAAGCTCGATGTCGGCAATTATCCGAGCTCGGATCAGGGCCTCGAGGCGCTGGTGCAGCAGCCGGCCGGTGTCGATCCGTGGAACGGGCCCTATATCCAGGGCGGCAAGCTGCCGCTCGATCCCTGGAACCATCCCTATCTTTACGAGAATCCGGCAACGCGCCAGGGGCTGCCCTACGATCTTTGCTCGCACGGGCCGGACGACGTTCAGGGATCGCCGGGGCAGCCGGGAATGATCTGCAACCAGTGACCGCGCGTCTCACTCGCTTCCCTGCCCCCATGCCAGCGTGAGAATCGCGCCGCTCGCCGGATCGATCCGCACGACGCTCGTGCGGACGAAGCGCGCGCCGTCGCGCGCGACCGCAAGCGCCGTCACCGCGAGCGTGCGCACTCCGCCCTCGCCGCCCGAAGGCGGCATGACGCCGCCGTTCGCGTCCACGAGGGCGGCGCGCACGACGGGATCGGCAAGCGAGGGGTCGACCTCGCCCGCGGTGAAGACGGAAATCTCGGGCCGCAGGCGGGCGGCGAGCGCGGGCGTCATGCCGAGAACGAGTGCGAGCTCGCCCGCGCTCTGGAACGGCCCGCCGGGCGGTCCCCATTCGCGGCGCGCCGCGCGGTACTGCGGCAGCTTGGCGCCGAGCGGGGACGGCGCGGGGCCGGGCGAGCGCCAGTCGACCATTGCCGCCGCAAGCCGCGCCGCCGCGCCCGCATCGACGCCATTGCGGCGCAGGAGTGCGACGAGCAGCGCGAGCGGCGCGGTGTTCGGATTGACGCGGCCATCCTCGTCGGTGATCGCGACGGCGACCGTTGCGGCGCCGATCGTCAGGCGATGCCACGCGCCGTCCGCGGGCCAGTGCAAGGCGGAGCCGTCGAGATAGCGGAAGAGCGCGGTCGCCTCCGCGCCGTCGGCCGCCGCTTCCGCGACGGCGCTGCCGCGCAGGTTGGCGGCGAGCTCCGCCTCGCTCCGCCCGGCCGAGGCGATCTCGCCCACGAGAAGGGCGAGCAGCACCATCGTCCAGAGGACGATCAGCAGCGCGAAGCCGCGCGTCATTGGCCTCCGATCCACTTGCCGACGTTCTGGCGGAGAGTCCGGTTGGGATCGGGGGAGCCGGACGCGGGCAGCGCTTGCAGCTCCTGCGGCACCAGCGCCGCATTGATGAGCTGCTCGCGCATGTCCTCTGTCAGCGCGCGCGCCTCGTGCTGGTCGTAGATGACGTGCGGCGTGATCAGGACGAGCAGCTCGGTGCGGGTGCGCTGGTTGTTCTGCGTGCCGGCGAGCGCGCCGAGCAGGGGAATGTCCTTGAGCCAGGGAATGCCGGAATTGGCGCGGCTGACATTGTCCGTGATCAGGCCGGCGAGGCCGACGGTCTGGCCGTCCTGCACGACGACGCGGGAATGCACCGTGCGATCGTCGAAGGTGGGCGAATCGACCGCCTGCGCCTGAACCGGAGGGTTGGTGTCCACCTCGCTCACCTGCTGGGTGATGTCGAGCGTGACGAGGCCGCCGCTGTTGACCCGCGGCGTCACGATCATCACCACGCCGGTCTGGGCGTAATTCACCGAGTTGATGACCGGTGCGTTGTTGACGAGCGTGCTCTGCGAGCTGGAGGTCAGGTAGGGGACGAGGCTGCCGACCTGCAACTCGGCCGGCTGGTTGTCGAGCACCATGATCTCGGGCGAGGAGAGGACCTGGACCGTCGTCACCGCCTGAAGCGCGGAGATGGCGAGCGGGGCGCCGGAAAGGCCGGTGCCGCCGATGATGAAGCCGGGAAACCCGGTCCCGAGCTGGGCGGCCGAGAGATCGGAGGTTTGCAGCGACTGGGTCGCATTGCTCAGGATGCCGTTGATGCCGCCGGAGCGGAAGAAGAACTGGGTGCCGTACTGCAGGGCGTCGTTCAGCGTCACCTCGGCGATCGTCGCATCGATCCGCACCTGCAACGGCAGGATGTCGATCTTGCGGAGCATCGCCTCCACGGTGCCGTATTCCTCGGGCGTCCCGTAGATCAGGAGCGCATTGTTCTGATCGTTGGCGATGATGCGCATGCCGCTGGGCGCGGCTTGCGAGGCCGTTTGGTCGAGCCCGCCGAGCAGCGGGTTGGCGGCGGATGCGGCGCCGCTCGCCGCCGCCGGCACGAGGCCGGCTGCTCCCTGGCCGGTCGTGCTTTGGCCGGTCGTGCCGGAGCCCGACGTGCTGCCGCCCACCGCGCCGCCGAGCGGATTGGCGCCGGAGCCGTTGATGCCCGGCAGCTCGGCCGATTGCTGGGCGGCGATCCGCCCGCTGTTCGGCGGCGATGCCGTCACGTCGTTCGGCGTGAACGCCTCCTGCAGGACGTACGCGGTGTCGTTGGCGTTGCTGTTCTGGAGGTAATAGACGTGCCAGCTCCGCGTGTTCATCTGCTCCGAGCGCTGGAGCAGGGAATAGACGCGGCGGACGTCCTCGAGCGTGGCGATGCCCGGCGTCACCACCAGGATCGCGTTCACGCGGTCCATCGGCAGCACGCGCACCTGGCCCGCCAGCGCCTCGCCCTTGGCCGATCGGAAGGCCTCTTCGAGCGAGCCGGCGACATCCTTGGCGCTTCCCACGGGGACCGGCAGCAGCGCGTACGACTGTCCGGCGAGGACATCGGTATCGAAGCTCGCGATCAATGAAGTGAGCGCGTTGCGCGTCTCGGGATCGCCGGTGACGATCAGGGCATTGCTGCCCGGCTCGGCGGTGATGCGGCCCGCCGGGCCGACATAGGGCGCGAGCACGCGGGCGAGCGTGTCGGCGGAGGCATAGCGGAGCGCGACGACGACGCTGCCCGACGTTCCCTCGCCGCCGGCGGCGACGCCTTTCAGCGTCGCGATCGGCACCACGCGATAGAGGGCTCCCGAGCGCATGAGCGCCGCCCCGTCGCCCGCGAGCAGCGTCTGGAGCGTCGGCAGAAGCTCGGCGCGGGTCAGCGGCTGCACGGTCCTGAGGCTCGCGGTGCCGTGCACGTCGGGATCGATCGTGTAGTTGACCTTCAGGATGTTGCCGAGGATCTGGGCGACGACCTCGCGGATATCGGTGTCGGCGAAATCGAGCGAGATGTCCCCGCTGGGCGCCGGCGCCGCCTCGCCGGGCGGGACGTTGTTGAGCGGCGGCACGCCGTAGCTCACCAGGGCCGCGGGCGAGCGCAGGGTGCCGAGGCTGCCGTTGATCCTTGGCGCCGCGGCCCCGCCCGCGCCGTCGACCGGAGCGGGAAGGGCGGCGAGCACCGGCGGCTTGGCGGGCGCGGCGCAGCCGGCGAGGACCAGCAGCAGGGCGAGCGCGTGGCGATGGCCGATGCGGAGCGCGGCGCAAAGCCTCATTTCGCCTCCCGGAGCCGCGCCGCGAGGCTGCCGAGGTGCGCCGCCGGGCCGCTTGCCGCGGCGCCGGCCTCGCCGGCATAGGACGGTGCGAGCAGGCGTGGGCCCTGGGCGCCGACGATGAGAACGGCTCCGGGCACGATCGATCGGACGACCGCGCCGCCCACGAGCTGGCCAACCGCTACCACGACGGGCGCGCCGCTTCCGGCCGGCTCGAAGATGGCCTGACGGCCGGCCGGCGCGACGATCGTCCCCGAGAGGCGGAGCGCGCCGGCCGCGCCGGCGGTTCCACCGGGCGCCCGCCGCGAGGGATCGAAGAGCGGGCGTCCGAGGATCGTCTCGATCCGGCGCCTTTGCGCGCCCGGCGCCGGCTCGCCGCTGGCCGGGTTGATGGAGGCCGGGAGCGGCACGACGCCCGCGGCGGGGGGAAGCGGGGAATTTCCGGCGAGCTCGCCCACGATGATCGCCGCGAGCGCCAGCGCCGTCCCGCCCAGCCAGAGGAAGGCGATGCGGCTC
The DNA here is from genome assembly GCA_035503055.1 of Acetobacteraceae bacterium. GTDB lineage: Bacteria > Pseudomonadota > Alphaproteobacteria > Acetobacterales > Acetobacteraceae > JAKAWQ01. The sequence goes on from DATJTV010000262.1 coordinate 4,162, forward strand.
ACCGGATGCGCCTCATTGGGCGAGGGCCTGGCGCTCGTCCGGCGCCGGCACGGGGCTTCCGCCGCGACGGAAGGCATAGACGGTGAAGGTCGCGTCGATCGTCCGCGGCACGCCCGGCCCGGCGATCGCCGGGCCGGCCAGCGCGAGATCGTCGACCAGCATCGGCGGCGCGCCGCGCAGCACGGCGCCGAGAAGCCGGACGATCATGGCGAACGGCGCCTCGACTTCGACGCGGAGACCGATCCGGCGCCAGGGGCCGGCCGGCTCGCCGGGCAGGATGGCGATGCTGGTCAGGCTGGCGCCGGCGCCGCGGGCGATGCCCTCCATTGTCCCCTGCAGCGCGGCGGCGGCGAGCGCGTCCGAGCCGCCCGCGAGCAGCGCGCCCGCCGCCGGCGCGCGCCTGGCGTGCGCCGCCGCCGCCTCTGCGGAGGACAGGGTCGCGGCGATCGCCGCCATGTGCGCGGCGAGCGTGCGCTCCCCGGCGATGGTGCGCGCCCGGGCCTGATACCAGCCCGCGAGCGGCGCCGCGACGCCGCCCCAAAAGAGCGCGAGCGCGATCGCCGCGAGGCCGAGCGCGAGCGCGGTGCCGCGGCGTCCCTCGGGCAGCTTGCCAAGATTCATGGCGCGACGTCCGCCCGGATGGCGAACTCGTCGGCCCCACCCGCGCCTTCGTCGGGCACCCGGGTCACCGGTGCGGCGAAGGCGGGGTTGCGGAAGAGGGGATTGGCGGCGAGCAGCGCGATCAGGCGCGCCGCCGCGGCCGAACGGCCGGTCATCGCCAGCCGGCGGTCGGAGAGGGTGAGGCTCTCGAGATAGGTGTCGTCCGGCAGGATATCGGTGAGCGCGGCGAGAACCGCGAGCGGATTGCCGACGCGGGCGGCAAGCCCGGCGATGGCATCCGAGCCGCCCGCTTCGCTGCCCGCGCGCTCGTGGAGCGCCAGCACCTCCGCGACGCGCGGACGGAGTGCGGCGATCCGCGCCGCCACCGCCCGCTCCGCGAACGATTGCCGTGCGAAGGGGAGTCCGGCGGCGATCATCGCGAGGAGGAAAACGAGTGCCGCGGCGAGGCGGAGAATTCGCCGGTCCGTCCGCCCGGCGCCCGGCGCGGCGAGCGCGATTCGCCGCCATCCGCCGCCCGGGGCAGGCGCCTCGACGAAATCGGGCGCGAGCCCGATCCGCGCGAGCGGTGCGAGGGCGGGAGCGAGTAGGCTCCGCGGGACCAGCGAGAGGCGAAGCGAAAGCCGGTTCCGCGCGCGATCGCGCTTGAGCGCGCTCGCCTGCCAGACGATTTCCGCGGCGCGGAACGGGGTGAGCCGGTCCATCTCGTAGCCGAGCACCGCCTCGGGGTCGCGCTCGGCGGCGAGGGGCAGCACCACCTCGCGCTCGAGCAGCGCCGCCTCGGGCAGTCGGAGCACGACAGGCGCCGGCCGCCGCTTGCCGGCGAGCGCGGCGCGCGCCTGGGCGAGGCCCGCCTCGTCGAGCGCGGCGTGGCAGAGCGTTGCCGTGCCACGCCGGCCGACCGCGGCGATCTCGATTGCGGGCATCGCCCCGGCGAGGAGCGAGACCCGTGTCACGGCGGAGCCGTCAGCGGCGCGGCGCAGGCGCGCGGGGAGCAATTCCGAGAGCTGCCGAATCCACCAGGAGAAGAATTCGCTCGGCATTGCCTCGCGCCCGCATCCGCTTGACACTCTGCTGTACAGTATATGCAACGTTACATCGCGTGCGCAGCCGCGAGACGACCGCGCACACGAGAAGTTTCCCTGACAGGTCGCTCGCAAGCGTGGCCGCTTTTCAGAGCGCGATCGCCGAAGGTGGTTTAACCGAAGGCGTGAATCACGCGGGAAAACAATGACCTAGAGCGGGATGCGTGAGCCGAAGCGAACACATCCCACTCTAGGGCGGGCGCTCGCGCATCGGCGCGGCGACGATGTCCGGCCAGAGCCGCCGGTCGCCGGCGCGGAAGACGATCCTGAGCCGCACCAGCGCCGGCAGGGCAGCAGCGTTCCATCGCCGCACCCAGCCGCCGCCCGCGGCGGCGGGTTCGGCATAGGCGATCGCCAGCCGTGCGACATCGTCGGCCAGCACGACCTGCCCCGAGGCGGGCGGCGCGAGCGGCACAGCGTGGGGCGCGAGCCGCCAGGCGAGAACGAGGCGATGGGCCGGATCGACCGAAAGTGCGACGCGCGCCCGCCGGATGCCGCCGGGTGCGGCGCCGGCGGGCAGCTCGGTGAGGAATTCCATCCGGTCGGGCGCGCCCGCGAGCGTCGGCGGCGCGTCGAAGGCGCCGGGATCCATGCGGGCGATGAGGCCCCTCAGGGTGCGATCGACGGCGTCGAGTCCTGCCCCCCTGGCGATGAGGCCGTTCTCGGCATTGCGGGCGCCGAGCCCGAAGCGGACGCCCTCGGCGAGCCCGGCGATCAGGAAGCCGAGCACGACCAGGGCGACGATCGTCTCGAGAAGCGTGAATCCCGCCTGACCCCGGTTCCTCACGGCCCGCGCGACGCCTGCTCCTGCAGCCGCGCCGTCACCAGCCGCACCGCGCGGTGCGCGCCCCAGGACTCGGTGACGCTGACGCGGTCGAGCAGGACCTGCGCGGAAGGCGGGCCGGGCAGCGTCATGGCGGCGAGCGGTGTGACCTGCACCTCCCAGCGAAAGCCGCTCCCGTCGTCGCCGGACTGCACGCCGGGCACCAGCCGGGACGCGCGGCCGCCCATGGCCGCCAAATGGGAGCGGGCGCGCGCGACCGCCTGCTCGTAGCGGCCGGCAACGGCGGTCGCGCGGAGCCCTCCGACCGCGCCCTGGAAGAGGACGGCCAGGGCGAGGGCGGCGATGACGAAGGCAACCAGCACCTCGAGCAACAGGAAGCCGCCCGCGTCAGGGCGGCGCTTCGGCACGGCCTTCCTCCACGGCTCCGGTCATCCAATCGACGGCGATTCGGCGCCTGAGATCGCCCGCGGCGAGGAGGATCGGCCCGCCGGCGGCGGTGCCGTCGGGCGCGAAGGTCACCCGCACGGGCCCGGCGATGGCGGAGGCGCCGGCCGGCAGCTTCGTGGGCGGTGCGGTGCCGATGCTGAGCGTGCGCGCGCCTATGGTGACGATGACCGGGTGGTCGTGGGCGATGGCCTCGCCGCGGGCGAGGCGGAGGCCGAGGGCGACGCGGCTCGCGGCACTTTCGAGGCTGGCGGCGGGGCTCTCCGAGGGGCCGGAGGCGACCACCAGCCCGACCGCGAGCGCCAGCACGACGATCACCACCAGCATCTCGAGCAGCGTGAAGCCGCCGCTGCGTTCGATTTTATTGGGCAAGGTTGTCGAGGCCGAGCATCGCCTGGAGTAGCGAGCCGACGATCGCCGCGACCATGATCCCCATGACGATGGTGATGGCCGGCACCAGGAGGGCGACCAGCCGCTGCACGCCGAGGCGCACCTGCTCCTCGTGGATCTCGGCGGCGCGAAGGGCGATCGGCCCGAGCTGGGCGGTCTCCTCGCCGAGCCGGAGCAGCGAGACGGTGCGGGCGGGAAAGACGCCTGATTCGAGCGGCCGGGCGAGGCCGCCGCCGTCGCGCACGCTGGCCGTCGCGCGATCGAGTGCTGCGACGCCGGCGCGGTTGCCGAGGATCTCGCGGACGATCGCGAGTGCTGCGAGCAGCGGCACGCCGTTGACGAGCAGCGTTCCCAGCGTGCGCGTGAGGCGCGCGGCCATGGTCTCGCGGGCGAGGAAGCCGATGACGGGCAGGCGGAGCAGCAGGGCGTCGGCGGCGGCGCGGGGGCGCGGCCGGCGCAGCGCCTCGCGGGCCGCGAGGGCGAGGAGGAGCAGGGCTGCCAGGACATAGGGACCGTCATTGGCGACGAAGACGCCGGCGCCGAGCAGGATCCGCGTCGATTGCGGCAGGGCGACGCCGTTCTGGGCGAAGAGCGGGACGAACTGGGGGAGCACGCGGGTGAGGAGCAGTGTGACCGATCCGATGGCCGCGATCAGCAGCATCACCGGATAGACCATCGCCGTGCGGACGGTCGCGACCAGGCTCCGCTCGCGCTCGAAGAGGAGGGCGAGGCGCTCAAGCGTGGCGGCGAGCGCGCCGCCCGCCTCGCCGGCGCGGACGAGGCCGACCAGGAGCTTGGGGAAGCTGCGCGGCTCGGCCGCCATGGCGCCGGCCAGGGTGCCGCCGTCGCGGACCGCGTCGCGGACGCGGCCGAAGACGGCGCCGACGCGCGGGTTGGGTGCCGTCTCGACCAGGTAGCGGAGCGCGCGGTCGAGGTCCTGGCCGGCGCCGAGCATGGTCGCGAGCTCGCGGATCGCCTCGGCGAGCTCGCTGCGGGAGAGCGCGCGGCCGTTGCCGATCTCGGTCTGGAGGAGTTGGACGAGCGCCGAGCCGCGGGTCGCCTCGGCGGCCGAGACCGGAAGGTTCCCGGCACGGCGGAGCTGCTCGATGACGGACGCCTGGTCGGGCGCCTCCATGGTGCCGCGCGCGAGCGCGCCCGAGGGCTCGATCGCGACATAGCGGAAGGCGGGCATCGGCCGGCCTCAGCCCTCGGCGCGCACGCTGCGCGCCAGCTCCGCAAGCGTGGTCTCGCCGGCGAGCACGGCGTCGAGGCCGGCTCCGAACATCGGGACCATGCCGCCTTCGATGGCGGCGCGCTCGATCTCGGCCTCGCCGGCGCGGGAGAATATGCGCTCGGCGATCGCGGCGTCGGGAACGAGGAACTCGGCGATCGCACGGCGGCCGCGATAGCCGGTGCCACGGCAGGCGGAGCAGCCCGCGGCGTGCCAGAGCATCGGGGGCGAGGATCCGGCCGGGGCGCGGCGCGCGAGGTCGAGGCGGGCGGCGAGCGCGGCGGGCGCGGGGGCGGCGCGGCGGCACTCGGGGCAGAGCCGGCGGACGAGCCGCTGGGCCAGCACACCGCGGAGGACGGCGGCGACGAGATAGTCCTCGAGCCCCATGTCGCGCAGGCGCGTGACCGTCGCGGCGGCCGAGTTCGTGTGCAGCGTCGAGAGCACGAGATGGCCGGTGAGCGCGGCCTGGACGGCGATCTGGGCGGTCTCGAGGTCGCGGATCTCGCCCACCATGATGACGTCCGGGTCCTGGCGGAGGATGGCGCGGAGGAGATGGGCGAAATCGAGCCCGATCTGCGGCTTGACCTGGATCTGGTTGATCCCGGGAAGCTGGAACTCGATCGGGTCCTCGATGGCGATGACTTTGCGGGTGACCGAGTTGAGGCCGAGGAGCCCGGTGTAGAGGGTGGTGGTCTTGCCGCTGCCGGTGGGGCCGGTGACGAGGACGATGCCGTTGGGCAGGGCGAAGGCGGTTTCGAGGCGGGCGACGACCGAAGCGGGCAGGCCGAGGCGGGCATAGTCGAAGGCGACGGCGCCGCGATCGAGGACGCGGAGCACGACCGTCTCGCCGTGCAGCGCGGGAACGGAGGAGACGCGGAAATCGACGTCCTGGCCGCGCACCGCGAGCTTGATGCGCCCGTCCTGGGGCAGGCGGCGCTCAGCGATGTCGAGCCGGGCCATGATCTTGATCCGGCTGATGATGGCCGGGGCGAGGCGGGCCGGCGGGCTCTCGATCTCGGCGAGCATTCCGTCGTGGCGGTAGCGGATGCGCAGGCGATCCTCGAAGGGCTCGATATGGATATCGGAGGCGCGGGTCTCGACGGCGCGGGCGATGAGCTGGTTGACGAGGCGGATCACCGGCGCCTCGCTTGCGAGGTCGCGGAGACGGTCGGCGTCCTCCTCGAGCGGGGCGGGCGGTTCGGCGCCGGCGGCGGCAGCGGTTCCCGGGGCGGCGTCGGGGTAGAGGCGCGCGAGCGCGGCCTCGAGCTCGATCGGGACGGCGACCTCGATCGCGACATCGTGGCCGACCGCGGCGGCGACGGCGCGGGCGGCGAAATCGTCGAGCGGATCGGACATGGCGAGCGCGAGCACGCCGGCCTCGAGGGCGACCGGCACGGCCCGGGCGGCGCGGAGGAAGCGGGATTCGAGGCGCTCGGGGAAGAGCGGCTCGGCCGGGTAGCGGGCGGCGACGGCGAGCGGGACGCCGAGCAGGGCCGCGTAGGAGGCGGCGAGGTCGCGCTCGGCGATCAGGCCGAGCTGCTTGAGGACGAGATCGAGGCGGCCCTCGGTCTCGGCGGCGACGCGGCGCGCGCGCTCGATCGCCCGCTCGTCGCAGAGGCCGCGGGCGAGGATCAACGCCGCCAGCGCATCGATCCGATCGCTGCCGCGCTCGAGTATCATCGGCTTGGGCATACTCGCCGGTCCGCGTTGCCCGTAACGTTAAGGTTCGTAAGCGTTGACGATAAGCGGTAATCAGCGGACGCGCGATGACAATCCCGTGGCCCGCCTGGCTCGCGATCATCGTCGGGCCGGCGATCGGCAGCCTGCTCGGCGTGTTCGTCGCGCGCCTGCCCGCCGGCCGGCCTGTCATGCTCGGCCGGTCGGTCTGCGCCGGGTGCGGGCGGCCGCTCACGGCGCTCGAGCTGGTTCCGATCCTCTCCTATCTCCGGCTCCGCGGGCGGTGCCGGTGCGGCGCCGCTGCGATTGGGCCGTTCCATCTGTCGATCGAGATCGCCGCGGTCGCGGTGCCGGCTTCCGCGCTGCTCGCCGGGCAGGGCGGCGCGCTGCTGTGGACGGGCCTCGTCCTCGGCTGGGGCCTGCTGGCGCTGGCCTGGACCGACGCCGCGACCCTCATGCTCCCGGATGCGCTGACCCTGCCGCTGATCCCGGCCGGCCTGCTCGCCGCGTGGCGGCTGGTTCCGGATGCGCTCGCCCTGCATGCCGCGGCGGCCATCCTCGGCTACGGCGCCTTCGCGCTGCTCCGCCTCGGCTGGCGCGCCTGGCGCGGCGCCGAGGGCATCGGCGCCGGCGATGCGAAGCTGATGGCGGTCGGCGGGGCGTGGCTCGGGCTCGCGGCGCTGCCGTATGTCGTGCTCGCGGCGGGCCTTGCGGGGCTTGCGCTTGCCGGCATCCTGGCACTTGCCGGCCGCGCGATCGGGCGCGAGACGGCGCTGCCCTTCGGCCCGCCGCTGGCGCTCGCGATCTGGGCCGCGTGGCTCCTGCTCGGGCCCGGATAAACGAGCGTAAAGAGTTTCGTGGCCGGCAGGCCGGGCGAAAGGATCGCTGCGGAAGCTCCCGTCAGCAGAGCCAGACGCGGGGAAGCGGGCGGCCGGCGCGGAGGACGGCGAGGGACGCGACGAGGGCGGTGCGCAGCGCCGCACCGTCGCGCGCGAGGAGGCGGACGAGGAGAAGGCCGTCGAAGGCGGAGGCGCCGAGTTCGATCCCGGGAAGCGTGAGGGCGCGGAGCGCGTCGAGGTCGGCGGGCGGGCCCGCGTGAAGGATGGTTGCGAGCGCGCGGGCGCCGGCGGCGATGGCGGGACGGTCGAGCGCTGCGGCGAGCGGGCCTTCGAGGCGTAGCGTGTCCTCGAGGATCGGTCGGCCGGCGCGGCGGACTGAGAGGCGGTCGCGGAGGAAGCCGTTGCGCACCTCCTCGCCCATCGCGCGGCGGCCGAAGACGATCGCTTCGAGGGCGAGAAGGGAGGCGGTTGGCGCGAGGTCGATCGTGAGCGAACGGTCGAGGGCGGCGCGATCGAAGAGGATCGCCTCCTGCGGCAGCCATTCGAGCGCCGCACCGGGGCCGACGGAGAGATGGTGGCGCAGCCGGGCGGGCGGGCTTTTTGCCGCGGCGCGGTAGAAGCGCTCGGCCGCCTGGCCGGCGATGGTGGCGGCGGCGCCTTCCTCGAGGCTGACCGAGATCTCGAGCTGATCGCCCGGGGCGACGCCGCCCGAGCTGTTGACGAGGACGGCGCAGGGCGGCTCGCCGGACGCGGGGCGGGGAAAGCGCGCCTTCAGGCAGCCTTGCTGGTAGAGGCGGGAGAGCGCGGTTTTTCCGGGCGCCGGGCTGCGGAAGCCGATCGCGAGGCGGCCGCGCGCGCGTTGGGCGGGGAGAAGCTCAGACGGAGAGGCGCCGTCGTACATCCTGCTCGTCGAGCGAGGCGAGCGGCCCGGCGAGGACGATATCGCCGCGATCCATGACGGCGACCTCCTGGGCTAGCTCGCGCGCGAAGTCGAAATATTGTTCGACGAGGAGGATGGCCATGCCGCCGCGATCGCGCAAGAGCGCGATAATCCGGCCGATATCCTTGATGATGCTGGGCTGGATGCCCTCCGTCGGCTCGTCGAGGACAAGGAGCCGCGGCTGCATGACGAGCGCGCGCGCGATCGCGAGCTGCTGCTGCTGGCCGCCCGAGAGATCGCCGCCGCGGCGGCCGAGCATCGTCTTGAGGATGGGAAAGAGCGCGAAGATGTCGTCGGGGAGGCGGCGCACGCGACGCTTGAGGACCCCGAACCCGGTCTCGAGATTCTCGCGCACAGTGAGCAGGGGGAAGATATCGCGGCCCTGCGGGACCCAGGCGATGCCGCGGCGCGCGCGCTCGTAGGAGGGAAGGCGGGAGACTTCGGCGCCCTCCCAACGGATGCTGCCGGCGGCGATCGGGTAGGCGCCGACGACGGCGCGCAGGAGGCTCGTCTTGCCGACGCCGTTGCGCCCGAGGAGGCAGGTGACCTCGTTCGGGCGGGCGACGATGGATACCTGGCGAAGCGCGATCGCCGCGCCGTAGTAGAGATCCACGTCTTTCACTTCGAGCATCGCTCAGCGCCCGAGATAGACTTCGATGACGCGGTGATCCTCGCTCACCTGGTCGATCGAGCCTTCGGCGAGGACCGAGCCCTCGTGCAGCACGGTGACGGTAACACCGAGCTCGCGCACGAATTCCATGTCGTGCTCGACCACGACGACGCTGTGGGTGCGGTTGATTTCGCGGAGCAGCTCGGCGGTTTGATGCGTTTCCGAATCGGTCATGCCGGCGACCGGCTCGTCCACGAGGAGAAGGCGCGGATCCTGGGCGAGCAGCATGCCGATCTCGAGCCATTGCTTCTGGCCGTGGCTCAGGATGCCGGCGGGCAGGCGGCGCTGCTCGGTGAGGCGGATGGTTGAGAGGATCACACCGATGCGCTCGATCTCGTCGGGCGTCTTGCGGGCGAAGAGCGAGAAGCGCGGACGGCGGTCACCGGCGAGGGCGAGAAGGATGTTGTCCTCGACGGTGTGGAACTCGAAGACGGTGGGCTTCTGGAATTTCCGCCCGATGCCGAGGCGGGCGATGGTGGCTTCGTCGAGCCGGGTGAGGTCGGTGTTGGCGCCGAAAACGGCGCGGCCGGTATCCGGGCGCGTCTTGCCGGTGATGACGTCCATCATCGTCGTCTTGCCGGCCCCGTTCGGGCCGATGACGGCGCGCATCTCGCCCGCGGCGAGCGTCAGCGAAAGCTCGTTGAGCGCGCGGAACCCATCGAAGCTGACGGTGACGCCTTCGAGGCGGAGCAGCGGTTCGGCCGATTCGCTCATGGAACGGGCTCGGGCGCGCCGGGCGGCGCGTTCGCGACGACGGGTTGCGAGGCCAGGCGCGGCGCGCGCCTGCGGTCGATGAAGGCCGCGATGGAGCCGACGATCCCGCGGGGAAGGAAGAGGGTGACGAAGATGAAAAGGCCGCCCAGCGCAAAGAGCCAGATCCCGGGAAGCGCGCTGGTGAGGTAGGTCTTTGCGTAATTGACGATGACCGCGCCGAGGATCGCACCGGAAAGCGTGCCGCGGCCGCCGAGCGCCACCCAGATCACCGCCTCGATGGAATTGCCGGGAGAGAACTCGCTCGGGTTGATGATGCCGACCTGCGGGACATAGAGCGCGCCGCCGATGCCGGCCATGACGGCGGAGACGACGAAGACGAAGAGCTTGTAGGATTCGGGGCGATAGCCGAGGAAGCGGGTGCGGCTTTCGGCATCGCGGACGGCGACCAGCACCTTGCCGAAACGCGAGCGCACGAGAGCGCGCGCGAGCAGGAACTCCGCGGAGAGGACGAGCGCCGAGAGCAGCATCAGCCCGACCTCGGTGGAGCGGGCGTCGATCGGGAAGCCCGCGATGTCCTTGAAGTCGGTCATCCCGTTGTTGCCGCCGAAGCCCATGTCGTTGCGGAAGAAGGCGAGCATGAGCGCGTAGGTCAGCGCCTGGGTGATGATCGAGAGATAGACGCCCGAGACGCGCGAGCGGAAGGTGAGGAAGCCGAAGACGAAGGCGAGCAGGCCGGGCACCAGCGCCACCATGATCAGCGCCTGCCACAGATGCTTCGATCCGTACCAGTACCAGGGAAGCGCCTTCCAGCCGATGAAGACCATGAAGTCCGGCAGGATCGGGTTGGCATAGACGCCGCGCGCGCCGATCTCGCGCATCAGGTACATCCCCATCGCGTAGCCGCCGAGGGCGAAGAAGGCGGCGTGGCCGAGGGTGAGGATGCCGGCATAGCCCCAGACGAGATCGACCGCGAGGGCGAGCATCGCGTAGCAGAGATATTTGCCGACCAGGCTGATGACGAAGTCGGGCACGTGCACGGGCGAGTTGGGCGCGGTGCCGATATCGAGAAAAGCGATCAGCAGCGCAATGCCGAGCACCAGCGCGATGGTGATGGTGGCGTGGGTGTCGCGCAGGCGGCTCATGCCTCGACCGCCCTCCCCTTGACCGGGAAGAGGCCGCGCGGGCGGCGCTGGATGAAGAGGATGAGGAGCACGAGCACGGCGATCTTGGCGACCACGGCGCCGGAGATGGGCTCGAGGACCATGTTGACGACGCCGAGGATGAGTGCCGCGACGACCGCGCCCCAGAGATTGCCGACGCCGCCGAAGACGACGACCATGAAGCTGTCGATGATGTAGTTCTGGCCGAGATTGGGGCTCACATTGTCGATCTGCGAGAGGGCGACGCCGGCGATCCCGGCGATGCTGCAGCCGAGGCCGAAGGTGAGCGCATCGACGATCGGGGTGCGGATGCCCATGGCGGCGGCCATGCGCCGGTTCTGGGTGACGGCGCGCATCGCAAGGCCGAGGCGGGTGACGCGGAAGGCGAGCATCAGGAGCCCGACGACGGCGGCGGTGAAGGCGATGATCCAGAGCCGGTTGAGGGTGAGCGTGAGGCCGCCGAGCTGAATTGCGCCGCTCATCCAGGTGGGCGAGCTGACGTCCTGGTTGGTCGGGCCGAAGAGCGAGCGCACGGCCTGCTGAAGGACCAGGCTGAGGCCCCAGGTGGCGAGCAGCGTCTCGAGCGGGCGGCCATAGAGGAAGCGGATCAGAGTCTGCTCGATGACGATGCCGAGGATGCCGGCGACGACGAAGGCCGCCGGAATCGCGAGCAGCAGGCTCCAGTCGGAGAAGGCGGGAAAGA
>DATJTV010000263.1:0-3152 GCA_035503055.1 Acetobacteraceae bacterium
TGGTGGGCCGCGCCATCAAGGGGCGGCGGGACCGCGTGGTGCTCGCCACCAAGTTCGGGCAGATCCGGCGCGAGGGCCAGCCGAACGGCGTCAACGGGCGGCCGGAGTACGTGATCGCGGCGTGCGAGGCGAGCCTCAAGCGGCTCGGCGAGGACGTGATCGACCTCTATTACCAGCACCGCGTCGATCCCGCCGTGCCGATCGAGGAGACGGTGGGGGCGATGGCGGAGCTGGTCCGACAGGGGAAGGTCCGCTTCCTCGGCCTCTGCGAGGCGCACCCGGAGACCATCCGCCGGGCGCACAAAGCTCACCCGATCGCCGCGGTCCAGACCGAGTACTCGCTGCTCTACCGGACCGAGGCCGAGGAGACGCGGGAGACGACGCGGGCGCTCGGGATCGGCTTCGTCGCTTACTCGCCGCTCGGGCGCGGGTTCCTGACCGGCGCGATCCGCGCGTTCGCGGACGTCGATGGCAGGCGGGCGGCGCACCCGCGCTTCCAGGAGGAGAATTTCGCCCACAACCGGGCGCTGGTGGCGAAGATCGAGGAGATCGCGGGGGAGAAGGGCTGCACGCCCTCGCAGCTCGCACTCGCCTGGCTGCTCGCCCAAGGGCCGGACGTGGTGGCGATTCCGGGAACGCGCTACCGGCGTCGGCTGGAGGAGAACATCGGCGCGCTCGCCGTGACGCTCGCCGAGACCGACGTCGCGCGGATCGCGGCGGCGGTGCCGGCGGGCGCCGCCGCCGGCACCCGCTACCCTGCCGCCGGAATGCGTGGGGTCTACGTTTGAGAGGAACGGGACGGAAGGCACTGAATTCGCTTGTCGCGAAAAACCCGGTGCCGGCCGGGTTTGCACAGTTTGCACACCCCGTCCCCCTTTTTGTACGCGGGTATGGTTTAGAATTCGGGGGGTAGCTTCGGGCACTGACCGGTGGGTCAGTAAGCCCCCCCACTCCCGGGCCGGAAGGGGTGTCTTCAACCCGCCCCGGGCCTGGCCTATATTCCGTGTCATGGACGATTCCCGCTTCACCGTCTCCGAGCGTGCGGCCGAGCGCATCGCGGAGCTTGTCGCCGGGCTTCCGCCCGCCGGGCCCGAGCCGGCCTCGCTCCGCGTCGCCGTGCTCGCCGGCGGCTGCAGCGGCTTTCAGTACCGTTTCGAGCTCGACCGGGAGGCCGCGCCCGAGGATTTCGTGATCGACCGCGGCGCCGCCCGCGTGGTGGTCGATCCGACCAGCCTCGAACTGCTGGCCGGTGCCGTGCTCGACTACACGGACGAGCTGATGGGCAGCCATTTCACGGTGCGCAACCCTAACGCCACGTCCTCCTGCGGGTGCGGCAGCAGCTTCTCGGTCGACTAGACTCTAGCCGGCCCGGCAAGGGCACCAACCTCACGATCAGGACGGCAGTGCAGCTCGCGACCTGGAACGTCAACTCTGTCCGCGCCCGGGCCCGCCATGTGGCCCGCTTCCTCGAGCAGCGCCGCCCCGATGTCCTCGTTCTCCAGGAGCTGAAGTGCGAGGCGGAGGCGTTCCCAGCCCTCGAGTTCAGGGCGCTCGGCTACCACCCGGAGGTGGTGGGGCAGAAGAGCTATAACGGCGTCGCCGTGCTCTCCCGCGAGCCGGTCGAGGTGCGGCACCGGCGCCTGCCGCGGCTCCGTGAAGGGGCGGGCGATGCCCGCTACCTCGAAGTCGCGACCGAGGGGATCACGCTCGTCAATGTCTATGCGCCCAACGGCAACTCGGGCGGCGAGCAGGGAATGGCGACCAAGCTCGCCTTTCTCGCCCATCTCGCCGAGCGGGCGGAGGCGCTGCTCGCCGAGGACGCGCCGCTCGCGATCGCGGGGGATTTCAATGTCTGCCCCGAAAGCGTGGATGCGGCGGCGGGGGCGCTCGCGCCAACCGACGCGCTGGTGCGCCCGGAGAGCCGCTCCGCCTTTCGCCGGCTGCTCTGGCTTGGGCTTACGTGCGCGGTGCGGGCGTTCACGCCGAGCGGGCCCGCCTACACGTTCTGGGACTATCAGGGTGGAGCGTTCGACCGCGACATCGGGCTCAGGATCGACCACGTGCTGCTCTCGCCCACCCTTGCGGAGCGGCTGAGCGGGGTGGAAATCTGCCGCGCCGAGCGGGCGGCCGAGCAGCCTTCGGATCATGTGCCGGTGCTGGTGCGGCTCGACTGACCGGAGGAGGCGCATGATGGCGCGCATCGCCTGGCTTGCCGGATTCGCGGCACTCATCGGCGTGATGTGCGGGGCGCCGGCGGCGCGCGCCGCTTCGCCCCAGGCGGTTTGCCAACAGGCCGGCACCGACGACACGCTCCGCCCGATTCCCGATTCCCTGGTTCCGGCGGCGGTGCGGCTCTTCGGCCTCTCGGCGATGCCCGCGGAAGCGGTACGAAACGGCACCTATTTCCGCTGCTTCGCGAGCCACGTCTTCGTCTGCAATGTCGGCGCGAACCTTCCCTGCGGCAAGGCCGACACCAGAAGCAAGCTGCCGGGCGCGAACGAGTGGTGCGCGAAAAACCCTGATTCCGACTTCATTCCGATGTATGTGACGGGGCACGACACGATCTTCGGCTGGCGCTGCAAGGGAGCAAGCGCGGTCACCACAGGCCGGGTCTTGCACGTCGATCCGCGCGGCTTCGTCGCCGAAATGTGGAAAGAGGCGGATTAGGCCCGAATCAGTGCCCGCCGCCGCCCGCGCCGATGCGCGCGGAGGAGAGGAAGAAGGTGAAGGGCACGACGGCGAAGGCGATGATCGCGCAGTCGATGAAGACGTTGCGGTAGGCGAGGAAGGCCGCCTGCGTGTTGAGCGTCTGGTAGAGCCAGCCCATTGCGTCCGCGCCGACCTGCGCCGGCTCGCGGCCGAGGGCGGCGAGCGCCCCCGCGACCCGGGCGAGGGTTTCGTGATAGACCGGGCTTGCCGGGCTCAGATTCCCGGACGCGGCGAGATAGGCCATGTTGGTTTGGCTGCTCGAGACCACCGCCGCGGTCGAGAGCGAGATCGCCGCCGATCCGGCGACGTTGCGCACCAGCACGTAGAGCGCCGAGGCGTCGGCGTTGAGGCTGCGCGGCAGCGTCATGTAGGCGCTGGTGCTGATCGGGACGAAGAGGAATCCGAGGCCCGCGCTCTGCGCCATCCGCATCAGCATCAGAGTG
>DATJTV010000264.1:0-11786 GCA_035503055.1 Acetobacteraceae bacterium
CGCGGTCTTCACGAGGCCCCCGCATGCCCGGCATTCGGGGATCTCTCCCAATCCGAGGAATGTCTGCTTCAGCGTCGCGAGCTCGTGCCGGAGCCCGCAGGCAAGGCACGTCGCATAGCTCGCATTGCCGTGCAGCTCGATGACAAGCTCCTCCGGCACGCCCGAGTCCTGGTGCAAATTATCGACGTTCTGGGTGATGACCGCCGCGACCTTGCCGGCGGCGACGAGCCGCGCGACGGCATGGTGGCCCGCGTTCGGCTTCGCCCCGACCCAGCCCGAGGAATTGGCGAAGACGCGCCGCCATGCCTCGCGCCGCTGCTCCTCGCTCGCCACGAACTCCTGGAAATAGATCGGCTTCATCCGGCTCCAGACGCCGCCGGGGCTGCGGAAGTCGGGGATGCCCGATTCGGTCGAAATCCCGGCGCCGGTGAACACCACCGCGCGGCGCGCGGCGGAGATCAGGGCGGCAAGGCGCTCGTGCGAAACCGTCATGGGCCGATGATATCGCCGCTCCATCCCAAGGGCAGGTCCGGTTCTCGACCCCCGAGGCCGAAGACCGCCCCCACTTTCCCCCTCCGGCCCCACCGGAGACACGTCGCCCTTTTTTCCTCTCCGCCCCTGGGGGGGAGAGGGCAGGGTGAGGTGGGGGCCACCACCTGGGCCCAGCAATGTGGGGGCCACCACCCGAAATTCAAATTGCGACACCGCCCGATGAAGAGCGGGCTTGCAGACGGTTCCGCTCATGCCACGAGCTCTGATTTTGTCGCGTTCTGTGAGCGCGCGATGACGTCAATTCCGAGCTGCGCCGACAATTCCTCTCGATAGAGCCCCAACTCCCTGCACCGGAATTGCCACGCCTTTCAGAAACGCAGCCAAGGAGTTCCGCCGAATTGCTCTATCCCCAAATAATTGCCGGGTGGACAGGGGGGGCGTAGGAAGCTCCAGGCGAAACCGGAACACAGCAGCAGCCAAACCGATCAGGCCGCCAACAATCCGCAGCACTTTCCCGGCGAATTTCATGGCTCGCTCAGCAGCTCATCCAGCGCGACAATGCACTCCGGCGGCACGGGAAGTGGCGGCTGGCCGTCGATCGTCTCCGGCATCGCCCGGACGGCTTGACGGTAGAGATCCTCGACATCGATGTGATCGCGCATCGACGGAGTGAAGGCCTCTCGCGCTTGCTGCCGAAAATCGATCGCGTCGGCTCGCCATGTTGGCGCGTCCCGGGACAGCGGCCACGCCTCCGCCTTGAGCATGTGGGATAAGGCTTGTTTCAGCAGGGACCGGCAGGCCCGCAATTCGCTCCGTCCCACGCTCTCAATTTCTTCCGCGACGTTCGGCCAGTCGATTTCAGCCTCGTTGACCAACTCGCCGCGGGCGCGGCGCCGGAGCAGCTCGGCCTGGTGCTCCGACCACGCGAAGATGTCGGCTTCGTATGCGCTCATGCCGCCTGATCCCTTTGCGGCTCGGCCGCCGGACGCGGCATGCCGTTCTTGGCGGACCAATCGTCGATCGCCTCGAGCATGATTTCCTGGATTGATCGGCTCATGCGCACGGCGGCCGCGGCGGGGGCGGGCGGGGCTTGGCTCGACCGAGTGATGCCGGCCTCGGTGAAAGACGGGCGAGGAGCCATCGAACGATCTCCTTTGTGGGCATGTTTACACGTCTTCACGTTTCAGCGTAAGGCGCCGTGATCTCCGCTGCGGCCGCACCGCCGGGCTCGAATTCGCGGGCGACCCGCCCGTCACCGCCGCCTTCACATTACCTCCGCGACGGTCTCCCAAGATACAAGAGGGCAGGGCAAGGTGGGGGCCACCGCCCGAAATTCAAACTGCAACACCGCCCGCTTCTAAAACGCGCTCCAGTCCGAGATCGGAAATGACAAAAGCGAAACAAGACAAGCCCGCATCGCCTCGTCTGACCATCCGCAACGCAGCCGCGAAGGACGAATCGCGCGTCATCGCGTTGTGGCGAGCCTGCAATCTGGTGACGAGCTATAATGATCCGTCGCGGGACTTCCGTCTCGCCCGCGCAAAGGAAGGCTCGGACATTCTGGTCGGGCTCAACGACGAACAGGCCATTGTCGGCAGCGTCATGGTCGGCCATGACGGGCATCGCGGCTGGATCTACTACGTTGCCTCCGATCCGAAGCATCGGAACCAACGCATCGGCCGATCGATGGTCGAGGCTGCGGAGGAATGGCTGAAGAACAAAGGCGTTGTGAAGATCATGCTCTTGGTGCGCGAAACGAACACGCAGGTGGTCGAGTTTTACAAACACCTCGGCTTTGAAGCCATTCCTCGCGTCATCATGCAGAAATGGTTGGAGGAAGGCCACGACTAGTGTTCTGCCCCCGAAGTTCGTCGCATGTCGCGACGAACGGAGGGGATAAGCAGGCCACTGAAAACAAAGAGCGAGTGTCCCGATTCCGTCCGCATTTCAATGCGGCGAACTTCGGAATCGGGACACTAGAGCACGACGCGTTCGCTCACGGATCCCGCTCAACGGGCGTTATGAACTCGGCCCATGGCGGCCGATCCGGCAACCACGGCCCCCCTCCAAAGCAGACCTTCCATCCAGAGGGCCCAGTGGGCACGCCGGGCGGCACAACCGCACCTCCTCCCGATTAGCACCCCACCTCGATCCCGCGCGAAAATCGCGAATCTTGCAACCAGCAAAACCCTCAATGGTGCCTTCCATATCGTCTGCTTCGCCCGGCTTTCGCAGCCGGACTACAGGACCTTCTCGACCTCGGGCAGCTTCCAGGTCTTGTCGAAGAAGGCCTTCTCCGGGCCGTAGAGCCGGAAGATCAGGAAGAAGTTCTTGCCCGCGGTGGTGACCCAGTTTTTCTCGAAACCGGGCGGCGCCTTCGGGCCGAAGTAGAGGTCCACCGAACCGTCGCCGTTCCGCTTCATTGTCGGCTTGTCGAAGGACGACAGTCCGACCCTATTGTCCGCGCTATCGCATGGCCCGGCACAGACGAACGCCTTCGTATTCACGTCATAGACGACGGCGGACCAGAAATCCTTTGCCGGCACAATCGCGGGGACGTGCAGCCGGTAAGTCGCCTGTCCGTCGAACAGCTGCCCCGCGGAGTCGCGCAGGTCCATTAGATAGAAAGTGCCGCCGCCAAGCTTCTTCGGCAGGAACGTCGCCCAGTAGAACAGGCCGCCAGCCCGCGCGTCTATCCAAAGCGCATCGTCGGTCTCGTAGGTGAACTCGCTCGCCAGACGAAGGGCTGCGGGTGAAAGGGCGGACCACTGACTGCCTTGCCACCATGGGGCGAGCGCCCGGCCGGGAGTCTCGAAATAGTGCTGCATCATGCGCCGCGCATCGGCCATCGCCGCGGCAAGTGCCTTCTGCATCCTCGCATCGGGTTGGAACGGCATGCCGCGCTCGATGCCGATCGAGGCCAGCATGCCCATCATCACCTTGTCACGTTCGCGCACCGGCTCCTCGTTGACCATCGCGGCCAACTCGCGGAACCAGCTCGCGTCATAGACCGGGAGCGAATGGAAAGGTTTGGGGTAGCCATCGACAAACCGCGTCGGTTTTGGTGCCGCGGCGTCCGCCAGCGGATAGACCTTCATCTGCTGAGCGTAACTGTGGGCGTCCGCTGCGGTGCCCCGATTGGCCGGGACGGGTCGAAGACCGCCGGCGACCACGTAGCCCTCCATTCGCACCGGAATATAGCCGTCGGGAACTGGTTCCGAGTATCCGGGTGGCAGAAATAGATATTTGCCGCCGCGGCCCTCGTCCGTCCCGGACGGGCCAACGTCGACGACCGGCGCCTGCCAGTTGTCCACGAAGCTGCCGAACAGCAGCGCCTTCGCGCCGGCGGCCGGGATCTCCACCACCACCGGTCCCTGCCGGAGGTTGAGGAAGGTCAGCGCATAAGGCACCTGGTTGTTCGCCGTCAGCAGTTCGTGTCGGGGCACCGCGGGCCTGCTCCAGAGGATCACGTCGCTCCAGGTGACGCCGTAATCCTTGAACGCTGCCTCCTGGAGCTCGCGGATGCTGATTGCCGGCATCGACCAGAGTACGGCCTCGATGCCACGCTGGTAGGCGAGTTGATAGTCGAGATCGGTCATCTGGGCCGTCGCGCTCGCGACCGAGCCGACGCTCAAGGCGAGGCATAGGCCGGCGCCCTTCACCGCTGAAACAAAGATACGCTTCACCGCGACTCTCCCAGGTTTTGACGTATCCGCGACGCGGGCCTTTGGACATGGACTGCCCACGAGTGCGCGCAGGTAGCTAGGCCATTTCGACAGCGATTGGAAGCGCGACTTCGAGTTATCGGCCCCCAACGAGTTGGCCGCCGGCCGCACGGCGAGAAAGGTCGCGCCTATCTCAAGATGTTCGGGCTTTCCCCTCGCCCCCGGCGCTCTCAATCGGTTACGCCTCTCGTACCATATGTCCGAAAGCAAATCCCAAAACCGTCGTCTCGGCCATGCCCGTGTCGGCACCTACGGACAGACGCTCGACGCGCAGCTCGACCGGCTTCGCGGTGCGGGCCGCACCAAGATTTACCGCGGGAAGGCGACCGGCGCGCGCCCCGACCGCCCCAACAACCCCCTTTCGCAGAGGAATCCCTGGGGCCGGAGAGGGCAGGGTGAGGTGGGGGCCCCAAGGCGACGGACGACCGGGTCACAAACCGAAATTCAACCCGCGACACCACCCGGCTTCGAAAGGCGCCCTTGGTCCGAGGTCGGGAATGACAAAAGCGAAACAAGACAAGCCCGCATCGCCTCGTCCAACCATTCGCAGCGCAACCGCGAAGGACGAAACGCGCGTCACGGCGCTGTGGCGAGCCTGCAATCTCGTGACGAGCTGTAACGATCCGTCGCAGGACTTCCGCTTCGCCCGCGCAAAGGAAGGCTCGGCCATTGTGGTCGGGCTCAAGCACGAACAGGCCATTGTCGGCAGCGTCATGGTCGGCCATGGCGGGCATCGCGGCTGGATCTACGACGTTGCCTCCTATCCGAAGCACCGCACCCAGGGCATCGGCCGATCGATGGTCGAGGCTGCGGAGCAATGGCTGAAGAACAAAGGCGTTGTGAAGGTCATGCTGCTGGTGCGCGAAACGAACACACAGGTGGTCGAGTTTTACAAACGCCTCGGCTTTGAGGCCGTTCCTCGCGTCATCATGCAGAAATGGTTGGAGGAAGGCCACAACGAGAGCGTCACCGCCGAAGCCGTTCGATCGCGCCGGAAAACTAACAACGAGCGCGTGATAGGTAAGCGAAACCAAACGCATCCCGCCCCAGAGGGCGCCACGAACCCCACCTATGGCCGCTCTATCGGCCGAACCGGGATCGGACTTCCGATCTCGATCCGGGCAAGACGCTCGGCGGTTAAGCGGCTGTTGCCGAGAGCGGACATCCGGGCTCCATCTTGGGGATCATTGCGTCCGTTTCTTGAACCGGGCAGTGGCCATGGGGTTCAGGCCGCCGCGTGGCCCGCTCGTGCTGCCTCGATCTTGGCAATGTCGATCCTGCGCATGGTCATCATGGCGTTCATAGCCCGCTTCGCGGCGGCGCGATCCGGATCTTTCAGCGCGGCAATCAAGGCTCGCGGCACGATCTGCCACCAAAAGCCCCAGCGGTCCTTGCACCAGCTGCACTCGCCTTCGCTGCCACCATTCCCGATGATTGCATTCCAATAGCGGTCGGTTTCTGCCTGATCCTCGGTCATCACCTGGAAGCTCACCGCCTCGTTCGGCGTAAACGCGGGGCCACCATTCAGACCGACAAAGGCTTGGCCGAGCACGGTGAACTCGACGGTCAACTCGCTGCCCTGATCGCCGCCGGGGTAATCGGATGGGGATCGAAGCGCTTGCCCGACATGGCTGTCAGGAAATGTGGCCGTATAGAATTCCGCTGCATTCCGCGCCTCGCCATGATCGAACCACAGACAGCTGACGATCTTGCTCACCGACGTCTCCTCTTCTGCCTTGGCAAGCTACGTTGATATCAACGTGAATGGCCGATGTCAAAGACGGCGTCCCTCGAGACGTCATTGCTGGTTCATGACAAACGGCCTTGCCTCCACTTGCCCCGCGCCGCGCCCATTCCGATCTCGAACAACCGAATGGCATGTGCTTTGGCGGCGGCCATCCGCGCGCTACCATTCCGGTTAGGGGCGGCTTACGACCCGCGGCGGCCTACCCGGGGATCCAGGGACCGACCGTTCGGCGTCGTCCAGTGCCGATGACTTCGCGCCCGTTACAGCCACTCACCCAATCGTAGGCGCTCCCCCGAAAAGGGGACGTTCGACCCGCTGGGCCGCCGTGTCGCAACAGGCGGAGAACGCACTATTATAGGGAACTCAATTGTGCGACCGCCGACGCCGTCCCCGCCGGTCCATAATTCCGAAACCGAGAGGTGCTAGGACTCCGTCTCTTGCCATAATGGGGCCCTACGCAACACCGTCGCTTTCCCGGTGATGCGCACGGCCTACCAGGCGATACAGGAGCGGCGTGTAATGAGCGCAGCGCCCACCGTCGCCCGCGGCCCGCATAAGCCAGGCGCTTTCCGCAATGGGGTATCCAGCCTCTCTGGAACTACGTCAGTCGCTGTGAGGAAGCGCCGACGGTCGACGCCAATCAAGAAATCCGCGCCAGCCGCAGCGGCCGACATATGCTATGGTAAAGTGATGAGACCACCGGCGATGATAAGTTCTGACCGGAACTTCGTGCTACGCGTTCGTGAAGCGTTGGGAGCGTCCTGGGATAGGCAAACCGCCTACGGAGCGGTTGTGGAAGCCGGCAACCTCGCGTTGGGTCAATGCTATCCGACCTCCCGGGCAGTGCAGCACCATTATCCGGCAACCGAGATCATCAAGGGCGAAGTCCGGAGGGGTGAGAGTGAAGAAATCCATTCTGGAATGCCCTGCGTGTTGGCCAAGGGTGGTATCACCTTGACTTCTGCCGGCAGCAATTTCCCGCAGGTTCAGTCGCCCGGGAATTCGTCGTGCCCGATCGCCAAGAGTTGGGCGACAGCGAAGCCACGATCCAACGTTGCGCTCTGTTGTTAACATGCGTCGAGGATCGTTCCCTGTCCCCGCCCTGCCGCCACACTGCATAAGTTTAAGACCTTCGGAAGTTTCATAAGCTATGACCAAATCTCGCCACTCAGCAGGCAGGACCAGCCTCCCGCCGACTCGACTTCAGCATTGTGTTTCCACCGCGCATGAATTCGTAAGGTACCACCTGTCGTTCGATGGCATAGCCCTCATTGGACAATAGTTTACATAGCGGAATTATATAAGGAGACGGCTCGCCGGAAAGGCTGAGTAGCGGAAAAATCCTGACTTCACGAGCAACCCGTAGCAGTTCGCGGACGGCCGCGATGTGCTCGTCTAGCGACAGATGGTCCGAATACAAAAACAAAAGGTGCGAGCACAGTGCAAGATCAAAGCTTCCATCTGCGAAAGGAAGATCAGGCAATGAAGCCTCGACGTAACGGCCAGCCTTTTTTCCCATTTTGTAGTCGAGCAGGAAGCGTTGCATGGCATTCAAGCGTGCGAGGCCGAGCGAGTCGGCATCGGAAAATCGGTCCCAGACAAAGCGATGCGCTTGTGCCCGAGTTTGAGACACAACTGTTTCGAATATTTCCGACACCCGCCTTTCTATTTCTGGAGCCGTATAAGCGTACAGGGGGTCGATAGAAACAACTCGAATCCCCGCCACGGTTGCTTCGGCGTTGAAACTCGCAGGCCCATCACCACAGCCGAGCACGCGGCCTTGTAAATCCCCCTCGGACAAAGCGAACATGTCCCGGTACTCTGCAAAACTACGTCCCCAGGGCACGATACTAGATAATTTCACGGCGTTCTCCTCTTTTGGAGCCGCCGTGATGTCAGACGACTGAATTATACCGTGCCTGCCAACTACGGCGGCTACGGTCACTAAAAATGACGGCAGGCCGCTTCCTAAGGGAAGCGCCACCAAGACGTCCGGAAAAGGAGCGTGCTGCCAGTCATGGACGATAGTTTACACGCTGTGGCATCAATCGCAAGATGAAGTGGATGCGCGAAGCGTTGGTCAAGATATTTGTATCAAGGTCAGGCCCTTGATCCGGAATGGCTTTTCTGATGCATATTTCTGATGCAGAATGCGGGGATGATTTACGGCTATTGCCGCGTCTCTACCGGCGCCCAAGACCTCACCGGTCAGCTCGCCCAGCTCAAGGCAGCGGGATGCGCGAAAGTGTTCAGCGAGAAGGTCACCGGCCCGACCGCTGAGCGCCCGCAGCTTCGCAAGCTCATGGCGGTGCTGACGCAGGGCGACGTGGTGATTACCCCGGCGGTTGACCGCCTCTCGCGCGACACGACCGACCTTCTGGTCATTGCCCGCGAGATGCAGTGCGCCGGGGCTGGCCTCCGGTCACTGGCCGAGCCGTTCCCCGACACCACATCTGACTTTGCCGAGATCGTTTTCGCAGTTTTTGGCGTGGCCGCGAAGCTAGAGCGCCGCCGTATTCTCGAGCGCACGGCGCGCGGGCGGGCCGACGCGAAGGCGAAAGGCGTGCAATTCGAGCGCACGCCGGAGTTCATCGC
The DNA here is from genome assembly GCA_035503055.1 of Acetobacteraceae bacterium. GTDB lineage: Bacteria > Pseudomonadota > Alphaproteobacteria > Acetobacterales > Acetobacteraceae > JAKAWQ01. Next base: position 8,560 of record DATJTV010000264.1, read on the forward strand.
GCACCAGCGGCGCGAGGTGCAGAAGCGGCTAGCGGCGGGCGAGACGCAACGCAGTGTCGCCGGCAGCTACAACATCAGTCGGGCGACGATTTCGAGGCTACCAGATTGAGCGGTTTCCAGTATGTGAAACCAGAGGACCTTGAGGAATATCGCCAGTTTTGCATCCACCATGCTCGTCACTTCGGGCGACCGCTGCCAGAAGAGATTTGGCATTATACGGATGCAAACGGATTAATTGGCATCTTGCAGTCCGGGAAAATTTGGACAACGCAAGTCACCTGCCTCAATGACACTTTGGAGCAGAGATATTTCGGCGATCTGGTGCACGCGGCGATAAAGGATCGCAGAAAGCAAAATACCGATCCGGTGATAGAACCGCTACTGCGCGTCGCCGATGAAGCACTGGAAGCACGCGATTTCACGGCTGCGGGGCAGTTCGTTGCCTGCTTTTCCGAGGCTGAGGACGATCTTGGGCAATGGCGTGGGTATGGCGGCGGCGAATGCGGCTATGCCATAGGATTTCGCGCCCAAGCCGTTTTGAATATCGTGTCGACACGACCAAGCTCGCTATTGCTGCCGATGAGCTACGCGGATAGCATCCATAGCTTTGTTGTTGCCGATGTAATCCGTATGGCCGAAACCTATTTTTGGCAGGGCCTGGGTCGCGGCGATCCGTCCGCGTGGGCGGCGGAGTTCGTCGCCGCGTTTGCGAACGAGCTAAGCATCATCGCGGCAACAGTGAAGCATCCGAAGTTTTCGGGAGAGGCAGAACGTCGCATTGCGACGATTCTGCAGGTAGGTCAGCACAACGAGCTAATTTTTCGGCAAAAGCGCACTCTGCTCGCGCGGCATTTGCCCGTTGACCTGACGGTCGAGATAAGTGGCGTCAGACGCTTGGCGATCACACGTATTTATGTGGGGCCGGGGTCTGCCCAGAAAGTGTCAAAGATCAGCGTGGGTGATTTGTTGCTGCAACAAGGTTATCAGGGCATTCCAGTGGAGTTGAGCAAAGTCCCCTACAGAGTGCCATGACACCCCGACCTTCCATAAAGCCGCTTCTGCGACGCCCGAGTGTAGGTCACCGAAAGAAATGTCACCCGCGTCCCCGATCGAGATGCCACCCGGGGTACCGGTCGCCGGGTAGCCCGCCGGGAGGTCGGCGCCGCGGCGCAAGAGCCGGGGCTTTTCGCAGCCCGGCCAGCAGCGTATCGTGCTCAGAACGAAGGGCTGGGAGCACCTTACCCGGGAACTTCCGAGCCAAAATCGGCGGGGGGATCGCAATGAGCCTGATGGAACAATCGCGGCAGACTGTGGACGAGCTACTGGCCCGACGCGACCGGCCGATGAGCTACGAGGAGCGCGTGCAGTACGCGCTCGACCTCGTCGACATGCATCTGCATGAAGAAAACCCCGACCGGATCGACGAATGCGTCAAACTCTACGCCGAGGATGCCGTGTGGGACGCTCCGGCGCGCGGCGTCAGCTACACGGGACGCGAGTCGATCAAGGCAAACTACCTGAAGCTGTTTGCCTCGGCCCAGGGCATCCGCTTCGAGCCGATCGAGCGTTTCGCTTCACCTGATCGCGTGTTCGACGATATGTGGGCCTATTTTACGGTCGTGGGCGATGGCTTCGAAAATTGCCCGTTCCCCGAAGGTACCAGAGTGAAGATGCGTCTGCTGCACAACTTCCATATCCGCGACGGCATGATCGCTCGCGAGATCGGCTACGAGGTGTGGCTGCGAGACGAATAGGCCGGAACGGGTTGGCCCGGCATCCGGCGGCGCCAGCGGCAAGATCGGCGGCAGGCCTTCGCCGCCCAGACAGGGTCACCGCATATGGCACCGGCCTTCCCCACCGCGCGGCCGAAGTACAGCGCGAGATCGGCGCGCGATGGATTTCCGGGGCCGGCCCGGCGATCGGGGCGCGGCGGGGTTTCAGGCCTCCGGGAAGAACCCGGTAAACGCACTGGATGGCAAAGCCGATGTCACCGCGGCCGCGATATCGCCGGCGGCGAGGGCCTTGGCGGCTGTGTCGATCTGGCGCATCGCCACGCGGTACAGCGCACCCCCCAGGCTGACGCGGCGAACGCCGGCCGACGCCAGTTCCGTCATTGTCACCATCCCCGACCGCGGGCCCAGAAGCACATTCACCGGCTTTGGCGCGACTGCCCTTACCACGGCGAGAATCGCGGCCATGTCCGGCAGCCCGGGGGCGTAGAGCACGTCGGCGCCTGCCTCGGCGAACGCCACTAGGCGACGGATGGTATCTTCCAGGTCGGCGCGGCCATGGAGGAAATTATCGGTACGCCCGGTCAGCAGGATGCGGCCTTTCGCTTCCGCCGCGGCGCGCCGCACGCGAGCCACCGCCGCATCGAACCCATGGATGGGTGAGGCGGGGTCGGCGGTCGTGTCCTCGATCCCCAGGCCGGCCAGTCCGCCGGCGATCGCGGCCCGCACGGTCATCGCGCAGTCGTCGGGGGAGGGGCCGTAGCCGTCCTCCAGATCGCCGTTCACCGGCAGCCCGGTCAAAACCGCCATCAGCGTTCCGTTCGCGACCGAATCGGCGAGGCTCACCGCATGGGCGCCGTCCGCCCGGCCCAGACCGAAGGCGATCGCCGCCGAGCTGGTGCCGAGCGCCTGAAAACCGGCGGCTTTAAGCAGGACCGAAGACGTGCCGTCCCATGCGTTCGGCATGAGGAAACAGCCGGTCTCATGCAAAGCGCGGAACCGTTCATAGGCGGCTTGCTGCTTCATGGGCGTTCTCCTATCTCGAGCATGCCTCGACCAGGGCGATCGTTGTGCAGCCTCGGCCATACTAGAGCGTGATCGCCGGAGGTGGGATCGGGGCACCCCGCGAACTCGTTCGCGGGGACCCCGGCCCCGAAGGCGTGAATCACGCGGGAAAACAAAGACCCAGAGCGGGATGCGTGAGCCGAAGCGAACGCATCCCGTTCTAGAGCGTGATCGCCGGAGGTGGGATCGGGGCACCCCGCGAACTCGTTCGCGGGGACCCCGGCACCGAAGGCGTGAATCACGCGGCAAAAACAAAGACCTAGAGCGGGATGGGTGAGCGGGAGCGAACCCATCCCGCTTGTCTTATGCCTCTGAGGCCTTTCGGGGCACAACGAGACCGCCGGTGGCGGGTGGCCACCCGCCACCGGCGGAAGGGGTCGGATCGATAAACCGCTGGCCGATGCGGGCCGAGCTAGAGTTGGATCGCCCCTT
>DATJTV010000265.1:0-2758 GCA_035503055.1 Acetobacteraceae bacterium
CCTCGCCCGCGGCACGCCGGTGAACATGGGCGAGGCGGTCGGCGTCATCGCCGCCCAGTCGATCGGCGAGCCGGGCACGCAGCTCACCATGCGCACCTTCCACATCGGCGGCGCGGCGCAGCGCGGCACCGAGCAGTCGAATGTCGAGGCGAGCCACGACGGCACGATCACGGTGAAGAACCGCAACGTGGTGATGAACAGCCAGGGCACGCCGGTGGTGATGAGCCGCAACTGCGAGCTGGTGCTGATCGACGAGCGCGAGCGCGAGCGCGCGCGCTTCCGCGTGCCCTACGGCGCGCGCCTGCTCGCCGACGAGGGCCAGCAGGTGGCGCGCGGCCAGAAGCTCGCGGAATGGGATCCCTTCACGCTGCCGATCATCACCGAGCGTGCGGGCGTGGTCGAGTATTTCGACCTGATCGAAAGCGCCACCCTGGTCGAGCGGGTGGACGAGGTGACCGGGCTCACCTCGAAGGTCGTCGTCGACTACAAGCAGGCGGTCAAAGGCGCGGATCTGCGCCCGCGGCTCCAGCTCAAGGACGAGAAGGGCGAGGTCGTGAAGCTCGCCAACGGCGCCGACGCCCGCTACTTCCTCGCCCCGGACTCGATCCTCTCGGTGGAGAACGGCGCACGGGTGAACGCCGGCGACGTGCTCGCGCGCATCCCGCGCGAGGGCAGCAAGACGCGCGACATCACCGGCGGCCTGCCGCGGGTGGCCGAGCTCTTCGAGGCGCGCCGGCCGAAGGACCATGCGATCATCGCCGAGATCGACGGCCAGGTGGAGTTCGGCAAGGACTACAAGGCCAAGCGCCGCGTCATCGTCAAGAACGACGAGACGGGCGAGGAGAGCGAGTACCTCATCCCGAAGGGCAAGCACGTCTCGGTCCAGGAGGGCGACTTCGTCCGCCGCGGCGATCCGCTGGTCGATGGCCCGCGGGTGCCGCACGACATCCTCAAGGTGCTGGGCGTCGAGGCGCTCTCGGACTACCTGGTCAACGAGATCCAGGACGTCTACCGGCTGCAGGGCGTGAAGATCAACGACAAGCACATCGAGGTGATCGTCCGCCAGATGCTCCAGAAGGTGGAGATCCTGGATCCCGGCGACACCACCTTCCTCACCGGCGAGCAGGTGGACCGGCTCGACCTCGAGGCGGAGAACGCCAAGCGCGAGACGGCGGGCGAGCGGCCGGCCGCCTCGATGCCGGTGCTCCAGGGGATCACCAAGGCCTCGCTCCAGACCCACAGCTTCATCAGCGCCGCCTCCTTCCAGGAGACGACGCGGGTGCTCACAGAGGCGGCCACCGCCGGCAAGGTGGATCAGCTCTCCGGGCTCAAGGAGAACGTCATCGTCGGGCGGCTCATTCCGGCCGGCACCGGCAGCGTGATGAACCGGCTGCGCGGGATCGCGGCGGGAAGGGACGAGCAGCACCTGCCGGCCGAGACTCCGGCGATCGCCGGGCAGCCCCCCGGGCAACCGGAGATGGCCGCCGAATAGCGTCCCACCCCCGGGGCGGGGGCGTGGCGGGGCGCTTGACTCGGGGCGCTCTCGCCCCTAGTTTCCGCGCCCTCGACCGACCCGCCCACCCGGGCAGGCCGGCCGTCGTTTGCAGGGACATGAGGTCTGCGGCGCCGCTTCCCGGAGCTTTCCGGCAGCCAAGGCCGCAGGCACGAACCGACCCCGCGGTGTGAGCGAGCCTCACGCGTCGCGGGGTCTTTCTGTGACGATAGAAGCCCGGACGGGCGGTGTGGCGAAACGATCGGATTGGGACGATGCCGACGATCAACCAGTTGATTGCCAAGGGACGCGAGCCACGCTCGGCGCGCAACAAGGTCCCCGCCCTGCAGCGCTGCCCGCAGAAGCGGGGCGTCTGCACGCGCGTCTACACGACGACGCCGAAGAAGCCCAATTCGGCGCTCCGCAAGGTCGCCAAGGTGCGGCTGACCAACGGCTACGAGGTGGTGAGCTACATCCCGGGCGAGGGGCACAATCTGCAGGAGCACAGCGTCGTCCTGATCCGCGGCGGGCGCGTCAAGGATTTGCCCGGCGTGCGGTACCACATTCTTCGCGGCGTGCTCGACACCCAGGGCATCGCCAAGCGCCGCCAGCGCCGTTCGCTCTACGGCGCCAAGCGGCCGAAGTGAGGCAGCGATGAGCCGCCGCCGCCGCGCCGTCCGCCGCGAGATCCTGCCGGATGCGAAGTTCGGCGACGGGGTGATCAGCCGTTTCATGAACGCGCTGATGCACGACGGCAAGAAGTCGGTCGCCGAGAGGATCGTCTACGGCGCGCTCGATGCGCTGAAGAAGCGCGGCTCCGCGTCCGCCGATCCGGTGCGCCTCTTCCACGAGGCGCTCGACAACGTGAAGCCGGCGGTGGAGGTGCGCTCGCGCCGGGTCGGCGGGGCCACCTACCAGGTCCCGGTCGAGGTGCGCACCGAGCGGCGCCAGGCACTGGCGATCCGCTGGATCATCGACGCGGCGCGCAAGCGCAAGGGCGAGCACACCATGGAAGAGCGGCTCTGCAACGAGCTGCACGACGCGGTCAACAACCGCGGCTCGGCGGTGAAGAAGCGCGAGGACGCGCACCGGATGGCGGAGGCCAACAAGGCCTTCAGCCACTACCGTTGGTAGGTCAAGGCTTGGACATGGGCCGGATGCGGCCGTACGGAGAGAACTAGGATGGCCAAGGCGAAATTCGAGCGGACGAAGCCGCACTGCAACATCGGCACGATCGGTCATGTCGATCACGGCAAGACGACGCTC
>DATJTV010000266.1:0-5427 GCA_035503055.1 Acetobacteraceae bacterium
CGCGCGTCCAAAGCGAAGGGATAGAGGCCGCCGACAAGGCAGAGCGCCATTGCAAGAAAAGCGACAGGCGCCGGATGTCGCCGGCGGACGAGCACGAACGAGGCGAGTGCCACGACCAGCCCCGCGATGATCGAGGGCATCCTGACCGCGAGGTCGCCGCGCGCGCCGGAGAGGACGATCGCGTGGAGGAGAAAATGATAGAGCGGCGGATCGAAATCCGCGCCTTTCTCGAGCGCGCTCCAGATCGCGCCGACCGAAGGAAGGCGCGCGGTCCAGGCCGCGAGCACCTCGTCCATCCAGAGCGGCCGGCGCGCGGCGGCGGAGCAGGCGAGGACGAGATATTCCGCGATCAGGAGTAGCGCGAGGAACAGCCCCGAGCGGGCAACAAAGTCCGCCGGCCCGGGAGGACCGCGATCGCGCTCGCGTTCGGCCGTCATCGCCCTCGAAGCCTCCCCGCCGCGCGGCAAGGCTAAGGCGCGCGGGTTTAAGGAGGCGTTAGAGCGGGGCGGGCGGGCCGGCTTAACGGTTCGGCAAAGCCTTCTCCCTTAGCCTTCCGCGGACGTGGCCCCGTACCGCGTACGCGCGGGCCATTCGGAGAAAATTCCGAGCGTCCTTTCTTCGCGACTTACTTCCGCCGGGCGGCCTCGCCGCCGCGCGGCGGCAAACGGGGACAGAGCAATGTTGGATTTTCTCAAGGTTTGGCTGGCGCTCCGCTCGGACGCGCGCGGCGTCACCGCGCTCGAATACGGCCTGATCGCGGCGCTGATCGCCGCGGTGATCATCACCGCCGTCGCGACGCTCGGCAACGACCTTTCCAATACCTTCAACAGCATCGCCAACAGCTTCAGCGGTATCGGATAGACGGGCGCCACGCCGGCGCCGCGCCGGCGCCGATCACGTTCCCACAACGGGTGCATCGATGCTCCAAAACTGGACGCGGGTTCCGGAATCGCCGCTGATCGCGGCCAGCGCGGCGCTGCTGCTCGCCGCCGCCGCGGCCGATCTCGCGGTGCGCCTGGTGCCCAACGCGCTGTGCGCGCTGCTGGCGGCAGCGGGCCTCGCGCTCCGCGCCGGTTCGGGGACGCTCGCGGCCGGCACGCTCGCCGCCGCTTGCGTCTTCGCGCTCGGCTTCCTCTGCTGGCGGCGCGGCTGGATGGGCGGGGGCGACGTGAAGCTGCTCGCCGCCGCCACGCTCACCGTGCCGCCGCTGCTTGCGCCGCGTCTCCTGCTCGCGGTGGCGCTCGCCGGCGGCGCGCTCGCGGGCCTCTATCTCCTGCTCGGCGCAATGCTGCCCCCGGTCCGTCCGGACGCGGGGCACGGTGCGCGGGGGGTCGTCGGCATCCTCCGCCGCGAGCGCCGACGGATCGCACGGCGCGGGCCGGTGCCCTACGCCGCGGCGATCGCGGCGGGCACCGTCTTCGTTTTGATGCTGCACTGACGCCGAGGCCGCCATGGCCGTGAGGATCGCCCTCTTCGCCCTGATGGCGCTCGGCCTCGCCGGGTTCGGGACCGTCGCCTGGATCGCGACGCGGCACCCCTCCGCCGCGCACCGCACGGCGGCGCCGGAGAAGGTCGCAATCCTGGTCGCCGCGCGGCCGCTCCAGGCCGGACGGCTGCTCGAGCCGAGCGATCTCGCCGCCGCCGATCGGGCGCAAACTTCGGTGCCGCGCGGGGCGAGCCGCGACACGCCGGCGGCGCGGGCCGGCCTGATCGGCGCGATGATCCGCCACCCGATCGTCGCGGGCCAGGCGATCCTTCCGCTCGACGTGATGCGCCCGGGCGATCACGGCTTCCTCGCCGCGGTGCTCGCGCCGGGGATGCGCGCGGTCACCGTCGGCGTCGATGCGATCAGCGGCAGCGCCGGCCTGATCTGGCCGGGCGACCGGGTGGACCTCGTGCTGACCCAGGAGATCGCCGATGCAAGCCTGCCGCTCGGCAAGCGGCTGGCGGCGGAGACCGTGCTGACGGACGTGCGCGTCATCGCGATCGACCAGCATCTGGTGGAGGGCGCCAACCCGAACGGCCTGGCCGCCGACCTCAACCGCACCGTGACCCTCGAAGTGACGCCGCGCGAGGCCGAGGACGTGGCGGTCGCGACCCGGCTCGGGCGGCTCTCGCTCGTCGTCCGCGCCGCCGACGGGGCGAAGCCGGGCGCGCCGGCTGCCGCCCCGCCGGGCATCGCCTGGGCGAACCAGGTCTCCCCCGCGCTCGACATCGCCCGGCCGGCACCGGCGCACGGAGGGGCGACGATGCACGTCTTCCGCGGCGTCGCGGGCGCCGAGGTGGCGCATTTCTGATGCGGTCCGCGTCCCTTGCCCTCCTTCTGCCGCTCGCCCTGGCGCCGGCAGCGGCGCGCGCCGGGGCGGACGCGGCGGCGCCGCCGATCGTGCTGATCGCGAGCGCCGATGACTGGGTGAGCGTCGCCGACGCGGCCGGGCATATCGTCCTCGCCCGCCTCCTGCACGCCGGCGCGCGGGTGACACTGCCCTCCGGCCCCGGCTTCACGCTGACCGCGGGCAATGCCGGCGCGACCACGCTGATGGTGGACGGCAAGGCCGCCCCGCCGCTCGGCGCGCCGACGGAGGTCGCGGCCAACCAGCCGCTCGACCCGGCGCTGATCGAAGCCGGCCGGCTGCCCGCGCAGATCGCCGCCCGGAAGGCGGCGCTCATTCCCGCGGCGTTCTCGGCGGGCGGGGCGTCGGCGATGGAGCCGCCGCCGCAAGCGGCCGCCGCGCCCGAGCCCGCCCAGCTCGCGCCGGCCACTCCCGCGCCCGCCCCAGCACCCGCCGATCCCGCGGCTCTCGGCAGCACCATCGCGCTCGCGGCCGGCTCCGGCGAGGTGATCGCGCTCCCTTCGCCGGCAGCCAGCGTCTTCACCGCGGACCCGAGGGTCGCCGATGTCCGCCCGGCGAGCCTCACCAGCCTCTTCGTGCTCGGCGTCGCCCCCGGCGAGACGACCATCGCCGCCCTCGACCAGCAGGGCCACCCGATCGCCCAGTACCGCGTCATCGTCTCGCCCTCCGCCTATGGCGCGGACGCGGCCCGCGCGGCGATCGCGCGGCTGGTGCCCGATGCGGCGGTCTCGCTACACGCCGAGCCGAACGGGCTCGCGGTTTCCGGCACCGTGCCGACGCCGGCGGAGGCCGCGCAGGTGATGGCGCTCGCCCGCGCCTATGCCGGCCCCAAGGAGACGGTGGACGACGAGATGAGCGTGCTCTCGGAGGTGCAGGTGATGCTGCAGGTGCGGATCGCCGAGATGGACCGCACCATCACCCGTGAGCTCGGCATCAACTGGCAGGCGCTCGGCACCACGGGCGGCAAGATCGCCGCCGAGTTCGCCTCGCCGAACGCGCTCGCCTTCCTCACCACGGCCGAGAGCGAGTTCGGCTTCGCCTACAAGAGCGGCAACACGAACGTGGACGCGATCCTCTCCGCGCTCTCCCAGGACCAGCTCTCGCGCACGCTCGCCGAGCCCAACCTCACCGCGATGAGCGGCCAGACCGCGAGCTTCCTGGTCGGCGGCGAGTTCCCGATCCCGATCTCGGAGCAGAACGGCTCGATCTCGGTGCAGTTCCAGCCTTATGGCGTCTCGCTCTCCTTCATCCCGACCGTGCTCGCCAACAACCGGATCAGCCTGCGCGTCCGCCCGGAGGTGAGCGAGCTCACCAATCAGGGCGCGATCGAGCTGAGCGAGAACAACTCGTCCATCCAGATCCCGGCCCTGCTCGTCCGCCGCACGGAGACGACGATCGAGCTCGGCAGCGGCCAGAGCTTCGCGATCGCGGGCCTCCTGACCGACCAGTCCTCCCAGGTCGACCAGGGCCTGCCCGGGCTCGGGGAACTGCCGATCCTCGGCACGCTCTTCAACTCCGACAGCTTCCAGCGCGACCAGACCGAGCTGGTCATCGTCGTCACGCCGTACATCGTCCGCCCCGTCAGCTCGCCCGCCGAGCTCAGGCTGCCGACCGACGGCTGGACGGCGCCGAGCGACCTCGACCGTATTCTTTTCCTCCGCCAGGAGGCGCGCGGCGGCGGGACCGCGCCGCCGGCGCCCATCCCCGGCGATGCCGGCTTCATCGTGCAGTAGAGGGCCGTTGATGCCCGCGACGCTCAAGCCGCTCGTCCTGCTGGTGGCGCTCGCCGCCGGCGGCTGCACGATGACCAACAACCCGGTCTATCGCGAAGGGACCTGGCACCCGACGGGCGCCAATGAGGCGAACCTCGCCGCCGAGGTCGCCAACCCGCACGACCTCGTCGCGGGCGAGAGTGCGGCGGGCACGCCCGGCCCGCTCGCCGTGCTGCCGGTCGAGAGCCTCCGCGCCGACAAGGTCAAGCCGCTGCCCAGCGATAGCATCGACACGCTCGGCGGCACGACGACGCCCTCGACCGGCGGCGCGTCGGCCGGAACTACCAACTGATGCCGGACGACGCGCTACTCCGCACCCGCGCCCCGGCCGAGGCGGCGAGCCCGTCGGAACGGGCTTCGATCCTCGCCTTCGTCGCCGACGCCTTATCGGAGACCGTGCTGCGCGAGGCGCTCGCCGAGGCGGTGCCGCAGGGGATGGAGGTTCGGCGCGGCAATGTGCGCACGGCGATCGGCGTGCTCTCGCGCACGCCGACCCCGCGCACGCTCATCGTCGATGTGAGCGGGGAGGAGCAGCCGCTGACCGCGCTCGGCGATCTCTCCGAGGTGGTCGAGCCGGACGCGCAGGTGCTGGTGATCGGCGATCTCGAGGACGTCAATTTCTACCGCCACGTCACGCGCGGGCTCGGCGCGCTCGAATATCTCTACAAGCCGCTCTCGCGCGACATGGTGGCGCGGCATTTCCATCCCTTCGTCGCGGCCGAGAAGCACCAGGCCGAGGGCATGCTGGGCGGGCGCGTCGTCACGGTCACGGGCGTGCGCGGCGGCGTCGGCGCGACCACCATCGCGGCCAACCTCGCCTGGCATTTCGGCGTCGCGGCGCGGCGGCACACCGTGCTGCTCGACCCCGATCTCTATCGCGGCAGCGCCGCCCTGCTGCTCAACGCCAAGACCGGCAACGGGCTGCGCACCGCGCTCGAGCAGCCGGAGAGGATCGACGAGCTTTTCGTCGAGCGGGCGGCCCAGCCGGTCTCGGAGCGGCTACACGTGCTCGCCGGCGAGGAGAGGCTCGCCGAAGCGCCCGCCTACGCCCCGGACGCCGCGCCGCGGCTCCTGGAGGCGCTCCGCCGGCGCTACAATTTCGTCGTCGCCGACGTGCCCTTCGCGCCGCTGCCCCTCTTCCGCGACCTCCTCGACCTCGCCCATCAGCGCGTGCTCGTGCTCGACCCCTCGCTCGCCGCGGTGCGCGACACGCTCCGCCTGCTCGCCCTGCCGCCCGGCAAGTCCCAGCCGCGCCGTGCCGTCGTCGTGCTCAACCGGGTCGGCCGTCCCGGCGGGCTCGC
>DATJTV010000267.1:0-2151 GCA_035503055.1 Acetobacteraceae bacterium
GTTGAGGTGGGCAGGCCAAAATTCTTGGCAAGCAGCTCCTTGGGCGCGTGGCCGATCCAGTCGGTGATGCTGAAGGTGCCGAACTCGGAGAAATATCCGTTGTCGAAGACGAGGATGAAATGGCAGGGCGCCTCGCCCAAGGTCTCGATGACATGGCCGTGGCCGCGCGGGAAATACCAGATATCGCTCGGTCCGAACTCGTTCGTCTCCGAGCAGCCGAGCGGGTCGATGACCGTGGTGCGCACCCGGCCCTCGGTGACGAAGGCCCACTCGGCTGCTGTCGCGTGCCAATGCAGCTCGCGCATGATGCCCGGTTCCATGCGCATCGAGACGCCGGCAAGCGCCTTGGAGATTGGCAGCTGGACGACGGTCGCCTCCTTGCCGAAGCTGGCACCCATCACGCGGCCCTCGGACGCCTCCAAGGCGAACTTGAAGGTTGGAAGCTCCTTTCCGGACGTTACGGGATCCGGAACATTGTTCTGGAAGCTGCTGTCGCCGCCCTCGGAACTGATTGGGATGGTGGATGAGAACATGAGAGCCTCCTCTCGGGCGTCGCGTGGCGCGCCTTGCCGGCGCCGGGATCGTCGCCACGGCTCTTTCTCGCATAGGGTCGTGGTTCTTGGCCACCGCACCGAAACGAGTCACGCGCGGGGCTCGCTCACGCCGGGCGGTAGCGCCGCATCACACTCGTGAGAGCTTCAAGAGGAAGCGCGTAGGCCGTGCGGCCGCTTCGGCCGGTCATCGTTTCGGCGGCGATGAGCGCGTTGAGGATCGCCTCCTCGGTCGCCTCGGCGGCGGCCTGGAAGAGCGGCGTCATGCGGGCGGGCGCGATCGTGCGCACGGTGGCGAGCGAGTCGCCTTCGCGGAGATGGTTCGCGGTGGAGAAGGCAAGGAAGATGTCACCGCTGCCGTTGGCGCCGAAACCGCCGGCCCAGGCGAGGCCCGTCGCGGCGCGGCGGGCGAGGCGCCGGCACTGGATGGGCAGAAGCGGCGCATCGGTCGCCAGCACGACGATGATCGAGCCCGCCTCGCCGCCGCGATGGGAGGGAACGAGGGAGAAACCGATCTCGCGGCCTACCGGCACGCCGTCCACCCGGAGCATCTCGCGCGCGCCGTAATTGGCCTGCACGAGCGCGCCGACGACGAAGCTTTCGCCCTCCGTGGTTGCGACACGCGAGGCCGTGCCGGTGCCGCCCTTGAACTCGTGGCAGATCATGCCGGTGCCGCCGCCGACATTGCCCTCCGCGAGCGGGCCGGAGGCGGCCGTATCGAGGGCGGCGAAGGCGTGCTCGGCCGTGATGGGAAAGGTTTCGCTTTCGCTCAGCCATCCGTCATAGGTCTCGGCGACGACGGGCAGGTGGAACGGCTGCGGCGCGCCTTCGCGGACGGCGAACGCACAAATCGCATCGCGCACGGCACCGACCGAGAAGGTGTTGGTGATGGCAATCGGCGCGCCGAGCATGCCCTGCTCCGCAAGCCAGGGCAGCCCGGTCATCTCGCCGTTGCCGTTGAAGGAATGAAAGCCGGCAAAGACGGCGTCGGTCCAGATCCCCTCGTGCCGCGGCCAAATCGCCGTCACGCCGGTGCGGACGATCGCCGGCTCGTCGCGGATCAGGGTCGCGTAGCCGACCGCAACGCCCGCGACATCGGTGATCGCGTTCCACCGCGCGGTGGGCAGGACGCCCGAGGAGAGACCGAGATCGCGCAGGCGGCCGCGCGGCATCGGGTGCGCCTCCGCGGTCAGTGGCCGACGAGCTCGACGCGCGCCCAGGTGAAGTCGGGGTCGAAGAGGGTCATGGAAGAGGCCAGTGCGGCGGTGCGGGGGCCGAGGTTCTTCTGGAAGACCACGCCGTCCTCGCCGACGACGAAGCTCATGATGCCCGACGAGCCGTAGGAGGCGGGCCAGGCGACGAAGGCGAAGCCGCCGGTCATTTTCCCGTTCACCACGAAGTTCTTGGCCCCGCCGGGCGCATTGGGCCCGCGCGCCTTGAGGATGCGGAAGAAATATCCCTGGTAGGGCGTGGGCTTGCCGGCTGCGAGCTCGCCGGGATAGCCCTGGGTCTCGGCGGTGGCGACGAGGGGGCCGAGCGGGCTCTCCGCGGCGTCCGCCGAGGCGACCCAATAGAGGCCGTTCTTCTGGCCGGGCGTGCT
>DATJTV010000268.1:0-26705 GCA_035503055.1 Acetobacteraceae bacterium
AGGACCTCGCGATGCACCTCGCCCAGGATGTGGTCGAGCAGCGCGCCGCGGCGGAGCTCGGCCGCCATCGCCGCCTCCTTGCCGTCCTGCTCGGTGATGTCCACCGCGACCCCGCGGCTACCCACGATCTGGCCCATCTCGTTGTAGAGGGGGACGATAGTGAAGAGGAGGCAGGCGAGCGTGCCGTCGGCGCGGCGGATCCAGACGCTGCGCCGCCGATGCGGGGCGATCGGGCGGAACGGGTTGAAATCGGCGTTGCCGCCGCTCGCCGCGAGCACGAGGTCGGCCGGCTGGCCGAGCAGCGTCGCGACCGGCCAGCCGAGCGCGATCTCGGGGAAAAGGAAGGAGAAGCGCCCGCTGCGGTCGATCTCGAAGGCGAGGTCCGCCGCAAGCTGTGCGAGGTCGCGCCAGCGCTCCCGGCTCTCGATCAGCGCCTCGCCGAGGGCGGGGTGGCCGGTCGGCGCCCCGCCCTGGCTTCTGATGTCGAAATCGGCCATCGCTCTCCTGCGGCCGCGCTGGTCTGAAGGGTCGAGGTTAACGGCCGATTATTGAAGCTGCGTTGACAGGTTGAAGACCTGAGGAGAAGGAGCGTGATGGCAGCGGACGAGCTTTGCGCCGCGATCGAGGCGCTGTGGGAGGAACGCGACACGCTTTCGCCCGGCACGTCGGGCGAGGCGCGCGAGGCGATCCTCGGCGCCCTCGAGGCGCTGGACAGGGGCGTGCTCCGCGTCGCCGAGCCGACGGCGACGGGCTGGGTCGTCCATGAGTGGCTCAAGAAGGCGGTGCTGATGTCGTTTCGGATCAGCGACGCCGCACCGATGCCGGGCGCCGGCGGCGCGCCGGTTTACGACAAGGTGCCGATGAAGCTTGCGGGCTGGGGCGAGAACCGTTTCGCCGAGGCCGGGTTTCGCGCGGTCCCGGGCGCGGTGGTCCGGCATTCCGCCTATATCGCCCCCAACGTCATCCTCATGCCCTCGTTCGTCAATGTCGGAGCTTATGTCGATAGCGGAACGATGATCGACACCTGGGCGACGGTGGGGAGTTGCGCGCAGGTCGGGCGCAACTGCCATATCAGCGGCGGCGTCGGGCTCGGCGGCGTGCTCGAGCCCCTCCAGGCGAGCCCGGTGATCATCGAGGACGATTGCTTCATCGGCGCCCGCTCGGAGGTGGCCGAGGGCGTGGTGGTGGAGCAGGGGAGCGTGCTGGCGATGGGCGTCTTCCTCGGCGCCTCGACGCGCATCGTCGACCGCGCGAGCGGGGAGGTCTTCCTGGGCCGCGTGCCCGCCTATTCGGTGGTGGTGCCGGGCAGCCTGCCCGGCCGGCCGCTCCCGGACGGCACGCCCGGCCCCTCGCTCGCCTGCGCCGTCATCGTCAAGCGGGTGGACGCGCGCACGCGCGCGAAGACCTCGATCAACGAGCTGCTCCGCGCGTGAGCGAGGCCGACCCGCTCGGACTCGCCCCTCTGGCGCTTGCCCCTCTGGCGCTCGCCCGGGCGCTGATCCGCTGCCCTTCGGTCACGCCGGAGGATGCGGGCGCGCAAGCTGTGCTCAAGGAGGCGCTGAGCGGGCTCGGTTTTTCCGTTGTCCCGCTGCGGTTCGGGGCGGTGGACAATCTCTATGCAAGGATCGGCGATTCCCCGCCGCATTTCTGCTTCGCGGGCCATACCGACGTGGTGCTGCCGGGCGCGGGCTGGCGCTTCGATCCGTTCGGCGCGGAAGTGGCGGGGGGGATGCTCTACGGGCGGGGCGCGTGCGACATGAAGGGCGCGATCGCCGCCTTCGTCGCGGCGGCGGCGGAGCATCTCTCGGAGGGAAATGGAAAGGGCTCGATCAGCCTGCTCATCACCGGCGACGAGGAGGGCCCGGCGGTCGACGGGACCGTGAAAGTGCTCGAGTGGATGGAGGCGAAGGGAGAAAAACCGGATTTTTGCTTGGTCGGCGAGCCGACCAACCCGGCCCGCCTCGGCGAGGTGGTCAAGATCGGGCGGCGCGGCAGCCTCAACGCCGCCATCACGGTGCAGGGCACGCAGGGGCATGCCGCCTATCCGGAGCGGGCGGACAACCCGGTGCATCGGCTGATCGCGGCGCTCGCGGCGCTGACGGCGGCGCCGCTCGATGCCGGCAGCGCCTGGTTCGCGCCATCGGGCTTGCAGGTCACCAGCGTCGACGTCGGCAATCCGGCGAGCAACGTCATCCCGGCCGCGGCGCGCGCGGCGCTCAACATCCGCTTCAACGACCTCCATCGCGGGGCCGACCTCGAGGCCTGGCTCCGCGCGGTGCTGGCCCGCCACGCCGAGCGGAGCGAGGTGGAGGTGGCGATCAGCGGCGAGGCTTTCTTGACCGAGCCCGGGCCGGAAGTGGAGAAGCTGACGGCGGCGATCGAAGGTGCGTGCGGCGTCGCGCCGAGGCTCGACACGGGCGGCGGCACCTCGGATGCGCGCTTCATCGCGCGCTATTGCCCGGTGGCCGAGTTCGGGCTCGTGGGCGCCAGCATGCACCGGACGGACGAGCACGTGCCGGTGGCCGAGCTGGCAACGCTCGCGCACATCTACCGCTCCGTGCTCGGCGCCTTTCTCGCATGAGCGGCGCGAGACCAGGCGGCAGCCCCCGGGGCGGCCCGCCGGCGCTGGTGCTCGGCATCGCCCTGATCGCGCGGGGGCGCGCGGAGGGGTTCGCGCATTTCGGGGCGACGCCGCAGGCCTTCCTCGCCAGCCTTGCGCCGCTCATCGCCTTTCCTCTCGTCGGCGGGCTGCTCTTGGCCCTCAACGGAGAGGCGCATGCCGGGATCGTGAGCTTCCTCGAGACGATCTCGGTCCTGCTCGCCCAGCCGGTCATCTCCGAGCTCATCGCCGCAAGGTGGGGAAAAGGCGATCGCTGGCTGCGCTACGCCACCGCCTTCAACTGGTGCCAGTGGATCATCCCGGTGCTGGGAAGCCTCCTCATCGTTGTGATCGGCCTCCTGATCACGATGGGCATGCCCTCAGGCTGGGGCCTGCCGGCGCTGCTCGGCGGGCTCGGCGGCTACGGGCTCTGGCTGCAATGGTTCCTCGCCCGCCACGGGCTCGACCTCACGAACCTGCGCGCCTTCGTGCTCGTGGTGCTCGTCAATCTCGGGACGGCGGCACTCGTGCTCGTGCCGCGGCTCCTCCTCGGCTGGGGGTAGCGGGCCGAACGGGTCGCTCGGGTAGCGCACGGCGAGCAGGGTGAGGCCGGAAGCCGGGGCGGTCGGCCCGGCCAGGCGGCGGTCGCGGGCGGCGAGCACGGCCGCGACGCGGGCGGGCTGCCAGCGCCCGGCGCCGACGAGCGCCAGCGTGCCCGCGATGTTGCGCACCTGATGGTAGAGGAAGCTCCGCGCCTCGGCGGTGATGGCGACGATCTCGCCCTCGCGCGCGACCTCGAGCCGGTCGAGGGTGCGGAGCGCGGTGTTCGCCTGGCAGCCGGCGGCGCGGAAGGAGGAAAAATCGTGCCGGCCGATGAGCAGCCGCGCGGCCTCCGCCATAGTACCCGCATCGAGCACGTGCGGCAGGTGCCAGACGCGCCCGGCGGCGAGCGCCGGCGGGGCCGGGCGGTTCAGGATCCGATAGCGGTAGAGGCGGCGGATCGCGGAGAAGCGCGGGTTCCAGCCGGAGGGTGCGGGCGCCGCGCGGAGCACCGCGACGGGATGCGGGCGGAGATGGAAGTTGAGCGCGGCCGCAAGCTGCCCGACCGGAAACGCCGCCTCGAGCCGGAGTTCGACGACCTGACCCTCGGCGTGCACGCCGGAATCGGTCCGGCCGGCGACGATGGTCGCGACGGCGCCGCGAGCGAGGCGCGCCGCGGCCGACTCCAGCGCCTCCTGCACCGAAAGGCCGCCCTTCTCGCGCTGCCAGCCGCGGAAGGGCGCGCCGTCATATTCGATGAGGAGCGCGTAGGCGGCGCTCATGGCGGCAGCGCTCTCGCCGCGGCATGGCGCGCGAGCGGGTGGCCGCGGAGGAAGGCAGCACCCTCCATCGGCTTGCCGCCCGCCGGCTGGACGGAGAGCAGGCGGAGCGCGCCTTCGCCGCAGGCGATGGTGAGCGCATCGTCGAGCAGCGTGCCGGGCGGTCCCTCGCCCGCCACCGCAACCGCCTGGCGCACCTTGAGCCGGAGCCCGTCGAGCTCGCAGAAGGTGCCGGGCCAGGGGTCGAAGGCGCGCACGCGGCGGGCGAGCGCCGGCGCGGGCTCCCACCAGTCGAGCCGGGCGTCCTCGTGGGCGAGGCGCGGGGCATAGGAGGCTTCCTGCTCCGGCTGCGGCCGCGGCGGAGGGTCCTCGGCGAGCGCACGCAGGATCAGCCGGGCGCCGAGTGCGGCGAGCGTCGTGGTGAGCGAGCCCGCGGTGGCATCGGGCGGGATGGGGACCGCCTCGGCGAGCAGGATCGGGCCGGTATCGAGGCCTGCGTCCATCTGCATGATGGTGATGCCGGTTTCGGCGTCGCCGGCGAGGATCGCGGCCTGGATGGGCGCGGCGCCGCGCCAGCGCGGCAGCAGGCTTGCGTGGATGTTGAGGCAGCCGCGGCGGGGGATGGCGAGCATCTCGGGGGGGAGGATGAGCCCGTAGGCGGCGACCACCGCGGCGTCGAGTGCCAGCGAGGCGAAATGGTCCCATTCCTCGCGGTTGCGGCGCAGGCGCTCGGGCGTGCGCAGAGGGAGCCCGTGGGCGGCGGCGAGGCGGGCGACGGGCGCGGCCTGCGTCCGGTGGCCGCGGCCGGAAGGGCGCGGCGGCGGGGCATAGACGGCGGCGACCTCGTGCCCGGCGGCGAGCAGGGCTTCCAGCGGCGGTACCGCGAACTCGGGGCTGCCCATGAAGGCGAGCCGCATCATCGGCTCGTCATTCCGCCGCGGCGGGCTGGGCGGAGTTCTGGCGGCGTTCCTTGGCGAGGCGACGGAGGATGATGTTACGCTTCAGGGCCGAGAGGTGGTCGACGAAGAGGACGCCGTTGAGGTGGTCGATCTCGTGCTGGAGGCAGGCGGCGAGCAGCCCCTCGGCCGCGATCTCGCGGCGCGCGCCCGTCTCGTCCTCGTAGCGGACCGTGACGCGCGCCGGGCGGGTGACCTCGGCGTATTGGCCGGGGAGCGAGAGGCAGCCCTCCTCGCGCGTTGCGAGCTCGGGGCTCGCCGCCACGATTTCGGGGTTGATCAGCGCGAGTGGTGCCGGCTTGTCGTTCGGCATCAGGTCGATCACCGTGACGGCGAGGCCGACGCCCACCTGCGGGGCGGCAAGGCCGATCCCGGGCGCGTGGTACATGGTGGCGAACATGCGGGGCAGCAGCGCCCGCACCGCCTCGGCGTCGGCCGGGCCGACGCGGCGGGTTTTGGTTTTCAGGATGCGTGCCGGGACGGTGACGATCGGCAGG
Organism: Acetobacteraceae bacterium; assembly: GCA_035503055.1. GTDB lineage: Bacteria > Pseudomonadota > Alphaproteobacteria > Acetobacterales > Acetobacteraceae > JAKAWQ01. The sequence goes on from DATJTV010000268.1 coordinate 5,372, forward strand.
ATTTCTGTTGCGGCCTCAGCCATGTCCGGGATGTAGCGGCCGCCGTCGCGCCAATCAATCCGGCCCGTCGCTCCTCCCCTTGCAAGCGTAGCAGTGGGTGCCAACATGGCCCGTGCCGGGATGCCGCAACGGGTCCCGGCGGCTGCTTCGCTCTCTAGGAGGAGGCTCGCGCCATGAGTACCAGGCTGTTCGGATCGCCCCTGTTCCTCGGCTTCGACCATCTCGAGCAGATGCTCGAGCGGGCGTCGAAGACTGCGGCGGATGGCTATCCCCCGTACAATATCGAGCAGACGGGCGCGAATGCGCTCCGCATCACGCTCGCGGTGGCGGGCTTCACGATGGACGATCTGCAGATCACCGAGGAGGAGAACCAGCTCGTCATCCGCGGCCGCCAGGCCGAGGACGGGCAGGGAAGGGTGTTCTTGCACCGCGGCATCGCGGCGCGGCAGTTCCAGCGCGCCTTCGTGCTGGCCGAAGGGATCACGGTGAAGGGGGCGTGGCTGGACAACGGGCTCCTGCATATCGATCTCCTACGTCCGGAGCCCGAAGTGCGGGTGCGCACGATCCCGATCGGGGGCGGCGCGGAGGCTGGAGCTGCCGCCGGGGCAGCTCCGACGACGGCGCCAAGGGCGGCCCCAAGGGCGACAACGATCGTGCAGGGGACGGCCGAGCAGGGCTGACGCCCCTCCCCTGAACAAGCGCCGGCGTGGCATCGCTCTTGCATAGACTTCATGGGGTGCCGCGCGGGCAAGGAGAAGCGACGATGAATACCAACAGTGGTGATGAAATGGGCACGGTTGCGATGGTCCCCGCGCCCGCGGATATCCGGCATCTCTCGGAAGTTCAGCTTGCCGCGCTCGGCGTTGCCGAGATCGCCTACCTCAAGCCGGTGGTGGTGAACGGCACGCCGGCCTTCGCGATCCATGCGGCCGACGGCACGGCGATGGCGCTCGCGGCCGATGCCGAGGTGGCGATGGCGGCGATCCGCCAGCATGGGCTGGAGCCCGCGCGGGTGCACTGACCCGCGGTCCTGCTGACGCGCGGGGCGGCCGCCGCTCGAGCGGTATGGGCTCGCCTGCGCTCACCCATCCCGCTCTCGCTTATTGTTTTCTCGCATGATTCGCGCTTCCGGCGATTCCGCCGCCAGCGATCACGCTCTATAAGCGGCCGCGGGTCCCCGTAGCTCAGCCGGATAGAGCACAGGATTCCTAATCCTGGGGCCGTGGGTTCGAATCCCGCCGGGGACGCCAGTTCGGAACGGAAGTGCGAACGCCTTACTTTATGGCGAGGTCGACCATCGCGAAGCCTTCCTTTCGTGCAGCGCCGGCAAGGCGTTCGTCGAGCGTCACGAATTGAAGCAGCGCGGGGCGCTGTTCGGCGGCCGTGAAGGCGGCGGCCAATTGCAACGCATCGGCGGCGCGCAACGGGTGAACCCGAAGGAAGCGCGTCGCGCTCTCGCGGACGATCTCGCTGGGTTCGATTTCGTGCCAGCCGTCAGCGAGCTGCCTCAGCCGGTCTGAGGCGAGCGCCACCCCGTCCATATCGAGCGCGGCGGCCCGCTCGAGCCGGCTCAAGGCTGACACGCACTCGATTTCCGATCCCCACCAGACCAAGATCTCAGGGTCACGACTGGCAAGCGCCTGAACAAATGGCGTTGTGGGTTCGGCCACCAACAACGGCACTATTGCCGAAGAATCCCAAAATTTCACCGCCCCTCCCGGCGTTCTTCGATGATGGCGTCAAGCGCGGACGCGCCTGTCTTGGTGCAGGGCGGCGGCGTGCTGAACAGTGCCCGGGATGGCGCGCCACGGCGCGGCCGCACGAGCCCGCCCCGAACGAGTCGCGAAAGCCTGTCGTCTTGGCCACCTTCATCCTGACCCGTAACGGCTTCCAATCGGGCGACGGGGCGCCCCCGATCGACGATGAGAACTGGAGAGCCGCCCTTGAGCCCGTCGATCAAGGCGCTGAGATTGTTCTTGGCCTCGGTGATGCTGGCTCTCTTCATCTGTCTAATCTGGCGCTTTCAGTCTAGCTAATCAAGCCTGATTGTTTGGTGCGCCTCGCAAGGGCCAGTGGCAGGTCCAGTTCCACGCGGTCGTGCATCACCTTGGGCGTGATGCGGCCCCGCTCGCCGCGTTCCAGGCGGACGAGGCCGTAGCCTTCCATGGTCCTCAGCGTGCGCGAGAGGTTGGACTTGGCCTTGCCGGTGATGCGCGCCAGCTCGTCGAGCGAGCCGGGTGCCTTCTCGGCGATGACGCGCAGCAGCTCGCGGTTGCCTGCGGACAGCACCTTGGCGAAGGACTCGGTGGAAGTGAACCACACCTTCGGCTCGTCGGGCGTGACGCGCTGCTCGCCGCGCGCAAAAGCCATGGTGTGGGCCTTCATGTCCTCGTAGCTGGCGATGCCCACCTTCAACGTCGTCATGGGATCACTCCTCTCTCGCGCGACACCGCGTCCACGGTCTGCCAGAAGTCGGCGAGCAGGCTTGCCGCGTCTTGGTACTCGTAAGGCCTGACCGCCCGCGGGCGGCAGCGATGGCGCTTGCGGCCGATGCCGTGGTGGCGATCCGCCAGCATGTGCTGGGGCCCGTGCGGGTCCACTGGCCCGCCGACCCGCTGACGCGCCGCCCGGCGGCCGCTGTAAGCGGGCGCTGGTTCCCCGTGGCTCAGCCGGATAGAGCACAGGATTCCTAATTCTGGGGCCGTGGGTTCGAATCCCGCCGCGGACGCACCTTGCAGCGGGTGCCTCTAAGTAGCTGATCCCAGGGAGATGTTTCCGTTACGACGGCGGTATGCCCCCACTGGTGCCCCAACCGATCTGCCCCCATTGGCGTCCCACGCGGTGGAGGTGGCGCGGCGAGGGGGACGGCCCATCAGTTGATCTGGAGATCGTATCGCCGCCCCATGTCGTCTTCGCACACCCCGATGCCAGACGATGACCAGTCGCTATAGTTGAAGACGCATTGCAAGTGCGAACCGTCAGGCGCCGACATGACGATTGTGCCGCTGCCGACCGCTGAAATGTTCGTTGCCAATCCTGTGGCGGTCGCGGTGGCCCGCCCATTTGCCGCGATCACCGAGGCAAGCGAGAAGCTGCCGCCCCGCATGTAAACCCACCGCCCGGTGTAGGTCTTGCCGTCCAATACGAGGGTGATGGAACCGCTGGGATGGCCCGGCGTAGTCGTGACAGTCGTTTTGCCCGTCAACTCCGGTGTCGGCCCAAGAAAGTAGAGGGTGTGCGCGCAGCCGCAGAGAACGGCCAAGGGAAGGACTAGGGAAAGCCCGCGCATCCGCTTCATCCGCGCGTGCGACCTCGGGGCGATGCTCGATAACCTTGATGATCGTCCGCTTGCGCGGCAGGCGCGACAGGCCGGCACCGACCTGACCTACACCTTCCCCGATCGAAACAAGGAGGCGACGAAACTCGCGTTCGACGGCCTAGCGTCGGCTTACCCGCCGCCCAAAATTCCTCGTTTGCAATGACGCATCCATCGGTGAAGGTCATGACACGCTCAGCGCTAAGAACGTTACAACGCCGTTCTCGTCTCTCATCGCTACGCGGCCGTTGTAGGTTGGACCTCCGTCGATCTGGACGTCGAACCGCGTGCCGGCGCGCCTGACATCGGGGGAAACGCCCGACACTACGATGTACGGCTTCGGCGGACCGCCCCCGCGGCTTGTCAACGCTCCGGTAGCGACGACGTTGCTGCCCTGGCGGAACGTCACGGTCGTCATCTATGCCTCCTCGGTGGACGATCGGACTGTCGAGCGCCGGCATGTCCGGACCGCCCTAGGGGTGGGCGTCGGCGTAGCAGACGCGGCGGCCCCGAGAGGTCCCGTTTCGGGGCCGCCGTCGACGCGAGAGGGCCCGGTTACGACCTTCCCTTTGGATGCCTTGCCCTGCTTCTCTCGGCTTCCACGCGTCCCGAGAGGGAGCGGACTTGTGGTGGGGTGAGCCGGCCAGTGCTTAATTCCCTCCCGGCAATGCCGCCCTCGCGATTACTGGGTGGTTTCACAGGTGTCTTTCCAATCGGCGTCTTAGCCATCGTTGCGTCTCCGCGGGCATGATCGCCCGCATCCTCGGCTAGCAGGGCCGTTCCGAGTCGCGGAACACATCGGGTACACACACAAAGAGAAGGGGGCCGGGGTCGCCCGCGGCTCCACTATCTGAGTTGCCGGGGCCCGCAGCGCTGAGCGTGACCGCCGCGTTCTCGGCCTCGGTGGCGTAGCCGACCCACGTCGTCCCGCCGTCGGTGCTCCCCTGCATCGCGACGATCCCGCCGGTGAAGGTGCCCAGGTCGCGCGGCGCCAGGGACGCTGGTCAGAGGTCCTCTGGCCGCATCCCGGTGCGCTTCGCGACGCGCGACATCATGGCCGGGCCAATCTCGTCGCCGTCGTGAAAGGCAAAGACGTAATCGGGGTAACCGTCGCGAGCGAGCGTGCGGTGGGAACCACTCTGCCTCTTGATCATCCAGCCGGCCCGAAGGAGCGCGCGCAGGACGTCGCTCGCCTTAGCGGACGGCCACGCGCTCAAACCGTCGCGAAGAGGTTGCCGGCCGCGCGAGGGATCGGTTCGCCGTGTTCGATCCGCTCCGCCATGACCCGGAACGCGAGCGCGACCACGTTGGTTCGCGCCTCGGCTGCTGTTGTGCCATATGCCAGAGCGCCCGGGATCGCCGGCACTTCGGCGATCCACCTTCCGTCCTCTTCGCGCTCAATCTCGACCTTCAGCCGCATGGGCGCGCGAGCGACGGGCCCGGTAGACAACGAGGCCCGGCGCTTCGCTCTACGCGCAGGGGCCTTTTTCACCGATGCGGACATAGTTGCAATATACGGACGGCGACCCGTGCTGGCTAGTCGTACCCTCGCACACCCTCTGAACGACCGCGAGGTCAGAGAGCGTCGCCGCGGCCCCGAGGGCGGGACTTCGCGACGGAGATGGAAGAGCTCACGGCGCTCCTCCATTCACCGTGCGACCGCCACCGCCTCGCCGCCTGGCCGCACGCATCGCAGCGGTGAGCCGATCGTGCCGCTGCCGAGATCGGTGCAGTCCGGCCGGGCGAGAGTGAGACGTTGCACCATGATCGCGCGCAGCGCGCGGACGCGGAACGGCCCAAGGGATCTCGGGCGGCGTCAAGGTTGAGCCGGAACTCTGCCGTGGTGCCCAAATAGCGGCCGAACCTGGTGGCAGTGTCGGCCGACAGGGCGCGAGGTACGCGCGGCCTGGGCCACGAGGTCGGTATCCGCAAGGATGCGCACGCTATTCGGCGGCGATCGTAAATCCTTCAGCGGCCGCGCGCTCGCTCAGACGTGCCGCGTATAGCAGACAGGCGTCGGTATCCTCCGGCTCAAGCGCAGAGTAAGCCTTCAGGACGTCGTCCCGCGTTGCCCCGCTGGCGAGCATGTTCAGGACCATCGACGGCGTAACGCGACGGCCCTGGATGACAGGCTTGCCGCCCATCTACCCGGGCTCAGCGGCAATGCGGGCGAGGAGAGCGGCGGATTTCATGGGCGAAAGATAGCAGATATGGCACGCGTTGCGAACTATGCGGCACGGCTCAACGTACTTTCCGCTGACGTTGCCCATTCAGTCATCCAAGGGTGAGTGGAGCCGGGCGGTCAGTGGTCAGAGCCGAGAGCGCCACGCTTCTTCGATCCGGTCACCGGGCGTGCCCTCCCTACGCAACGTGGCGCCCAAGCCCCGTACATTGGAGGCCCGCCCCTCGCGGGGCGGGCCATGCCAGTCCCCTGGGGGCTCGGCCGGGTGCATCGGTTGCTCCGTGTCGGCGACGCCCAGGAGGGCAATTGCAGGATCCCCGCCCGCGCCAGACGATCGGCGTATGACGAAGATCACGCGTAGCGGATGCGCTCGTCTCAGCCCCTTCGAAGAAGCTCGGCGCTTCCGCGGCCGCGCAGAGGCGAGGTAAAGACTCCAGCGCGCCTTAGGGCGCGGTCACTGCGCCGCCGACTGCGCCGACGCCCCCTCCGATGAGCGCACCCATGGCCGGGTTGCCGCCGCTCACGGCAGCGATGCCGGCGCCGGCGCCGGCCCCAAGCGCCCCGCCGGTCAGTGCGCGGGTCGCGGGGCTGTAGCCACACCCGGCAATTCCAATCGCAATGCTGCCGAGCAGTAGAGGAATGATGAGCTTGCGGGCCATATTTCCTTATCCCTATCGGTCAGCGCGCGCGAGGTCGCGTGCGTCTGACCGGCACGTGGGAGGTGACAAGGGCCTCGGGGTGGCGTTCCTTAGGCGTTTTGCGGGCACCCGAGCTCGCAGGGGCATCGATGCTGCCGTTCCCTCGCTCGCTTGGTCTGGGGCGGCCTATCAACTTCCATCCGGTCCCGATGGGCTGACGCGCGTTCGGCGAGGCGGGCCCGCGCAGTGCCAGGGCCAGCGCATTGGCACCGGGCCCGAGCGGCTTCATGAGCTCCCCAAGGAGCACTTCGCCGGGATGAGTGTGAATGCGCGGCACGGGCTGCTCCTCAGCGATAGTCAACGATCTCAACGTCGGCGGCCGCGACCAGCCAGTCCATCGGAATCCCGCCACACTTGTCACTCCCACCGTTCCGATGCCCGGCGCTAAGCACTTCTGGTGACCGACCGAGAGTGTCGGGAAGCGAATGGATGGCTGAAGGAAGGAGCCAGGGCGATGAAAGCGCACATGACCGGCACGACCGCCGTTCCGCAGGTGAGCACCCGAAGCCATCGCGTGGTATCCAGGGACGAGTGGGTTGCCGAGCGCATGACGTTGCTTGTGCGCGAGAAGGAGCTGGCCCGCTTCGGCGACCAGATCGCGCGCGAGCGCCGGGCGCTGCCCTGGATGCGGATCGACAAGACTTACATGTTCGAGACAGCGGTGGGACGGCGCACGCTGGCCGACCTGTTCGAGGGCCGCCGCCAACTGCTGGTGCAGCACTTCATGCTCGCCCCGGGCTGGGAGCAGGGCTGCAAGAGCTGCTCCTACATGGCCGACCACACGGACGGCGCGACGGTGCACCTGGCGCAGCGCGACGTCACCTTCCTCGCCGTCTCGCGCGCGCCGCTCTCCGAGATCGAGCGTTTCCGCCGGCGCATGGGCTGGAAATTCCCGTGGGTGTCCTCGCACGGCAACGACTTCAACCGGGATTTCCACGTCAGCTTCACGGCCGACGAGATGGCCAATGGCAAGGCCGACTACAATTTCGGCGGCACGCCCGCGGGCGAGGAAATGCCCGGCGTCAGCGCCTTCTGGAAGGATGAGGCGGGCGAGGTGTTCCATACTTACTCGACCTACGGCCGCGGCGTGGAGGTGATGATGCACACCTACAGGCTGCTCGATCTCACCCCCACGGGCAGGGACGAGGACGGGCTTGGCTTCACCATGGAATGGGTGCGCCACCATGATCGGTACGAGCCGGCGCCGGCCGCGAAGGCAGGCGAAGCCGCCGGCTCGTGCTGCGGCGGATGAGCATGTCGTGCCAGCCGATCGGCACCGGGATCGAGGGCGGCCCGCACAGGCCGGGCCGCCTCGGCGCGGCCGACTGGCTGTCCCTGGCGGCCGCGCCGACCTTCGCCGCCATGGCGCTGCTCACGGCCGTCCTCGGCGGTGGTCCGATGGACATGATCTGCTCGGCCGCGGAACACACGTCACCGCTGAGTGGGCCGCTGAGCGGGATGATCCCGATGTATTTGCTGATGAGCGCCTTCCATTCGCCGCCTTGGCTGAAGGTGATCTCCAGCCGAGGAAATGGCAGCCGCCGGGTGTGATCCGGGCGCATTCGGCGGCGCGGCGGCGCCGAGCGGCTTCGCCCGTTCGATCCTCTCGCGCTCGCGCGGGTCGTGCATCGCCTCCCAAAGATCGCTGCGCCGCTGGACGTTGAGCCAGAAGTCGGGGCTGTTGGCGAACACGCGCGCGAGGATGAGCGCGGTCGCCGCGGCGACGGTGCGGCGGTCGTTGCAGAGCTCGTTGACGTGCTTGCGCTGAACGCCCATCGCCTCGGCCACCGCGGTCTGGGTCAGGCCCATCGGCTGCATGAAGTCCTCGACCAGAATTTCGCCGACCGTCGCCGGCTTGTGTTTCGTCGTCAGCATGGTTCGCCTCGCCTCACCCGTAGCTGTGCTCGTCCGGATAGACTCGCTCCGCCTCGCCGCGGTCCTCATCCCAGCGGAAGACCGACCGCCGCTGATCGTTGACGCGGATCGAGTGCAAGCCCTCCGGGTTGCCGCGCCGCTTCTCGAAGCGGTCGCCGCGCGGCACCCGCAAGTCCTGGCCGGTCGTCGCGTCGTCGATCATGTGGAGCTTGCGGAGGAGGCGCTTCGCAAGATCGGGCGGGATGGCGCGCGAGCAAAGGCGGCGCCTTTCCCTTGCCGTCTCCGTCCGCACTGATGATCGTCCCGGGTGCTTGCCGTGCTGAGCCGGCCTCGGCGTCGCCGTTCCGACCTCCAACGTTCACCCAATGGAAGGCAAAGTCCGCCGCTCAGTGGTCATCGCCGGGAATGCCGTTCCGTTTCGATCCTGTTTCCGGCGTTGGTGTCGAGCAACAGCACGAAGTCGCCGTGACGGCCGTTCGCCTCGCGGCGCTGCCACCCTGTGCCGGCTATCCGGGCGAGCGCTGCTCCGTCAGCACGCGCGCAAAGATCCTATGAGCTAAGCCGCTCCGCCGCGCCGCCAAGGCAAGGCGGCCACGAAAAATGATTTTTCAAACTATCGTATAGGGTTTTCGAAACCCAACGTCTCACGTCCGTAAACCCATGCAGGATGGAGCGGCCGCGTCCGGCCGGGCGAGATTGGCGCGTCACCTCGAGACGAGGGAGCGATCCCATGGCTCTCACCCGCGCCGCCGCCCTGGCGAGCCTCCTCGCCGTCCTGACGGCCCCGCGCGCCCACGCCCAATCCGCAACCGCGGCCAGCATCCGGACAATCGAGCAGCAGATTCAAGAGCTGCAAGGCGAGCTCGCCCACGTCCGCGCCGATCTCGCCAAACAAGACGCCGCAACCGCTGCCGCCACGCGCGAGGCCGCCGCCGCCACCACCGCCTCGCGCGCCGCCGCGCACGCGAGCCCCGCCTTCGCCTACGACGTGCCACCCCCGGCCCCGCCGCTCATCCCGCCGGGCCTGCCCGGGCCTTTCCCCGCCTCGTCCGTCGGCGCGCAGCAGGCATCGGTCGTTGGTGGCCCCGAGGGCACGGTGAGGATCGGCGGCGTCACGATCACGCTCGGCGGCTTCATCGAGGGCGCGGGCATCTGGCGGTCGCGGAACGAGGTCGCGGACATCTCGTCCAACTGGAACACCGGCATCCCGCTCGCGAACAACCCCGAATATTACGAGCACGAGCTTCGGTTCTCCGCCCGGCAAAGCCGGCTCTCGCTCCTCGTCACGGGAAATCCCAACCCGAACACGGAGATCCAGGCCTATTTCGAGACCGACTTCCAGGGCGATTCGCCGACAGCGAACTCCAACGAGAGCAACTCCTATACGCCCCGGCTGCGCCAGGCCTACGCGACTTATGCCCGCCGCGACTGGGGATTCTACGCCCTCGCCGGCCAGGCCTGGAGCCTCGCCACCATGTTCCGCACCGGCCTGATCCCGCGCGAGGAGAACACGCCGCTCGCCATCGACGGGCAGTATTTGCCGGGCTTCACCTGGGCACGCCAGCCGCAATTCCGCGTCGTCAAGGAGTTCGACCACCAGCGCATCTCGCTCGGCCTCTCGCTCGAGAGCCCGCAAACCGTCTTCGCCCCTGCCGGTCCCAACGGGGTCGTCCCGGCCAGTGTCGGCACGGTGAATTACGCCAATCCCGGCGGGTCCGGGCTGACGCCGACCGTGGATTACAGCACCAACATCGCGCCCGACATCATTGCCAAGCTCGCCTTCGATCCGGGCTGGGGCCATTACGAGCTCTGGGGCCTCCTGCGCTTCATGCAGACGCGCGTCAGCCAGCCAGGCTGGGGCACCAACAAGACCGCGATCGGCGGCGGTATCGGCGTCAACGCGCTGCTGCCGCTCATTCCGAGAAAGCTCGATTTCCAGCTCAGTTTCCTGGGCGGCTACGGCATCGGCCGCTACGGCGCGGCGCAGCTTCCGGACGCAACGATCGGCGCCAACGGCGCCCCGGTCCCGATCCCCGAGATCCAGGCGCTCGTCGGCCTCGTCGGCCATCCGACGAAACGCACCGACCTCTACGCCTACGCTGGCACCGAACAGGAGGCGGCGCGCGATTTCACCGCCAACGGCCTCGGCTACGGCTATGGCAGCCCGCTCTACGACAACTCCACCTGCGACACGGAGCTCGGTGCCGCGAGCGGCTGCGTCGGCGATACCTCCGGCGTCTGGCAGGCGACGCTCGGCGGCTGGTGGCAGTTCCTCCACGGGGCCTTTGGCACGATGGAGCTGGGCGCGCAATATTCCTACACCCACCGCCAGATTTTTCCGGGATTGGGCGGCGCACCCAGCACCAACGAGCAGATCGTGATGACGTCCTTCCGCTACCTGCCGTTCCAGTAACCGACGCACCCCAAGAAAAACCAGGGGGGCGCTGCTTTCTTGGCCTGCCCTCGGCCCTCATGACACTTCTCCGCATGTGCGGATGGAGGACGGCTTGCGGGCTATTGGCCGCAATTCTGTCCGGCCGGAAGGGTCCGGGTTGGTTGGCAGGGCTTTGCCCTTTTTCATGCGGCGACGACAGCCGATTGCAGCGATCACGAAACGCTGCCCGATGAGCGGACGAGCCACCATCCGGCCCTTAGCGGCGCCCGGACGATCGCCCGGCCATCTAATGCGGAACGGTATGCGCAGGCGCCTCTGTTCGGCCGCCCGGATGCGCGCCGGGCGGGGGCTCGCCGCTGTGCATCGCCCGCGCCCTCCGGCTGACCGCGGTCCGGAAGCGGCGCGCGACGGTGGAGCTATCCGCCGCCCCGCGCGTGGCGAGCAGGATGGGCGCCTTGAGCCCGGGGCAGCCCGTCAGAGGGAGATAGGCGATGCCCTCCAGCCCGACGCGACGCATCGAGGCCGGCACGATGGAAATGCCGAGGCCTGCGGCGACCAGGCTGAGCGTCGAGGGCAGGCGCGGCGCCTCCTGGCCGACGCGCGGGCTGAAGCCCGCCGCGCGGCAGGCGGCGATGATGGTGTCATGCAGGCCCGGCCCGGCCGGGCGGCGGTAGAGGATGAACATCTCGCCCGCGAGCGCCGCCAGCGGGAGCGAATCGGGGGCCTTCGCCAGCAATGGATGCCCGCGCGGCAGCGCTGCCAGCATGGGCTCCTCCAGCACCGGATCGACGTTGAGGCCGGGCGCGCCGGCGACGGGCGTGCGGACGAAGGCGGCATCGAGGCTTCCGTGCGAGAGGCCGTCCACCAACTCCATCGTGCCGGCCTCCTCGAGGACGACGGCGACGCCTGGAAACGATTCGCGAAAAGCGCGCAGGACGCTCGGCACGAAGGGGTGGAGCGAGGCCGAGCTGGTGAAGCCGACGGCGAGCCGCCCCTGCTCCCCGCGCGCCGCACGCCGCACCGCGCCCTCCATCGCCGCGGCACGGGCGAGCACGGCGCGCGCTTCCTCGAGCAGCGCGCGGCCGGCTTCCGTCGGCCGCACGCCGCGCGGCCGGCGGCGGAAAAGGAGGACGCCGAGCTCCGCCTCCATCTTGCGGATCAGGCGGCTGAGCGGCGGCTGCTCCATGCCGAGCCGCTCGGCCGCCCGGGTGATGTGTTCCTCCTCGGCGACGGCGACGAAGGCGCGCAGGGAGCGGAGCTCGATCATGCCATACCCGAAAGGTATCGCATTAGCGTTTGCCATGCATTGAATGGCAAGAAGTTTTCCGCCATCGAGGGGCGGTGCCGCGACCATGGTGGCCGGGAAGGGAGACAGCGGATGGACTGGTCCGCACGCCAATACGTGAAATTCGAGGACGAGCGGACGCGGCCGGTGCGCGACCTGCTCGCTGCCCTGCCGGCGAGCGCCGTCCGCCGCGCGGCCGATCTCGGCTGCGGCCCCGCGAACTCCACCGAGCTGCTCGCGAGCGCCTTTCCCCAAGCCGCGATCGTCGGGATCGACAGCTCGCCGGACATGATCGCGGAGGCGCGCCGCCGCCTGCCCGGCGCGGAGTTCCGGCTGGCCGGCATCGAGACGTGGGACGATCCCGGTCCGTGGGACCTCCTCTTCGCCAATGCCGCGCTCCAGTGGGTGCCCGACCACGAGGGGCTTCTGCCGCGCCTGCTCGGCAAGCTCGCCGAGGGCGGCAGCCTCGCCGTGCAGATGCCCGACAACCTCGAGGAGCCGACGCACCGCCTGATGCGCGCGCTCGCGGCCGAGGCGCCGTGGGCCGCGAAGCTCGGGGAAGCCGCCGCCGCGCGGACCGCGCTCCCCGGCGCCGAATGGTATTACCGCCTGCTCCGCCCGCTTTGCGGCCGGGTCGATGTCTGGCGGACGACGTACCACCATCCGCTCGCCGGCGGCGCGGAGGGCGTGGTGGAGTGGCTTCAGGCGACGGGCCTGCGGCCGTTCCTGAGCCCGCTCGACGAGCCCGAGCGCGCTTCCTACCTCGCCCGCTACCGCGACCTCGCGGGCCAGGCCTATCCCGCGCTGCCGGACGGCAGCGTGCTGCTGCCCTTCCCGCGCCTCTTCCTCGTCGCGACGCGCTGAGCGCCCCGGCGCGGGTTGCGCTCTGTGATCATCATGCGTATGATGATCACAGACGGCCCGCCACCCCCGGCGGCCGACGGAGGCCTGAGCAAATGCATTTTCGCATCCGCGGCAACAACGTCCAGCTCGTGAAGACGCTCGCCGACCCGGAATCGGGAAGGGCGAAATCCGCGCCGGTGGGGTCGGTCAATCTTCTCACCGGGAAGATCAACGAACGCGCCCTCGATGCGCTGAGCAGCGAAGAGGTGGTCGAGGTCGAGACCTGGCTCGACAAGAAGCGGCAGCTCGACCAGCGCAAGCGCCAGCTCGAGGCCGAGACGCTGCCGCTCACGCTCGCCGACGTCGTCACCTGGATCGACGAGGCCGACCGCGCGACGGTCGCGGAGCTCGCCGAGGAGATCCAGTTCGGCATGGCCGAAGTCCGGCGCGCGCTGACGACCAAATTGAAGGATTAGGTCGCTCGGTTGCGGCGGCGCGGGCCCGGCTCCCCGCCGCCGCATCGCGGCTTCGCGGGAGGCACAGGGTGAACGAGCCGCCGTTTCCTGAAACGTAATGAAATGCAGCTGAAACGTTGACAGGGAAGGAGCGGAAAACGTACAATGTCCGCAAGGGTGACGTTGCGGCAAATCCTTGATAAAATATCACGTTTCTAAACTGCTGGAGGATCCCGGACCCTCGGGGATCGGCAGATTGCGCGGTCGAACGAAAGCGGCTCCCCGCGGAGCCCGGTTTTGAGCGGAGCCCGGTCTTGGGCGAAGTGACGATCGACGCAAAGGGTGCAAGGCGGCGCGACCGACACCTTTTTTGAGAGGCAGGCCCGTTTTCGCACGGGCGCAGGGGGACACCAGAGCATGCCGCTGTCACAAGCCGTGACCGAAGCCATCTACACCGCGTACAACGTGGACCAGCCGATGGAGGCCACGCTCAAAGGCGCGTACACGCTTCTCTGCTACGGCTACGTCGACAATGCGCGCCAGACCGTCGAAAGGCTCAAGGAGGAGGATCCGTTCGACAAGCGGGTCATACGCCTCGAACGCTCATGCGAGCGCGCCCGGATCTACGACAAGGATTCGTTGGAGCGGCTGAACGGCGCGCACGACGTGAGCGTGGACGGGCTCGCGGCGCCCATCGAGGTCCGCCCGCCGACCGACGTGATGATCGTACGCGCGGGCCAGGTGAAGCAGGCGCTGATCGCCTTCGGCGGCGCGAGCGAAGCGTTTTGGCTTACGCCCGAGTTCCTGGAAATGTCGAACTGCCACCTGGTCGTGCTGCGCGACGCGCGCCGGCTCTTCCACCTGGCCGGCGTCGAAGGCCTGGGCGCCGACTACGAGGAGTGCGTGGAGGGGCTCAAGACCATCGTCGCCGATCTCGGCGCGACCAAGGTCTTCATGATCGGAAGCTCGAGCGGCGGCTATGCCGCGCTCCGCTACGCGCTCGATTTCGCGGGCGTCCGCGGCGTGCTCGCGATCAGCCCGATGACCGGGCATCCCGACATCGCCGAGGAGGCGCCGAAGCATCCGGGGTTCCGCCCCCTCCTGCGGACCAAACCCGAGATGCTCGTCGACCTGCTGCCGCTTTACGAGCAGCACCCGAACCCGCCGAAGGTCACTCTCGTTTGGGGCGAGAAACACGCGGCCGACAACGAGCAGGCAACCCGCATGGGCGCTTTGCCGAACGTCACCCTCGAGCCCCTGCACGGGGTCTCCCACCACCCGGTCCTGGTCAAGCTCATCACGCGCCCCGACTTCGACTTGGTGAAGCGGCTCCTCGCGACCTGATCGCAGAGCGGACTGCGGCGCGCCGCGAGACGGCCTGCTTGTCACGAAAATCGTGTCGCGGGCTCAACCCTCGACGCGTATCCAGAGCGCGCTGCCGACATTGGTGAAGAAATCCGGCCGCACCGCCATGACTGTGTCACGACAGGCCTGGGCAAAAAATCCGCCGTAGAAGGCGATTTTGAAACGCTTGCTGTACATCAGCAGCGCGCGGACCGCATAGGCCTCGTTCCAGGAATAGCCACGGTCGAATATGAAGCCACGCGGATACTCGAACGGCCACCGGCAGTCGTGGAAATGCACGAGCACGCCGGGTTTCAGCGCCGGCAGGATATGAAAGAGCTCATGGTGAACGTCGCTGCCGGTCTTCAGGACATGCGACGAATCGATGAAGAGAATGTCCCCCGCTTCCAGGTCTTTGAAGGTCGAGGCGGGCAGGTCCTGAACGTATCGCTCCACAATGGTCACGCGGCTCTCGTCCCCCGCGCGGAGGGCGGAGCGGAGCCGCCGCGGGAACGGTTCGATGCAGGTCAGGCTGAAGGCAAGCCCCGCGGCCTCGGCGGCGTCGAGCGCGCAGACCGATGACCAGCCGGATCCGATCTCGATCATCCGTCGCGGGCGATGATGATGGATCATCGCCCGCAGCGTTATCGCGTCGCTCCGGGGATAATGGGTGGCCTCGCGGTGATAGCGGTCGGGCCCGCCCTCCGGCTTGAACTCGTAGCGCAGGACGCCGGCCTCCGCCTGCCAGAACCGGCGCATCTCCTCGAGGTCGAGATCGATTCCCTCGATTTCGTCGAGAGACGGATCCCCGTAGTGCTCTACGTACTTCCTGGCCTGCGCCGGATCGACGATCGGCGAATAGAAATGACCGGGCGGATGGCCGAGCTTGATCGCTTCCGTCTGCTTCGGCGGAGCCGCCGGCGAAGGAGCGGCCCCGCCATCGCGGAGCGCGCTTGCTTCGTTGGATCGGGCGAGGACATAGAAGACGTCCTCGAAGGACTGTCCCGCTTTCAATGCGACGGTCCAGCGCTCTCTCTCCGCTTCGCTGGGCTCGCGCCGCAGAACCGACCGAAAGAGGTCTCCCACCCTCGGATCCGCGCGCTTCTCTTCCATTTCCGGAGGGCTCAGTGCCGCGCGACGTACCATGCGATGAGACCCGTCAGGCTGTTATCCGCGGTGTCCGGCAGCATGCGCGCGGGCATCTCCGTCCAGGTCTGGAAGACCGCTTGGGCCGGAATGATGCCGAGCCGGTTCTCTATCAAAGCGACATGCGCCTTCGCATCCGCCACCCACGCCGCACCGCTCGGGTCGAACGGGGTCCCGTCGTAGATGATCCCGAGCGGGATGGCGGCGGCACGGATGACGGGAAGCGCTGCTTCGAACTGGCTGATCGCGTCGGGCCGAGGCCAGACGATGTCCGCGTGGAGAAAGGCAAGGGGCCGTCCGGTCGCGCTCTGGAACGCGCGGAACCATTGCTGGAGCAGCCCGGCCCAATCCCCGGCGCTCAAGAAGGGAATCCCGAAGGGCTCGGTCTCGCCGACCTGGACCGCGGGGAAGACGGAGCGCGCCTCGGCGATTTTGCGCGCCGCGTCCGCTGCGATCGTTGCGATCGGCGCGTGACACGCGATCAAGCGCCCTCGCCCCGGGAACAGGTGTCCGAAGAACAGCGGCTCGTCCATCATGATGTAGCTGAGCGCCCCGCCGAGTGCCCGGATGCGCGCCGCGTCGCGGCCCATGTCGGCGGGCGGACCGTAGCTCTCGATGCCGCGGCCGCATCCGGACGTGGGCAGGTTCGGGGTGCCTTGCATCGCGAGCAGGATGCCGCGCCGGTTGAGATCGGCGATCACGCGGGAAAGGTCGCCGTTGCTGGTCTGCTCGACGAACCGCTTCGAGAGCTGGAACACGCGGACGTACCGTGCCGCGGACTGCCAGGGCGCGTTGGGCTGGAACAATTCCATGTAGTCGTTGGGCGGCCATCCATGAGCCGCGCGCCAGACCGGCTCCGTCGCCCCCATCCAGATCTGCGGCAACGCGCCGCCCGCGGCGTACGCCGGCCGAACGGCGCTGGCCGCGACCGCAGCCGCCAGCAGCAGAACCGCCAGCACCGCCCGCCCGGCCGCCGAAGCCCGACGAAGATTCCGCGATGAGCGCTCGCCCATGGCCGCTCCGCCTTCGCTACATGGGGTAGTCGAATCTCTGCATCATCGAGCCGCAGATGCGCTCGAACGTCCGCCTTCCCCGCTCGCCCCAGTCGACGTCGGCAAGCGTCATCCTGGTCTGCCAGGAATGTGTCGAGCTCCGGTCGAACTCGGTGCCGGCAAAGAACTCGGCCAGCGCCGCGCTCTTCTCGGGCATGCCGATATAGGTCGCGATCCGCTCGGCGGTCTCCGCCGGACGGTTCGCGATGTCGTACTGATCGACCACCAGGATGCCGGGAAACTTCTCGGTCGCCTGATGCAGCGCTGCCATTGCCCCGGCCCACGCGTTGCAGGCCTCCTCGAGCCCCGAGGAGAACTTGGTGGAGAAGGAGCGGACCACCTCGACCCCGGTCCGCTTGGTCGCGATGATCTTGGCCGCGGGGAACGCCTCCATGATCATCGACGCCGCAAGGATCGCTTCCGCTCCCGGCGTCTTGTCCACCCAGGCGCCGGTGGGGAACTGCGAGGCATAGAAGGAGCGAATGAAGAGGGCGAGGTGAGCCCGGAAGAGCTTCGGGTCCAGGCGATAGGCCAGAAGCTTCTTGTTGTTGGCGTCCCTGGCGACCAGGCCTTCGCGATACTGCCAGAACTCGTGAAGGATGCGCACGAAGATGGGAAAGACGTGGCTCTCCCCCGGTCCGCTCAACCCGAATACGCGACGAAGCGCCAGGTAGAGAATCGAGGTGCCCGAGCGCGCGGAGCCCAAAACGAAGACCTTTGGGCCCTCGGGAGGTCCCTCGAGCGGCCCGTCCGCCGGCCCCTCGCGCGGCCCTTCCGGCACGGCGGCTCCCACGTCAGCGCGCCCCGAAGCAGCGCATCCTCGATCGAGGCGCATGGGAAGGAACGCCGGAACGGAAGAGCGAAGTCGCCGCCAGGTCGTGATCGGCGACGTTCACGGCATCCCCGCAATGAGACACTTTCCCGTTTTGGGACATAATGTTCCATTGCAGAAAACGCGCATTCTGTCAATGTGGTACACGACGTTACACCCGGCGCGGGACGCCTTCGCTCAACCCTCGCGCATCCCGCTCGCTGCTCTCCGGGCCACCCTCTCGATCCAGAGACCTCCTCCGGGATCGCCGAGGAAGGCGGGCACCGTCGCCGCGATGCGATCCTTGAAGCCGATTGCGAACAGGGAGTTCCAGAAGAGAATCTCGAAGTCCGAATTGTACATGAGGAACGCGCGCACGGCGTAGGCTTCGTTCCAGGAGCGGTTGTCGTCGAAAATCCACTCTTCGGGATATTCGAACGGGTACCGGCAATCGCGGAAATGGACGATCACGCCCTTCGCGAGGCTCGGCAGGATCCGAAACAGCTCGTCGCAGACGTCGCTCCCGGTCTTCAGGACATGCGTCGAATCGATCAGCAGCAGGTCCCCCGGGCCCAGCGCCCCGAACAGCCCGATCGGGACTTCCTGCACCGGCGTTCCGAGAATCCGAACCCGTTCTCCATCGGCGGTGCCAAGCACGCTTCGCACGCCCTCGGGCTCGCGGCCGATGCAGGTGAGCGAGAAATCCGCGATCCCCGCATCCCGGGCCGCCTCGAGCACGCATGCGGACGAGACTCCGGGTCCCACCTCGATCGCCCGCGCCGGCCGGTACCGCCCGACCATCGCCCGGATCATCACCGCATCGCCGTACGCGCAACCCCGCTCCGGGCCCGAACCGCCCTCGCCGTCAACCGCCGTCGTCTCGACGAATGGGATGGCCGCGTCCCAAAAAACACGCATGCGGCTTAGGGGTATCTTGACCCCCGGTATGTCCATCTCGCCGCCGTTCACCGTCCGGACATATTTCCTGGCCTCCGAGGGATCGACGATCGGCGAGTAGAAATGGCCGGGAGGAAACTTCGACGTGACGCGCGTCGCCGCGACACGCTCGCGGTATTCCTCGCAAGTGACGAACGCCTCGAAGATGTCCTCGGGAGCCCCGCCCTGAACGGCCTTCTCGATCCATTGGGCCAGCTCCCCTCGGGTCGGTTGACGCTTCAGGACATGCTTATAGAGCGACCATATATATTCGTACGCCTCGGGAGGATTGAGCATCGTATCGGGACAACAGGAAAATCGTGACAAGTGTAACGACAAAGTGCCACGGGACCTCTCGATGAGCAAGCGGAGAGATGGGGGACGAAAAGGAGGGGCTAGTCTTCCAGCAGACGGCTCGTCTTGGGCGGCCCCAGCCTGTCTATCCAGAGCCCACCCCCGGGATGCTTGAGGAAGGCGGGGAACGTCGCCGCGATGTGGGCTCTGGCGCTGCGCGCAAAGAAGCCGTTCCAGAACAGTATCTCGAAGTGTGAATTGTACATGAGAAACGCGCGCACCGCGTAGATCTCGTTCCAGGAGCGGTTGTCGTCGAATATCCATCCGTCGGGATACTCGAACGGGTACTGGCAATCATGGAAATGAACGATCACGCCGGTCGCCAGACGCGGCAGGATCGAAAACAGCTCATGACAGACGTCGCTTCCGGTTTTCAGGACGTGCGTCGAGTCGATGAAGAGAATGTCGCCCCGGCGCAAGGCGAGGAAGAGATCGATCGGGACCTCCTGCACGGGCTTGTCGATAATGCGGACACGCAAGGTGTCGGAGGGGCGAAGCAGGGCCTGCAGCCGCGCCGGATAGGGGTCGATGCAGGTGAGCGAGAAATCCTCTATCCCCGCATCCTCGGCCGCATCGAGCATGCAGGCTGAGGAAAAGCCGGAGCCGACCTCGATCACCCGCGCGGAGCGGTACCGCCCTATCATCGCTCGAAGAATGAGGGCATCGCCGTAAGGGTAGCTGGGATTCGGGTAATGGTACCGATCGTCCGAAGCGCCCTCCGCGGCAAACGATGTCGTCTTGATGAATTCGATCGTTCCATCCCAGAAATCGAGCATGCGCTGTCGGGAAATCTTGATCCCGGGAATGTCGATGTCAGCGTCCTTGCTGGTGCGGACGTATTTCTTCGCCTCGGCGGGATCGACGACGGGCGAATGGAGGTGCCCGAGAGGATAGATCAGAGCCGCCCGCTCTTCCGCCGCATGCCTCGCCGTGAGGTTGCCGTATTCCCTGGAGTTGACGAACGAGCGGAAAATCTCCTGCGGGGGAAAGCCCCGAACGGCCTTCTCCGCCCAAAGGCCGAGCTCGCCCTCCCGTGGCTCGCGGCTCAGGACATGTCGATACAGCGATCGAATGAAGCGTTTAGCCGCAATCTGTTCCATTGCACCGTACCACGTGCCTCCGTTTAACAGCCGGGTCCGCGAGGCGCAAGCGCAGCGGACGGAAGGCGCGCCCCGCCCCCGGCCCGTCATTCCATCGAGGCCCGATCCGCCCTAACCTCCCGGCTGCAACGCCGGGAGGAACCGACCAATGGCGCAGCATCCGGATCATCCGGAATATTCGAGCGCGCTCTTCAAGAAGGGCCTCGCGGTCAGGCGCGAGGTGCTGGGCGCGGACTACGTGGACAGCTCGCTCGCCAACGCGGACGAATTCTTCCGCGCCTTCCAGAAGATCACGACCGAGATGGCCTGGGGCGAGATCTGGACCAGGCCCGGGCTCGGCCGAAGAGAACGCAGCATGCTCAACCTCGGGATGCTCACGGCACTCAACCGCCCGAACGAACTCAAGCTCCACATGCGCGCCGCCCTCACCAACGGCGTGACACGCGAGGAAATCAAGGAAATCCTCCTCCAGGCGTGCATCTATTGCGGGATCCCGGCAGGGCTCGACGCGTTCAAGACGGCAGTCGAAGTGCTCAAGGAAGTCGATCAGAAGGAGAAGGCTTAGCAGGACGACAAGGCCAGGGGCGCTGCCCCTGGACCCTGCTCGGGGGCTTTGCCCCCCGGACCCCCCAGCAAAGGCGGAGCCTTTGCAATCCATTACTTAGGGGAGTGGGGGTCTGGGGCCTCCTAGAGCGTGATCGCCGAAGGCGGAATCACCGAAGGCGTGAATCACGCGGGAAAACAAAGACCTGGAGCGGGATGCGTGAGCCGAAGCGAACGCATCCCGCTCTAGGACCCAGCAGGGGTGTCGGGGGCAGAGCCCCTGGTGCGCGCGAGCAGCGCCCGCGCAAGCGCCGCACGCGCCGCCTCACCGGCGCCGAGATCGTACGCATTGACGATCGCCAGCCGAAACCCTCCGGGCGGCATCGCGTGGGTCTCGGGCGGGCGATTCTCGTAAAACGTGATCTGCAGGCTGGAGACGCCGCGCCTCCGCCGGATCGCCTCCGCCAGCGCCGGCGACGGATGGCGATAGCGCCTGCCATGCGGCCCGAACAGCACGAGGCTGTAGCCGTCCCGCCGATCCGCATCCGCGAACCGCCAACGTCCTGAGCGATAGAGGCCGATCACGGCCTCCACCCATCCCGCGCCATAAAGGTCCGGCCACTGGTCGGCGAAGCGCAGATGCGCCTCGATGATGCGCCCGCCGATCGTCTCGAGATTGATCATGCCGGTATAGCCCGCCAGGTGCCGCTCGGCCCAGGCGCCGCAGGCTGCCTCGAGCGCCGGACGCGCGGCCGCATGGATGGTCCAATGGTCGAACGTGCCGCCCGGACCGGGCTCGCCGGTGGTATGGCGCCACCAGCACGGGCGGCCCTCCGCCATCGCGACATCCGAGCTTACATGCTCGCCTTCGAGCAGGGTCATCCACATATGGCCGGCGGTGAGCGAGGCCCTATACTCGGCTTCATCGGCGATCACGCGCGAGCCGACGCCCATGCCGCGCAGATTGGTGATGGGCTTGGAGAAGACCGGGAATTTCTC